>CAMCTC010000032.1 GCA_945878355.1 Bordetella parapertussis | reverse complement strand
ACTCGCGTACAAGGCCGTTAGGCATGGCGCATGGTTTGAAGAAGTGAGTGAGAAGTTCTCTACGCAGACCTGTTCCGACTGTGGTTTGGTCGGGGGACCGAAAGGGCTCGAAGGTCTTGCAATAAGGCAATGGACCTGCTTGGGGTGTGAGGCCTTGCATGATCGTGATGTGAACGCCGCTCGCAATATCCTGTCTAGGTTCAGAGCCGGCTGCGGACATGCAGCCCCTGCAGAGGGAATCCCGGCCCTTTAGGGCAGGGAGGATGTCAAGTCGGTCGACCCTCCTGGCGGGAACGGCACCAACAAAGTCACTGGCTTGGTGGGCCAAACCTGGGCTTGAGCGCCACTGGCCGCGGTCAGCGCCAAGCACAGAGTCATCAACAGCTCTTTCATGGGCATTCCAGATTTGATGGGCGGAGGGCGCTTTCCGAAAGATAGCGCTACCATTTTCGCTTGAAATGATAGCGCTACCAAGCCTCTCCGTGTTGCATCTGATGCTCGGTGTTTTCCCGGTCAGGTGCTCTGGCGATCGACGATCGAGAAGCCGATGTCGATCACGGACTGCCCGATGGGGTGGCCTTCTGCGCGGTCGACGATGAACTGCGCAGCCTGACGGCCGATCGCTGTGCCGTTGATGTGCACCGTGGTCAGCGCCGGGTGCAGATCGGCTGCGAACTCGAGGTCGCCGAAGCCGACGATGGCCAGACGTTCGGGCACCGCGATGCTTCGGGCTTGCGCTTCGGTCAGCACGCCCAGCGCCAACAGGTCGGAGCTGCAAAACACCGCGTCAATCTTGGGTCCGCCATCCATCAATTCGGCCAGCGCGCTGCGGCCGCTCTTGAGCGTGGTCGGCGCGGGCACGACGATCGCCTGCACCGGCGGCAGGCCCAGGCCCAGGGCTGCGGCCTGAAAAGCCCCCAGGCGGCGAGTGGCGCGCTCGTCGTCGCCGGCCACCACCGCGAATCTGCGTCGCCCCTTGGTGTGCAGGAATTCGGCCACTGCGCGGCCCACCTCCACATGGGAGAAACCGACCAGCATGTCGATCGGTGTTGGGGTCAGGTCCCAGGTCTCGACCACCGGGATGCCCGATGCCAGCAGCCTTCGGCGGCCCTCAGCCGAATGCATGATGCCTGTCAGCACGATGCCATCGGGGCGGCGCCCGATGATGGCCTCCAGCAACGCGTCCTCTCGTGACCCCACATAGGCGGCTTGGCCCAGCATCAGTTGGTAGCCGTGTTCGGCCAAGGCCTCGGTCAAGGCCTGGACCGTCTCCAGAAACACCGGGCCCGAGATCGTCGGGACGACGGCCGCGACCAGTTTGCTGCGGGTCGATGCCAGGCCGCCGGCCAGCAGGTTGGGCACATAGCCGATGCGTGCAACAGCCTCACCGACTTTCTTGCGCACCTCGTCGGATACCTGCTCCGGCTTGTTCAGGGCGCGCGAGGCGGTGATCGGCGCCACGCCGGCAAGCTTGGCCACATCGTGCAGCGTCACGGCGCCGCTGCCGCGCCGGCCGCGCCGGGGTGGAACTTGTTTCATGGCACATTCTAGGAGGATGACAGCGCTACCTTTCTTGTCTTGGCTGACGGTGTACGATTCCATGTCTGGATGCCGATGGCTGCTTGCGGCCTGTCCCGGACATCTTGCTGATCTTGGCGACGGATCGTCTGGTGGCTGCCCCAAATCCACCGATCGCTACCATCGCTGGTACTCCCCCGAAACCCTGAAAAGCCACCATCCACCGGACGGCTTCCCTCGCCACCTCAAGGACCTGCCATGACCTCAAACCAACTCAAGCTGGGCTTCGTCGGCCTGGGCATCATGGGTGCGCCGATGGCGGGCCACCTGCTCAAGGCCGGGCACAAGCTGTTCGTCAACACCCGCAGCAAGGTGGCGGCCGAGTTGGCCGGCGCGACCGTCTGCGCCAGCGCGCGTCAAGTCGCCGAGCAGGCCGACATCGTCTTCCTGATGCTGCCCGACACGCCCGACGTCGCGCAAGTGCTGTTTGGCGAGAACGGTGTGGCCGCCGGACTGGCTGCCGGCAAGACCGTGGTCGACATGAGCAGCATCTCGCCGATCGAGACCAAGGCGTTCGCCGCCAGGATCAACGCGCTGGGCTGTGACTACCTCGATGCGCCTGTCTCGGGCGGCGAGGTCGGCGCCAAGGCCGGCAGCCTAACCATCATGGTCGGCGGGCCGGACCTGGTGTTCGATCGCGTCAAGCCACTGTTTGAGTTGATGGGCAAGAACATCACGCTGGTCGGCGGCAACGGCGACGGCCAGACCACCAAGGTGGCCAACCAGATCATCGTCGCGCTCAACATCGCCGCGGTAGGCGAGGCCCTGCTGTTTGCCAGCAAGGCCGGTGCCGACCCGGTCAAGGTGCGCCAAGCGCTGATGGGTGGCTTTGCGGCCAGCCGAATCCTAGAGGTCCACGGCGAGCGCATGATCAAGCGGACCTTCAACCCGGGTTTCCGCATCGCGCTGCACCAGAAGGACCTGAACCTGGCGCTGCAGGGTGCCAAGGCGATGGACATGGCGCTGCCGCAGACGGCCAATGCCGCGCAGTTGATGCAGACCTGTGCTGCGCAGGGCTGGGACCAGCTCGACCATTCGGCGCTGGTCAAGGCGCTCGAACTGATGGCTGCCCACGAGGTGGCCGGGGTGTGACCGGCAAGCCCTGTGATTTGCCGGCTTGCCGTGCCGCCTTGTTGAGTTGAAATACGCTGGAATCCCTGCCGATGAGCACTGTTGCCCCTGATCCAAGCGACCCGCGCGCCTTTCTGCGCGCGCTGTTCGACGCCGCAGTCGCCCGTGCTCAGCCGTCACAGGTGCTGGCGGGCCAACTGCCCGCGCCGCCGCGCGGCCGCACGCTGGTGATCGGCGCCGGCAAGGCGGGTGGTGCGATGGCCGCCGCGCTCGACGCGCTCTGGCCGGCCGACGCGCCCTTGTCCGGTCTGGTGGTGACCCGCTATGGCCATGTGCCCGAGGCCTGGCGCGCCAAGCCTGGTCGCATCGAGGTGGTCGAGGCCGCCCACCCGGTGCCTGATGCTGCAGGCCGTGACGCAGCCGAACGCTTGCTCTCGATGGTGCAGGGATTGAGCGCGGACGACCTGGTGATCGCGCTGATCTCGGGCGGCGGCTCCTCGCTGCTGTCGCTGCCTGCGCCAGGCCTGACGCTGGCTGACAAGCAGGCGGTCAACCGCGCCTTGCTGGCCAGCGGTGCGGCGATCGGCGAGATGAACTGCGTTCGCAAGCACCTCTCGGCGATCAAGGGTGGACGGCTGGCGGCGCTGTGTGCACCGGCACAGTTGCTGACGCTGGCGATCTCGGATGTCCCTGGCGACGACTTGGGCGTGATCGCGAGCGGCCCGACCGTGGCCGACGCCAGCAGTTGCGCTGACGCGCTGGCGATCATCGACCGCTACCGCATCGAATTGCCGCCGGCTGCCCGCGAGGGTCTGGAGAGCGGCGTTTTCGAGACGCCCAAGCCGGGTGACCCTCGGCTGGACGGCCACCATGCCCGTGTCATCGCCACGCCTCAGGCCAGTCTGGAAGCGGCTGCCGCGCTGGCGCGGTCGGCTGGTGTGGCTGCGTACATTCTGTCCGACGAGATCGAGGGCGAATCGCGTGACATCGGCCGTATGCACGCCGCGCTGGCGCGCGCAGTGGCGCGGCGCGGCACGCCTTTCGCTGCGCCCTGCGTGATCCTGTCCGGTGGCGAGACCACCGTCACAGTACGCCAGCTGCCCGGCCAGTCGCTGGGTCGGGGTGGGCGTGCGGGTGAATTCCTCCTCGGCTGCGCGCTGGCGCTGCAAGCCCAGGCTGGCGTCTGGGCATTGGCGGCAGACACCGACGGCATCGACGGCGTCGAAGACAACGCCGGCGCTTTGGTCAGCCCCGACACACTGGCCCGCAGCGCGGCGCTGTCGCTGTCGCTCGACCACAGCCTGTCGCGCCATGACGCTTACGGCCATTTCGCCGCGCTGGGCGATTTGGTGGTGACCGGTCCGACCTATACCAACGTCAACGATTTTCGAGCGCTGCTGGTGTTGTAGCGCTGGGCGCTCCAGCACCGGACCCAGCGAGGTGGTCGATCTCGCCGGGCGCCAGAACGGCAGACTTTCGCGCGGATTGGCCTGGCTCGGACCTTGGGCGATATGAGCGTGGGATCGGGCGGGCTGCTGGCGCTGGTACAGCGTTGATCCATCGCAAGACGGTCTGGCCGGGCCTGGCCGACAGTCGAGGCTTCCCGGGTGATCGCCATCCAACCCGTTGCTCACGCCTGACACAGGCCTCGCCATCGCATGGAACATCCTTATCCTGTCCCACTGGCGCTGTTGCCCGATCGCGCTGGTGCTCACCGCCCTATCGATCTGGCAGCGTCCACACACGATCGAACCCCTCCCGTGGGCTCTGTCGATGCGGCGCTGTGGGGGGCCCTGCTTGGCGGCGCGGCTTTGGATGATGACGAGCTAAAAGCCTTGGAGGGCATGGCCCAGACCCGTCAGGTGTCGCAAGGTCAGAGTGTTCTCAGTCGCAGCAAGGCGGCCAGCACGCTGGTGGCCTTGCGCTGCGGCGAGGTTGCGCTGGGTTTTCGCACCTCGGATGGCATCTTCCGTACCGAACGCATCGTTCGAGGCCCGGCCTGGCTGGACCTGAGTTCAGCCTGGTTGGCTGAACCGCACTCGATGGACGCCCAGGCGCTGGGCCCGGCGAGCGTGATCGAGTTCCCCTGCGAAGCCTTGGAAGCGCGACTGGCGCGGTTTCCGGGCTTGGCGCAGCGCTTGATCCAGGGTCTGGCACGCGAGGTGCAAGCGCTGGCGGTCAATACCCATGAGCTGATGCACAAGGACGCGCCGGCCAGGTTGGCGCAGTGGCTGCACCGACGCTGCGAGCCGGCGTCCGATGTTGCAGGCCAAGCGATGGTCAGGCTGCATGAGCGCAAGCGCGACGTGGCATCGCAGTTGGCCATCACGCCCGAGACCTTGTCTCGCCTGATGCGCAGCTTCAGCCGGCAAGGCGTGATCGAGGTCAGCGGCTACAACGTGCGAGTGCTCGACCCGCCAGCACTGGCGCGCTTGGCGCAGTCCTGACCGGCGGCTTGCCGGTCACTGGGGTTGGCTGGCCTGCTGCAGCAACTGCGCGACCACAGCCAGCGCAATCACCTCCGGTTGTTTGCCGGCGATGCCCGGCACACCGATCGGGCAGGTCAGTCGCGCGATGACCTCGTCGGCAATGCCTCGCTGTTCGAAGCGGCGAAGGAATTTCGCCCGCTTGGTGGTTGAGCCGATCAGCCCGAGATAGCCGAAGTCACCGCGCCGCAGCACCGCTTCGGTGATCGCCAGATCGAGTGCATGGCTGTGGGTGAGCACGAGGTAGAAGGCACCCGGCGGCGCATCGCGCACTTCGGCCTGGACCGACTCGACGCACAGGCGTTCGATGTGAGGCGCCGAGGCCTCAGCCGGAAATTCGGCTTCGCGCTCGTCAATCCACTGCACTCGGCAGGCCAAGGTCTGGAGCAGTTGCACGATGGCCCGGCCGACATGGCCTGCGCCGTAGAGCTGAAGCGTGAACAGCGCTGGCACTTCAGGCCAGGTTGCCAGCGCGATCGCGTCGAGCCGCTCGGTCCGCAAGTCCAGCGCACCGCCGCAGCACTGGCCCAGCGTCGGGCCGAGCGCGAAGTGATGGTCTACAGGCCCGGATTGCCCGGTGGACAACAGGGCTCGCGCGGCAGCGATGGCCTGGAGCTCCAACTGGCCGCCACCGATCGTGCCCGCCACCGCGTCGGCGCTCACCAGCATCTTTGTGCCGGCCTCGCGCGGCACCGAGCCTCGGCTGGCGATCACCTGCACCAGCATCGCCGGCCGGCCCTGGTCCAGCCATTGCTGGGCCAGTGACCTGGGGTCGGGCGGCAGGATCACGTCGCAGCCGGTCTTGATGCTTCGACCACGTCGATCGCGTCCAGCACCGCCTCGGGCGTGGCCGGTGCGCGCAGCGGCGGGTCGACGCGGTGGTCACTGATAGCCGACACCGCATCGCGTATCGCCAGAAACACCGAGAACGCCAGCAGCAGCGGCGGCTCGCCCACCGCCTTGCTGCGGTGGATGGTGTCGGCTTGGTTGGGGGCGTCGTACAGCCGGGTGTCGAAATGCGCCGGCACATCGTTGGCGGTCGGGATCTTGTAGGTGCTGGGGGCGTGGGTCATCAGCTTGCCGCTGTTGCGCGACCCGTCCAAGGGCTGCCACCAGAGTTCCTCCATCGTCAGCCAGCCCATGCCCTGGATGAACGCGCCTTCGATCTGGCCGATGTCTATCGCCGGGTTCAAGGACTGGCCGACGTCGTGTAGCAGGTCGGCTCGCAAGACCTTGTGCTCGCCGCTCAGCGTGTCGACCACCACCTCGCTGCAGGCCGCGCCGTAGGCGAAGTATTGGAAGGGCTTGCCCTTGAGCCGGGTCCGGTCCCAGTGCAGGCCGGGGGTGGCGTAGAAACCGTCGCTCCAGAGCTGGATGCGGGCCTGGTAGGCCTGCATCACCAACTCGCCGAAGGCGATGCGCGGGCCCTGCGCGCCGGCGCTGACCCAGCCGTTGGCAAACTGCAGTGCGGCTGCGGCCACACCCTGCTGCAGCGCCCACCAGGCCGCCAGGCGCTCGCGGATCTGGCGCGCCGCGTCTTGTGCGGCCTTGCCGTTCAGGTCGGCGCCGGTGGACGCCGCGGTGGCCGAGCTGTTGGCCACTTTCTGCGTGTCGGTGGCGCTGACCCGCACGCGGTCAAAATCCAGCCCCAGCTCATGCGCCACCACCTGCGCCACCTTGGTGTTCAGGCCCTGGCCCATCTCGGTGCCGCCATGGTTGACCAGCACCGACCCGTCGGCGTAGACATGCACCAGCGCGCCGGCCTGGTTGAAGTGGGCGACGTTGAACGAGATGCCGAACTTGACCGGCGTCAGCGCGATGCCGCGCTTGAGCACCGGGCTGGCGGCGTTGTAGGCGGCGATCGCCGCGCGCCGGGCGGCGTAGTCGGCTTGCCGTGCCAACTGATCGACCAGCGGCGGCAGGATGTTGTCCTCGACCACCTGCTCGTATGGTGTGACGTTGCACGGTGCGCCGGCGTAGAAATTGGCGCGACGTACCGCCAGCGGGTCGGCGCCCAGTCGGCGCGCCACACTGTCGAGGATCAACTCGATCGCCAGCGCGCCCTGCGGCCCGCCGAAGCCGCGGAAGGCGGTGTTGCTCTGGGTGTTGGTCTTCGCGCAATAGCCGTGCATCGTCACTGCGGGCAGCCAGTAGGCGTTGTCGAAATGGCACAGCGCGCGCGTCATCACCGGCGGCGACAGGTCGGCCGAATGGCCGGCGTTGGCCACCATGTCGACCGTCACGCCCAGGATGCGGCCGATGTCGTCGAAGCCCACGTCCCAAGCGAAGTCGAAGCCGTGGCGGCGGCCGGTGACCGCGAAGTCGTCGTCGCGGTCTGGCCGCAGCTTGACCGGCCGCTGCAACTTGTGCGCGGCCAGCGCGGCGACGCAGGCGAACAACGCGCTCTGGCTTTCCTTGCCGCCGAAGCCGCCGCCCATGCGCCGGCACTGCACCTGCACCTGGTGCGAGGCGAGTTGCAGCGCGTTGGCTACCAGGTGCTGCATCTCGCTCGGGTGCTGGGTGCTGCAGTGCAGCAGCAGGCCGCCGTCTTCCTGCGGCAGGGCGTAGCTGATCTGGCCCTCAAGGTAGAACTGCTCCTGCCCGCCGAGCGCGAAGCTGCCTTGCAGCCGGTGCGGCGCGGCCTCCAGTGCGGCGTCGGCATCGCCGCGCGCCAGGTGCATGGGCGGCACCACGTACTGCTGCGCCGCATGGGCGTCGAGTGCGGTCAGCAGCGCCGGCAAGAGGTCTATGCGCAGCGCCTGGCCGGCCAGCGCGGCGGCCCGACGGGCGGCGTCGCGGGTCTGGGCAACCACCGCGAACACCGGCTGGCCGACATGGCGCACGCTGCCCTCTGCCAGGATGGGGTCGTCGTGGACGATGGGCCCGCAATCGTTGGGGCCGGGGAAGTCTGCTGCGGTGAAGACCGCCACCACGCCGGGCTGGGCCCGCAGCAGCGCCAGGTCGATCGCCAGCAGCCGGCCATGCGCGGCCGGCGACAGGCCGAGCGCGGCATGCAGCGTGCCGGCCAACTCGGGCAGGTCGTCGATGTAGGGCGCGGCGCCGGCGACATGCAGGTGCGCCGATTCATGCGGCAGGCTGATGCCGACGCGCGCGCCGGTGGCATGCCTGTGGGCCTCGGCGCTGGCCAGTGCCAGCGGCGTCGGTGCCGGTGTCGGTGGCGATTGGGTGGGCCGGGCGGCGCTCATGCGGCGCTCCACACCGACACCTGGTCGGCTGGCAGCGGCGCGTCGGCCCGTGTCTCCAGCCACAGCCGCTGCAGCAGATTGCGCGCGGTGCGGCGGCGGTAGCTGGCGCTGGCGCGCAGGTCGGACAGTGGCTGGAAATCGGCGTCCAGCGCCCGCATCGCTGACCGCACCGTGGTCTCGGTCCAAAGCTGGCCTCGCACCGCGGCTTCGGCCCCAGCGGCGCGCCTGACGATGGCCGCCATGCCGCCGAACGCGAAGCGTGCATCGACCACCCGGTCGTCCTCGAACTTCAGCCAGAGCCCGGCGGCCAGCCCGGAGATGTCGCAGTCGTGGCGTTTGCTGAGTTTGTAGACCCTCAGTGTCTCCCTCTGCGCCTGGTCCGGCCCGGGCAGCGGCAGTCGCAGCGCTTGAACGAACTCGCCGGGCTCAAGCCGGTTGCGCAGGTAGTCGAGGTAGAAGTCCTGCAGCGGCATCGTGCGCCGCCGGTCGCCGAGCCGCAGCGAGATCTCGGCGCCCAATGCGATCAACACCGGTGCGCTGTCGCCGATCGGCGAGCCGTTGGCGATGTTGCCGCCCATCGTGCCGACCTCGCGCACCGGCAGCGAGGCGAAACGCAAACCCATCTCGCGGCTGTCAGGCCAATGTCTGGCCAGCGCTGCCCAAGCCGCCTCCAACGAAGCGCCGGCGCCTATCGTCAGCCAGCCCTTGGCGAGTTCTATCGTCTTGAGCTCGGCCACCTCGCCGAGGTAGATGATTTCACCCAGCTTGCGGAACTGCTTGTTCACCCACAGCGCCACATCGGTGCCGCCCGCCAGCAAGCGCGCGCCGGGCTTGGCGGCGCACAGCGCGGCCAGGTCGTCCAGGCTGCGCGGCGCGTGGAAGGGTGTGGGTGCGTTGAACTGCAGCGCAGCGTCGCCGCGCAGCGCCTTCAGTGCCGCAACAGTGGACGCATCGGCGAGTGGCTTCGCCTCGCCGGCCTTCAGTGTGAACATGTGTTCGCCGGCGTCGAGGATCGGCCGGTAACCGGTGCAGCGACACAAATTGCCCGACAAGTCGTCGGCCAGTTGTTGTCGGGTGGCTTGGGTGCCTGCAGCGCGATGGCGATCGTGGCAGGCCGCGAGCGACATCACGAAGCCCGGCGTGCAGAAGCCGCATTGCGAACCGTGGCAAGCCACCATCGCTTGCTGGGCCGGGTGGCGTCCACCCAGGTCTTCGACCGTGACCAAGACCTTGCCGTCGAGCGTGGGCAGGAACTGTATGCAGCTGTTGACCGGCTTGAAGCTGACGCTGTCGTCGGCCTGCAGCTCGCCGACCAGCACGGTGCAGGCACCGCAATCGCCCTCGTTGCAGCCCTCTTTGGTGCCGGTGCAGCCGGCGTGCTCGCGCAGCCAGTTCAGCACCGAGGTGGTGGATTCGAGACCTTGCACCGACAAGGTCTCGCCGCGGTGAACAAAGCGAATCGGTCGTGCAGGCGAGGCGGCTTGGGACATACCCGTAAGGTAGCGCCTCCGCGCAGCCGTGGTATGCATTTAGACTGATAATTGTTATCAGAAATTTGTTATGACTACAGCCTTGGCTTTGGACAAGATCGAGCTCTCACTCATTCGGGCTTTCCATACCTTGATCACCGAGCGCAGTGTCTCGCGCGCAGCCCTCAAGCTTCAAACCAGCCAGCCGGCACTGTCGGCCCAGCTCAAGCGCCTGCGTGGCCTGATCGGCGACCCCTTGCTGGTGCGAGCCGGCGGTGGCATGTCGCCCACCGCGGTGGCTTTGTCACTGCTGCCGGCGGCGTCCCAGGTGCTGCAGGGCGCGCAAGCGCTGTTCGGAGGCCATGCCGCTGCCCAGGTTTTCTTGCCGGCTGCGGCGTCTCAAACCTGGCGCATCGCCGCCAGCGATTACCTCGACCCGCTGTTCCTGCCCGAATTGGTCGCGCGGGTGAGGGCACAGGCGCCAGGCGTGACACTGGACTTGCTGCCGCTGACCCGTGACTACGACTACCGCGGCCACTTGGCTCGCGGCGAGGTCGATCTGGTGGTCGGCAACTGGTTGGCGCCGCCGGAAGAGCTGCACCTGGGCCGCCTGGTCAGCGACGAGATCGTCTGCCTGGTGTCGCAGAGCCACTCAGCGCTGCGCAACCCGCGCCAATGGACTGTTGAGCGCTATCTCGCCAGCGAGCACATCGCGCCGACGCCGCTGCACGCCGGCGGTGTCGGCGTCGTCGACGAGCACCTCCAAGCCCAGGGCTTGCAGCGCCGCATCGTCGTCCGCAGTCCGCACTTCGGCTTGGCGCCGGCGATGGTCGCCCGCACCAGCCTGGTGCTGACCACCGGCCGCCAGTTCTGCAGCCGCTACATCGGCAAGCTGCCGGTTCGCATCCTGCGCTGTCCGGTGGTGTTTCCGCCGCTGACCTATTACCAGCTCTGGCACGACCTGACCCATGCCTCGCCGGCGGTGCGCTGGTTGCGCGAGCAGGTGCGTGACGTGGCGCGTGAGCTGGCGGGAGGGCTGGCATGAGCGGCCTGTCGGTGCGAGCTCGGGCGGCAGCTGTGCCCACGGCGATCCTCGCCGACCTGCTCGACTTCCGGGCCGACCCCGGCCTGGCCGACCCGCACAGCCCGGCGGTTCGCTGGCGCCCGGCGCACTGGCTGCTGATCGACGCCGCTGGCCGGATCGCTGCGGTGCAGCCCGAGGCGCCGGGCGACGACTGGCTCAAGCTCGACCGCAACGGCCAGCTGCTGATGCCTGGTTTCATCGACACCCATGTCCACAGCCCGCAGCTCGACGTGATCGCCTCCTGGGGCACCGAGCTCTTGGACTGGCTTGAGCGCTACACCTTTCCGGCCGAGGCCAGGCATGCCGACCCGGCTTTCGCGCAAGCCGCGGCGGCGCTGTTCCTCGACGCCTTGCTGGCCCATGGCAGCACGTCGGCGGTGGTCTTTCCGACCGTGCACCTGGCCAGCACCGAGGCCTTGTTCGAGGCTGCGCGCGAGCGCGGCATGCGCCTGGTCACCGGCAAGGTGCTGATGGACCGGCACGCGCCCGAGGCGCTGCGAGACGATGTGGTTCAGGCAGAGCGCGATTGCCGCGCGTTGATAGCTCGCTGGCATGGCGTCGGTCGGCTGGCCTACGCGGTGACGCCGCGCTTCGCAGTGACCAGCAGCCCGGCGCAGCTGGCAATGGCCGGCCGGCTGCTGGCCGATCATCCCGGTGTCTACCTGCAAACCCATGTCGCCGAAAACCGGGCCGAGGTGGCCTGGATTGCCGAGCTGTTTCCCGAGGCTCGCAGCTACCTCGATGTCTACGCCGGCCACGGGCTGCTGACCGAGCGATCGGTGCTGGCGCATGGCATCTGGCTCGACGACGCCGACCGCCGCTTGCTGCACCAGACCGGCGCGCAGATCGCTTTCTGCCCATCGTCCAACCTGTTCCTGGGCAGCGGGCTTTTTGGCTGGCGGCAGGCAGCCGAGCAAGGCGTCAACGTCAGCCTGGCGTCCGATGTCGGTGGCGGCACGTCGCTGGCGATGCTGCGCAACCTGGCCGACGGCTACAAGTTGCAGGCGATGGCGGGCCAAAGGCTCAGCGCCTGGGCTTTGCTGCATGCGGCCACCCGTGGCGCTGCGCAGGCCTTGCAGTTAGGCCATGAGATCGGCTCGTTCGAGCCCGGACTGATGGCCGATGCCTGCCTGTGGGACTGGGCCGTCGGCCCGGTGGCGCTTCGCCGCGACGGCCTGGCCCGCGAGTTGCATGAGCGGGTGTTCGCCTGGATGATGCTGGGCGATGAGCGTAACCTTGTCGAATCCTGGGTCGGCGGTGTGCGTCGATACCTCAAAGACTGACCAAGAGAAACCCATGCTCAGACTCGAACTGACGGGCATCAGCAAGCAGTACCCCGCCGTGCGCGCCAACGACCGTGTGTCGCTGGGCGTCGCCGCTGGCCAAATTCATGCGGTGCTGGGCGAGAACGGCGCCGGCAAGAGCACGCTGATGAAGATCATCTACGGCGCGGTACGGCCTGACGAGGGCCAGATCTGCTGGAACGGCCGTGAGGTACAGATCGCCAACCCGCAGCAGGCGCGCGCGTTGGGCATCGCGATGGTGTTTCAGCATTTCTCGTTGTTCGACACCTTGACCGCTGCCGAGAATGTTTGGCTCGGTCTGGGCAAGGGCATGGCGCTGGCCGAGGTGATCGCGCGCATCCGTGATGTCTCGGGCGAATACGGCCTGGAGGTCGATCCGCTGCGTCCGGTGCACACGCTTTCGGTCGGCGAACGCCAGCGCGTCGAGATCGTCCGCGCGCTGTTGACCGACCCCGCTTTGCTGATCCTTGACGAGCCGACCTCGGTGCTGACGCCACAGGCGGTCGACAAGCTGTTCGTCACGCTGCGCCAACTCGCTGCCAAGGGTTGCTCTATCCTCTACATCAGCCACAAGCTCGACGAGATCCGTGAGCTGTGTCACCACTGCACGGTGCTGCGCGCAGGACGGGTGACCGGCGAGGTCGACCCGACGCGCGAGACCAACGCCAGCCTGTCGCGCTTGATGATCGGTGCCGAGCCGCCCGAACTCGCGCACCGTCCAGCCCAGCCTGGGGCTGTGGTGTTGGCGCTGCGCGGACTCTCGCTGGCCAAGCAGAATCCTTTCGGCACGGCCTTGGCCGCGATCGACTTCGAGGTGCGCGCAGGGGAGATCGTTGGCGTCGCAGGGGTGTCGGGCAATGGCCAGCAGGAGTTGATGGCCGCTATTTCCGGTGAGGACCCGCGCGCGTCGCCGGGCTCGATCACGCTGTTTGGCCAGGACATCGCCCAGGCTTCGCCTCGAAAACGCCGCCTCCTCGGCCTGCACTTCGTACCCGAGGAGCGGCTGGGGCGCGGTGCCGTGCCGAGCATGAGCCTGGCGCAGAACACCTTGCTCAGCCGCACTGAAACAGTGTCTCGCAGCGGCTGGATCCACACCGCGGCAGTGCGTCAACTGGCTGCCAAGCTGATCGCATCGTTCAAGGTCCAGGCCGGTGGCCCGGACGCGGTGGCCAAGAGCCTGTCGGGCGGCAACCTCCAGAAGTTCATCGTCGGCCGCGAGATCGATGCAGGCCCCAAGCTGTTGGTCGTCTCGCAGCCGACCTGGGGCGTCGACGTCGGCGCGGCAGCGCAGATCCGCGGTGCCTTGCTCAAGCTGCGCGACGAGGGCTGCGCGCTGCTGGTGGTCAGCGAGGAACTGGAAGAATTGTTCGAAATCAGCGACCGCTTGCTGGTGATAGCCCAGGGCCGCGTCTCGCCCAGCGTGCCGGTGGCCGAAGCCACGGTGGCGATGATCGGCGAGCGGATGAGCGGGTTGTGGGACGCTGGCTCGGCCGGCACGTCAGGGGTCGGCCATGCTCAAGCTTGAGGCGCGGCCGCAACCTTCACAGGCGATGGTTATCGCCTCGCCGCTGATCGCGCTCGCGATCACCGTGCTGCTCGGGGTCTTGCTGTTTGTCGCGCTCGGCAAAGATCCACTGCGCGGCCTGCAGATGTTCTTCGTCGAGCCTATACGCAGCGGCTACGCCTGGAGCGAAATCGCGATCAAGGCGACGCCGCTGGCGCTGATCGCACTCGGGTTGTCGATCTGTTATCGCAGCAACGTCTGGAATATCGGCGCTGAGGGCCAGTTCATTCTCGGGGCGATCTTCGCCGGCGGTGTGGCGATGCTGGCCGGGCCGCAGAGCTCGCGCTGGATCGTGGTGGCGATCCTGGCCGCCGGCGCGTTGGGCGGCATGGTTTGGGCTGGCATCGTCGCGCTGCTGCGCGACCGCTTCAACGCGAGCGAGATCCTGGTCAGCCTGATGCTGGTCTATGTCGCCGAGCTGGTGCTGGGTTGGCTGGTCTATGGGCCCTGGAAAGACCCCAATGGCTACAACTTTCCGCAGACGGTCAGCTTCGACGCCGTGACCCGAATTCCCAAGCTGATTGAAGGCTCACGCGCCAACATCGGGGTGCTGATCTCTCTCGTGGCGGTGGCCTTGAGCTGGATCCTGTTGTTCCGAACCTATGCTGGTTTCCAGCTGCAGGTGGGCGGCCTGGCGCCGGCGGCGGCACGTTACGCCGGCTTCTCGTCGCGCCGCATGCTGTGGCTGGCGCTGTTGCTGTCGGGTGGGCTGGCCGGCTTGGCCGGTGGGCTGGAGGCGGCCGGGCCGCTGGGCCAGCTCACGCCGCATGTGCCAGCCGGTTACGGCTTCGCCGCGATCATCGTCGCCTTTGTCGGTCGGCTGCACCCGGTGGGGGTGGTGTTCTCGGCCATCCTGATGAGCATGTTCTTCATCGGCGGTGAGTTGGCGCAGTCGCGGCTGGGCCTGCCCAAATCGATCACCGGGGTGTTCCAGGGCCTGCTGCTGTTCGCGCTGCTGGCCTGCGACACGCTGATCCACTACCGCGTCAGGAGGGCATGACATGGATGCATTGGCCTTGCTGATCGCCGCCACGCTCAACGCCGGCACGGTGCTGGCGATTGCCGGCCTCGGCCTGCTGATCAACGAGCGTGCCGGTGTCCTGAACCTCGGTGCCGAGGGCTTGATGCTGGTGGCCGCGATCGCCGGTTTCGCCACCGCCGTGCACACCGGCAGCGATGTGCTGGCCTTTGGCGCCGGCATGGCCGCGGGCGGCGTGTTGGCGGCCGTGTTCGGGCTGCTGGTGATCTGGCTCAACACCAACCAGTACGCCACCGGGCTGGCGCTGAGCCTGTTCGGCGCCGGATTTTCGGCCTTCGTCGGCATCCGGTACACCCAGGAGAAGATCGGCGACCGGATGCGCTTCGAGATCCCTGGCTTGGCCGATATCCCGTTTTTCGGCCCAGCCTTGTTCAAGCAGCACCCGATGGTCTATCTCACGGTTCTGGGCGTGTTCGCACTGTCTTGGTTCCTGTACCGCTCGCGCGCAGGCTTGGTGCTGCGGGCGGTGGGCGAGTCGCCTGAATCAGCGCATGCGCTGGGCTACCCGGTGCGACGCATTCGGCTGGCTGCGGTGGTGGCTGGCGGCGCGCTGTGTGGCCTGAGCGGCGCCTACATCTCGGTGATTTACACGCCGCTGTGGGTCGAGGGCATGATCGCGGGCAAGGGCTGGATCGCGTTGGCGCTGACCACTTTCGCCACTTGGCGGCCGGCACGCATCCTGCTGGGTGCTTACCTGTTCGGCGGCGTCACGATGCTGCAGTTCCACCTGCAGGGTGAAGGGGTCCAGATTGCCAGCCAATGGCTGTCGATGCTGCCCTATCTCGCCACCATCGTCGTGTTGGTGCTGATCTCACGCAACCCGACCTGGATCCGGGTCAACATGCCAGCCTCTTTGGGCAAGGCATTTTTTCCCGGCGGATGAGGTGCCCGCGTCGCTTGCAGCCTGCTGCGCGAGCAGGCTAGAGCATCGGGCCCATAATTTGCGCCTGCCTGATTTTTGTTCCGTTCCTGCATCTGTTTCAAAACCTGGAGAAACCATGACGCTCACATCGAAGCGATCCCTGCTCAAGCTCGCTGGCTGGTCCACCTTGGCAGCCACCGCCGCCCTGGTGGGTTGCGGCAAAAAGCAAGAGGCCGCACCCGCAGCGCCTGCATCCGCTGCGGCACCGGCCTCCGCTGCTGCGTCCAAGCCGGCGCCGCTGAAGGTGGCCTTCGCCTACATCGGCCCGGTCGGCGACGGTGGCTGGACCTTTGCGCACGACAACGCTCGCAAGGCGCTCGAAAAGGAAATGGGCGACAAGATCGTCACCAGCTTTGTCGAGAACGTGCCTGAGTCGGCCGACGCCGAACGGGTGTTGCGCGACATGGTTGGTCAAGGCAACAAGCTGATCTTCGGCACCACTTTCGGCTACATGGAGCCGATGCTCAAGACTGCTGCCGAGGCCAAGGACGTCAAGTTCGAGCATGCCACCGGCTACAAGACGGCTGAGAACCTGCGCACCTACGACAGCCGCACCTACGAGGGTGCTTACATGGCCGGCGTGATCGCCGGCGGCATGACCAAGACCAACGTGCTCGGCGTCGTCGGATCGGTGCCGATTCCCGAGGTGATCCGCAACATCAACTCGTTCACGCTGGGCGCGCAGAGCGTCAATCCCAAGGTCAAGACCAAGGTCGTGTGGGTCAACAAGTGGTTCGACCCGCCGAAGGAAACCGAAGCTGCCACCGCGCTGATCAACGGCGGCGCCGACGTGCTGATGCAGAACACCGACTCTCCCGCGGTGCTCAAGACCGCGCAGGACAAGGGCAAACGCGCCTTCGGTTGGGACAGCGACATGACGGCTTACGGTCCCAAGGCCCACCTGGGCTCGGCGGTGATCAACTGGGCGCCGTACTACATCAAGTCCACCCAGGACGCGCTGGACGGCAAGTGGGCCACTGGGAAAAGCTGGTGGGGCGTCAAGGAAGGTGCGATCGATTTCGTCTCGATCGCCGAGGACGTGCCGGCTGCGGTCAAGACCAAGGTCGAGGCAGTCAAGGCAGGCCTGAAGGACGGCAGCTTCGTGATCTGGAAGGGTCCGATCACCAACAACGCCGGCAAGGTGGTGCTGGAGAAGGACAAGACGGCGGATGATGAGTTTCTCGGCGGGATCAAGTTCTATGTCAAGGGTGTCGAAGGCAAGGTCCCCGGGGAGAAGTGATGGTTGTCGCGGCTACTGCGCGGGGCTCATGCGTCGTTGCGCGGTGCTCGGAATCCTCACGTAGCGCTGCTACGTTCCGGTTCCTGTGCGCCGTGCGCCTAGCCTGAGACCCGCTCGCTACGCCGCCAAGAAAGCCGCCCCTTCGAGGGGCGGCTTTCTTGCTTGTGAACCCCCGCGTTTGACCAGCCTGGAGTACTTCCATGATCGACTTCGACGCCATCCCGCGCAGCGCGCTGCCTGCGCTGCTGCGATCGGCCCCCAAGGCCGAGTTGCACATCCACATCGAGGGCTCGCTCGAGCCCGAGCTGATCTTTGCGCTGGCGCAGCGCAACGGCGTTGCGCTGGCCTACCCGTCGGTCGAGGCGCTGCGCGCGGCCTATGACTTCTCAGACCTGCAGAGCTTTCTCGACATCTACTACGCCGGCGCCAGCGTGCTGCTGCACGAAGCCGATTTCCACGCGATGGCGATGGCCTACTTCGCCCGCGCCGCGGCCGACAACGTGATTCACGCCGAACTGTTTTTCGATCCGCAGACCCACACCGACCGCGGCGTGCCGATCGGCGTCGTGATCGAAGGCCTGGCGCGCGCCTGCGCCGACGCGCGCAAGCAATATGGCATCGACGCGTCGCTGATCCTTTGTTTCCTGCGCCACCTCAGCGAGGAAGCAGCGCTCATCACGCTGGAGGCCGCGCTGCCCTGGCGCCAGCACCTCGTTGGCGTCGGGCTGGACAGCAGCGAGCGCGGTCATCCGCCCGAGAAATTCGCCCAGGTCTTTGCCCGCGCCCGCGCGCTCGGCCTGCACCTGGTGGCGCATGCCGGCGAGGAAGGTCCGCCGGCCTACATCGAGAGCGCGCTTGATGTGCTGCGCGTCGAGCGCATCGACCATGGCGTGCGCTGCGTCGAGAGCCCGGCCTTGGTGGCAAGGTTGGCTGCCGCGCGTGTGCCGCTGACGGTCTGCCCGCTGTCCAACGTCAAGCTCCGTGTTTTCAAGTCCCTGGCCGATCACAACCTGCCGGCGCTGCTGGCCGCCGGCCTGTGCGCCACCGTCAACAGCGACGACCCGGCCTATTTCGGCGGCTACCTGAACGACAACCTGGTCGCCACCTTCGAGGCGTTGCCGCAGCTCGGCGTCGCCGAGGCCTACGCCGTGCTGCGCAACAGCTTCGAGGCCAGCTTTGCCAGCGCCGACGCCAAGGCGGACTGGATCGCACGGCTCGACGCGGTGTTTGTCGCGGCGGCCTGAGCGCCTGGACCGCGCTGGCGGCACAGCTGCCTTTGGCGCGCGATCCGCACATCCACTGTCGGCCGCCGGCTGGCGTGGCGACTCAATGTCGGGTGTTCAGCAGCACTGCCAGTGCGGCGAAATCGTCGAACCGGGCTTGAACCGCTTGGGTTGGCGTGGGTGCGCCATAACCGCCGCTGTACCAGATGAACGGGCAGCCCACTGCCTCGGCGCAGCCGGCATCGAGCGCGCTGTCGCCGATCATCCAGGCCTGGCACGGCGCGACGCCCAACGCCGCCAACGCCTGCCTCAAGGGCAGGGCGCTGGGTTTGAGCGCCAAGCTGTTGTCGGCATGGACCACGCTGTCGAACAGCGTCGACCAGCCAAAGTGCCGCAGCAGACCCTGCAGCACCTGGCCCGATGCGTTGGAGCAGATCGCCAGCCGGCAGCCCCGCTGGTGCGCCTGGCGCAGCAAGGCGTCGGCGCCGGGGTAGCAGCGCGCCAGCGCTGGCGCCAGTGCCTGGTAGCGTTGCAGCAGGTCGGCCTGAAGACCGCCCAGGTCCGTATTGGCTGGCGGGCCGCTGCCGGCCTGCAGGGCCGCAGCGAGCAAACCGTCCAGCCCCAGGCTGAGTTGGTCGCGCACGCGCGCCAGGTCCCACGGGGCCCGGCCTATCGAGGCCAGCAAGCCGTTGAGCGCCTGGGCCATCGGCGCGAGCGTGTCGATCAGCGTGCCATCGACATCGAACACCAGCGCGCGCGGCGCCTCAGAGCGTGAAGCGCCGGCTGTCATCGAGGAAGTCGTGGTTGTGCACCAGGGTCTGCTGGTCATCGGCCAGCACCACCGCATAGGCGGGTGGTTCGAAGCTGCCGGGGATGGCATCGGTGCGATGCAGGTCGAGTGCCACCTGGTGGTTGGTGGCGCGCACGGTGGAAAATGGCACGCCCAGCCAGCTGCCCGAGATGGGCCGATGCACATGGCCGAAGAACAGGTGGCGAACCCGCTGCCGATGCGGTGCCAGCACCCGGGCAAACGCCTCGGCGTCTCGCAGGCCGATCGCATCCATGCTCGGCAGGCCGACATCAAAGGGCGGGTGGTGCATCGCCAGCCACAGCGGCGCGTCAGGGTGGGCCTGCAACTGCGTGGCAAGCCAATCGAGCCGGCGTTGGCAGTAGACCCCGTGGGAAACGCCAGGCTCATGGGTGTCGAGCAACAGCAGCAAGCCTTTGGCCATCGGCATCACCTGCTGCACGTGGCCGTCGCCGTCCACCGGCGTGGCGGCAAACTGGGAACGGAAGGCCAGTCGGTCGTCGTGGTTGCCGATCGCCAAGTGAACCGGCATCGGCAACCCAGCCAGCGCCTGGTGCAGCGCGGCATAGGCCGATGGCTCGCCCAGGTGCGCCAAGTCGCCGGTGATCAGGCAGAAATCGGCATCGGCATGCTCGGTGGCGATACTGTGCACCGCCGCACGCAGACGGTGCAGCGGGTCCATGCCGTAAAGCAGTTGGCCGGGCGGCACCAGATGGGTGTCGGTCAGGTGGATGAACTTGGTCCAGCGCATGGTCGGTGTCCTGGCGCTCAGCGCGGCAACAACTTCTGCACGTCAGCGGCCATGTCCTTGAGCACAGCGCGCGGCTCGGCAGCACGCTTGCCCGAGACAATGGTCTGCAGGTGGTCTTTGACCACGTCGGTGATCTTCAGGCCGTTCTCACCCGGAAACGCGTACCAGCGCGTGAGCAGGGGCAAGTCCTTGACGGCGGTGAAGTTGTTCGGGTTCTGGACGTAGAAGTCCTTCAGGTAGATCTCGTTGGCCACCTTGTTGGGTGGCATGTAGCCGGTGGTGCGGGCCACGATCGACGCGCCGATCGGACCGGTCCAGAACTTCAGCACCTCCCAGGCGGCCTCGCGCTTCTTCGGATCCTGCGCGACGATCACGCCCAGGTTGCCGCCGGCGGGCAGCCGGCCCACACCCTGCTTGACACTGGGGAAGGCGTGGGTTTTCAGCGCAAACTTGCCGCCGACCATGCTGGTGACCTTGGCCAAGTCCGAGGTCGAGGTGATATGAATGCCGGTCTTGCCGGCGGCGAATGCCGCGCGCGAATCGGGCTGCGACAGGTTGGGCATCTTGCCCTCGGTCACCAAGCGCGCGTAGAGGTCGATCGCAAACTCACCGGCCGGGCCGTCGAAGGCGACTCGGCGCTCGTCGGCGCTGAGCATGCTGCCGCCCTGGCTGAGCACCGGCGCCTGCCACAGCCAGTTGCCGGTGATGTCCCAGGCCATCGTGATGCCGTTCAGGTCAGCACCCAGGCCGCGCACGCGGTTGGCCAGTGCCAGCACGCCGTCCCAGGTGTTGGGCAACTGGTCGGGGTCGCCGCCGGCGCGCTTGACCAGGTCGAGGTTGTAGTACGCAATCGGCAGTGAGATCGCGAACGGCAGCGCATAGACCTTGCCGCCTTGGGTGCCGATGTCGTACATCGACTGGTGAAAGCCCTGGGCCGCGAAGTTCTTCTCGGCCTTGATGTAGCTGTCCAGTGGCACGGCGATCTTGCGGTCGACCAGGATCCGGGCCCGGTTCAGGCCCTGGAAGCTGATGTCGGGCGTCTGGCGGGTGATGGCCTCGCGCAACACTTTCTGCGTGCCCTCTTCGTAGCTCTCGTAGGGCGCGCGGAAGCTGACCTTGATGTTTGGGTTGAGCTTGACGAACTCGGCGGCGATCTGCTTGTGGGTCTCGTCGAACAGTTCGCCGTAGGGGTACTGGATCACGATCTCGACCGGTGCGGCTTGTGCGCACAGGGCAGACAGGCCGAGCAGGCCGGCGATCAGGGATTGGTGAGTGAGTTTCATGGTGGGGGAGTCCTGAGGGTGGGAAGCACGGGTGGAAGGGGGGGAAGGTGTGAGGCGGCAGGCATTGCCTCACTTGATGCCGGTGAAGGTGATGCCCTCGATGAATCGGCGCTGGGCCAGCAGGAAGGCCAGCACCAGCGGCGTGATGACCACCAGCGCGGCGGCCATCAGCACGCCGTAGTTGGTGCCGGCCTCCTGATTGCGGAACTGGGCCACGCCCAGCGGTGGGGTCAGTAGATCGGTGCTGTTGATGACGATCAGCGGCCAGAAATAGTCGTTCCAGTGCGCTACCACCGAGAAGATGGCAAACGCCGTCACGGCCGGCCAGGCGGTGGGCAACATCACGCCCCAGACGATCGCGAACTCGGACAGCCCGTCGATGCGCGCGGCATCGATCAGGTCGTTGGGCACGGTCTTGAAGAACTGGCGCAGCAGGAATATGCCGAACACCGACAGCGTCCACGGTGCGATCAGCGCCGCGTAGCTGTCGAGCATGCCGAGCGTGTGCAGCAGCAGGAACAGAGGCACTGCCACCGCGTGCTGCGGCACCAGCAGCCCCAGCAGCACGGCGCCCATCAGCCACTCGCGACCGCGAAAGTCGAGCTTGGCAAGCGCATAGGCCGCTGGTAGTGCCACCAGCAGTTGCAGCACCAGGATGCTGGCGGTGACGATCACACCGTTGAGCAGCAAGCGCAGCAGCGGCGCCTTGGCGAAGGCGCTGCGCAGGTTGTCGGCCAACGCCCATTGGGTGGGCAGCCAATGCAGTACGTCGCTGTAGACCTCGGTCTCGGGCTTGCTGGCGGTCGACAGCATCCAGGCAAAGGGCAGCAGCGTGACCAGCGCCAGCAGCAGCAGTGCCGCGTGGCGCAGGGCTTGCGGCGCGTGTCGGGCGATGGTGTGTGCCGAGAATTTCATGGTGGTTTGATGGGCGTCTGAGCTGCGTTTCAGGCGTAGTGCACCCGGCGGTCGAGCCAGCGTGTCTTGACGACGGTGATCAGCAGCACGATGGCCAGGAACACCACCGTCACCGCCGAGGCGTAGCCGGAGCGGAAGAACTCAAAGCCCTCGGCGTACAGGGTGTAGACCAGCACCTCGGTGGCCTTGTTGGGCCCGCCCTTGGTCAGCACCTGCACGGTGTCGAAGACCTGGAATGACTTGATGCTGCTGACCACCACCACGAACAGCGTGACGGGCGCGAGCATCGGCCAGGTCACCAGCCGGAAACGCGCCCAGCCGGCCGGCACGCCGTCGATCGCGGCGGCCTCGTAGAGCGGGCGCGGGATGCCGAGCAGGCCGGCGCTGAACAACACCATGTTGAAGCCGAAACTCTGCCAAATGCCGATCACCGCCAGCACCCACAGCGCCAGGTCCTCGTCGTTGAGCCAGTTGCGCGGCGCCATGCCGATGCCGCGCAGGCTGAGGTTCACCAGGCCGAAGCTCGGGTGCAGCATGAACTCCCAGACCAGCGCCATCGCAATCAGCGTGGCCATCACCGGCAGGAAGAACACTGCCCGATAGGCCGCCTGGCCACGCCCGACGCCCTGGATCAGCAACGCGGCGCCCAGCCCCAGCCCGACCGAGCCCGGCACCACCACCAGGCTGTACAGCGCGGTGTTGCTCAGCGACTTCCAGAACACGCGGTCGCCGCCCAGCGCGCGGTAGTTGTCCAGGCCGATGAAGGCCAGGCCCTCGGCGCCGAGTTGATAGTCGGTCAACGACAGACCCAGCACCACCAGCAGCGGTCCGATCAGCAGCACCAGCATCAGCAGCATCGCCGGCGCGGCCAGCGCGTGACCGATGCGCAGCGGCCAGCGCGGCCCCCATGTGGGGCGGCCAGCTTCGGCCGGCCTCTGGGCGCTCAGAAGCACGCTGAGCTCAGCCATGCCGGTCGTCCGCCAGCGCCAAGCGCCGGCCCGTGGCGTCGAATACCAGCGCCCGGCCGGGCTCGAAGTCGATGCCCACCAACGCGCCACGCTCGGGCAGCGCGCCCAGCGCGTCGCAGCGCGCCACCACCGATTCGCCGCCGTCACTGAGCTCGGCTTGCACCAACACCTCGCCGCCCAGGTGTTCGTGGCCGGTGATGGTGGCGGCCAGACAGCCCCGTGACCAGGCCCCGTAGCGCAGCGCCTCGGGCCGCAAGCCCAGCGTCACATGCTGGCCTGCCGGTGCGGCAGCCGCCAGACGCAGCGTCAGAGGCCTGCCGCGGTGCAGCACGCGCCCGTCAGCATCGGTTTCGCAGTCCAAGCGGTTGAGCCGCGGGTTGCCTACAAACTCGGCCACCCGCAGGTCGGCCGGGTTGAAATAGATCTCGGCCGGGCTGGCGACCTGCAGCAACTCGCCGCCCATCATCACCGCGAGCCGGTCGGACATGGTCATCGCCTCGGTCTGGTCGTGGGTGACGTAGACGAAAGTGCTGCCCAGCGAGCGGTGCAATGCGCCGATCTCGCTACGCATCTGCACCCGCAGGTTGGCGTCCAGGTTGGACAGTGGCTCGTCCATCAGAAAGGCCTGCGGCCGCCGCACCATCGCCCGGCCCAGCGCCGTGCGCTGGCGCTGGCCGCCCGAGAGCTGGCCCGGCTTGCGCGCCAGTAGGTGGCTGATGTCTAGCAGTTGCGCTGCCGCGCGCACCTCGGCATCGATCTGCCGGCGTGCGCCGCGACTGCCCGGCCAGACCGCGCCGAGCAGCGGCAGTCGCTGCCAGCGGCTGAGCCGGCGCACCCGCAGCGGCACGGCGATGTTGTCGTAGACATTGAGGTGTGGGTACAGCGCATAGGACTGAAACACCATCGCAATGTCACGCGCGCCCGGCGCTAACGCGTCCATGCAGCGCCCGGCCATGTGGACCTCGCCCGCGTCCTGAGTCTCCAGCCCTGCCAGGATGCGCAGCAGCGTGGATTTTCCGCAGCCCGACGGTCCGACCAGCGAGATGAACTCGCCGTCCTGAACGGCCAGGCTCACGCCTTTGAGCACGTTGGTGGCGCCGAACGATTTTTTCAGGCGCTTGATCTGGATATCGGCCATGGGTGAGAGGGCTCCGGCGGTTGGCAATCGGTGACAGTTCGGACTTTGACCGCTGGCCGTGTCACAGCCATGACAAATTTGGTTGGCAATCTAGCGCTACATATAGGTGGAATCGATGAAGCTAATGACCTTGTTGCGCGCCTTCCATGCCGTGGCACGCGCCGGAACGATCACTGGTGGCGCCAGGTTGGCTGGCGTCAGCCAACCCACGCTGAGCGCGCAGCTGGCTGAACTGGAGCGCCATTTCCAGGTCGAGTTGTTCTACCGCCGCGGTCGGCGCATTTCGATCGCGCCGCTGGGCGCTGCGCTGCGCGAGCGCACCCACCGGCTGTTCGAGATCGAAGCGGAAGCGCTTGGCCTGCTCAGCGCCAATGGCAGCGTGCTGACCGGCGAGCTGCGCATCGCGGCGGTGGGGCCCTACAACGTGATGCGCTTGCTGCGTGGCTTTCGGGCCGAGCATCCGCACCTGCAGGTCCAGGTGGCCACCGGCGACAGTGCGATGGTGCTGGCGCAGGTGCGCGACTGTGTTGCCGACTTGGGCGTGGTCGTGGCCCGGCCCTCGGATGACTTGATCCAGGCCTTGCCGCTGCGGCGCCAACAGCTGTGGCTCGTGGCGCCGCGCGGTCACCGGCTGGCGGCCGTGCCTCGGGTCCGCCTGGCTGATGTGGCGGGTGAGGCCTTTGTCAGCCGGGAAGGAGGATCGACGACTCAGCGCGTCTTCGAACGCAATCTGGTCCAGGCCGGCGTGGTGATCCGCACCAGCCTGCGCGTTGGCAGCCGAGAGGCAGTGCGCGAGGCCGTGGCCCAGGGCTTGGGGCTGGGCGTCGTCTCGGACGCGGGCTTCGTGCCGGGTCCGGGGGTCGTCGGCATCCCGTTCATCGAAGCTCAGATGGCCACCCATGTCCACCTGATCTGGCTCGCTAGCCGCTGCGAAGCTCGCTTGATACGGGCATTTGCAGCCCACGCTGCCGATGCGCTGGCGAGCGGCGTCAGCCACGGCCTACCCTAGGCCGCCGAAGGATGACCGTCAGGCGGTTTTTGCTGTAACGCACTTTGACCCAAAGCAGCGCCACGCCCGGCCGAGCGCGGCGCCGCGTCAGGTCAGGTCAGGCTCGGTGTGCCTCCTGTCGATCAACGCGGCCAGCGCCGGGTTGCTGTGGTGCCCGGCCTGGCCCTTGCTGAGGGCTGTTCCCCGCGTGGCGCGCGCCGCTGCTGCTACGCTCATGCCATGGTCGATCTGTCTTCGCTGTCTCCACGCCTCGCCCGCCTGCTCGGGCCTTGGGTGCGCGAGGTCGACGCCAGCAGCTTGCGCGCTGATGTGCTGGCCGGTCTGCTGGGCGCGGTGCTGGTGCTGCCTCAGGCGATCGCCTTTGCCGCGCTGGCCGGTTTGCCGCCGGCGATGGGGCTGGCTGCTGCGGTGCTGCCTTGCGCGGTGGCAGCGCTGGCGGGGTCGAGCCGTCAGGTCGTGTCGGGACCGACCAACGCCACCTCGCTGGCGCTGGGGGCGATGCTGGTGCCGCTGGCTGCCGGCGACGCCAGCCTGGTGGTGCCGTTGGCGCTGACGCTGACGCTTTTCGTGGGTTTGATGCAGTTGGCGCTGGCGCTGGCGCGACTGGGCTCGCTGGCGAACTTCATTTCGCCGTCGGTGATGCTGGGATTCACCAGCGGCGCTGCCGGCTTGATCGGCTGGTACGCGCTGGCAGGTCTGATGGGCGCTACAGGTCGTGCCTCACCCTGGCAGGCGTTGGCGACAGGTGTCTCGGTCAGCTCGCTGGCGGTGGGCGGGCTGACGCTGGCGGTGGCCGTGGCCGGACGGCTGTGGTGGCGGCGTGGCCCGCATATGCTGCTGGCCTTGCTGGTGGCTGTTGCTGCTTGCTGGTGGGTCAGCCAGCCCGGCGCGTCTGGCTTGGCTTGGCCGGCGCCGCTGCGTGTGGGCAGCCCACCGTCGGCCTGGCCGATCTGGCAGTGGCCATTCGCCGAGGCCTCGCGGCTGGCGCCGCTGCTGCCTCAGATGCTGGCGGCGGCGCTGGCGCTGACCGTTGTCGCGCTGGGGCAATCAACGGCCATCGCCAAGGTGCTGGGTGCACGAACTGGCCAGGTGGTCGACGCCAACCGGGAATGCCTGGGTCAGGGATTGGCCAACCTGAGCGCCGGTTTTGGATCCGGGTTGATCGTCTGCGGCTCGCTCAACCGCTCGCTGCCCAACCTCGAAGCTGGCGCCAGGACGCCTTTGGCCGGTGTGGCGGCTGCGTTGTGGTTGCTGCTGTTGGTGGCGCTGGCGGGTCCATTGCTGGCCTGGATCCCGATGGCCGGCGTCAGCGCGCTGCTGGGGGTGGTGGCCTGGGCGCTGGTCGACCGTCCGGCCTGGGCCCGCGTCTGGCGGCTGGACCGCAGCGAGTTCGGCATCGCGCTGACCACCGCTGTCGCCACGCTGACGCTGCGCCTGGAGGTGGCGGTGCTGATCGGTGTGATGTGCTCGCTGGTCGTCTATCTGCAACGCATGGCCAAGCCAGCGCTTCGCAGCATGGGATTCGACAGTCAGCGCATGGGGCGGCCATTTGTCGTGATCGACGGCGCACCCGGCGGCACGCTGCCCGAATGCCCGCAGCTCAAGCTCCTGCGGATGGAGGGGTCGGTGTGGTTTGGTGCCGCGTCGCATGTGGCTGAACACCTGCGCGCGTTGCGCGGGCCGGACGCTTCGTTGAACCAACGCCACCTGCTGGTGATGGCCAAGAGCATGAACTCGATCGATCTCGCCGGCGCCGATCTGTGGGACAACGAGCGCATCAAGCGCCGCGAAGTCGGGGGTGATTTGTATTTCCACCGCCCGCGTCCGCAAGTGCTGGCGCTGTGGCACCGAACCGGTTTCCTGCAGCGTTTGGGAGCAGACCGGGTGTTCCCGGACAAGCACAGTGCGATCGCCAGTATCGTGTCACGGCTTGACGAATCCGTCTGCGCGAACTGCACCGTGCGTTTGTTCGACGAGTGCAGCACGCGCCCTGGGGCGCCATGGTCGCACTCGATCTGAGCGCCCCGAGGCCGGCTGACGCCGGCCGCCCCCCATGGGGGGTCAAGCAAAGTGGCCAAGCCACATTTTCTTGAGAACGCTTGGCGCGCCAGGGCTAGACGTATTCGAAATACGCGTTGGCGACCACCGGCTTGTCGCCGACCCGCGCCTCGAACACCACCCGGCCGGGGCCATCGTGCCAGGCCAGCACACGCAAGGTCTCGCCCGGGTACACCGGCGACGAGAAGCGCAGCCTGAGCGACTTGAAGCGCGCAGGGTCACCGCCACACAGCGCGCTCAGCAGCAGCTGGGCGCAATGGCCGAAGGTGCACAGGCCGTGCAGGATTGGCGTCTGGAAGCCGCCGAACTGTGCTGCTGCCGGGTCGATGTGCAAGGGGTTGTAGTCGCCGGACAAACGGTAGAGATGGGCTTGGTTGACCGCGATCACGGCGCTGACATCGACATCGGCGGGGCGTGCCGGCAGATCGATCTTGACCGACCGTGTCTGGCCTCGACCCTCGAAAGCGGCGATGTCGCCGAGCTGCTCAATCCCGCGCCTGAACGAGCCGCTGACCATGCGCACGCAGACCTGGCCGTCGGCGTCCATCACCTGGCTCTCCGATTCGACGAAGGCATTGCCTTTGCCGCGCGGGTGGACGGCGATCAACCTCGACACCACCGTCACCTTGCCTGCCAGTGGCAGCGGCCGCAGTTGTTCGATCTGGCGTTCGGCATCAATGTTGAGTGGTCCAGGCGAAACAGGCATGGCGACCCGGTCGATCGGTGTGCCAGCGCCACCCCAGCGGATTGCAAAGGTCGGGAAGACCGCAAAGCCCGGGTGTCCCTCATAGGCGAAGCGCAGATCCTGGATGCCGATGCCCACCGCGTACAGCAACACATCGCGCTGGTCGTAGGCGATGCTGACCGGCTGGCCCCAGGGGCCGGGCTGGCCGTCGGGAAGGAGGGCTTTTGCGTCGTAGGTGGGCATGGTGTTGCGGCAGGATGCCGTCAGGGTTGTTTGGCCCGACTCTAAGCCAGGATTGCGCCGGCGCAAGGTCGCGGTGGTGTCTCAGCAGCACTTTGAGGCTCGGTGATTTCCCGAATGCCCTGTCACTGTGTCTCGTCGATCCGGCGAAACATCGCGCTCTAACTGTCCGGCAGGCGTCAGCCCGCAGGGGATGCGATGCCAGAATGCATCCGAGATGGAGTGCCGAGATGACCGATCTGCTTGAGTTCCGCCGCGAAGTTGAAACCTGGTTCCGCGACAACCGGCCACCAGACCCTGGTTTCCTGTTGCCCGAATCCTTCATGGAGGTCGGCAATGAAGCCCAGTTCGCCTACCTGCGCGACTGGCAGCGCAAGATTTACGAGGCCGGCTACCTCGGGATGGCATGGCCCGCGGCCTATGGCGGTGGCGGTCGGCCGCAGGCTTACCAGGACATCGTCAACGCCGAGATGGCGCGCCAGAAACTGCCGTTCGTGCCCAACACCATCGGCCTGAACTGGGCCGGCCCGCTGATCCTGGCGATCGGCTCCGAGGCCGACAAGCAGCGCTATATCCGCGGCATCCTCAATGCCGATGACATCTGGTGCCAGGGCTTTTCTGAGCCTGATCAAGGCTCGGATTTGGCGAACACCCAAACCCGCGCGATCCGCGATGGCGACGAGTACGTGGTCAACGGTTCGAAGATCTGGACCAGCCTGGGCAGCCACGCCAAGTACATGATCCTGCTGGCCCGCACCAACCCGGAACAGCGCCGCTACGGCGGCTTGTCGTACTTCCTGGTACCGATGCAGGTGCCCGGCATCGAGGCCAGGCCGATCCGCAAGCTCACCGGCGAATATGGTTTCAACCAGACCTTCTTCAACGATGCGCGCATCCCCGCGAGCTGCCTGATGGGGCAAGAGGGCGATGGCTGGAAGATCGCGATGACGACGCTGACCTTCGAGCGCGGCGCCAGCGGCGGTCAGGCCGGCGGTCTGGCAAGGGTGTCCATGGGCGTGGGCGATGTCGTCGATCTGGCGCTGCGTTCACGGCGCGACGGCCGACCGGCAGTGGAAGATCCGTTCGTTCGCGACCAACTCGTGCGCTTTCTGATCGAGGACCAAGGCGACCAGCTTTGCGCTACGCGAGCGGCAATCCCTGCGCTGTGCAGCGAGC
This sequence comes from Bordetella parapertussis, assembly GCA_945878355.1. Taxonomy (GTDB): domain Bacteria; phylum Pseudomonadota; class Gammaproteobacteria; order Burkholderiales; family Burkholderiaceae_C; genus Pseudaquabacterium. The sequence goes on along the minus strand of CAMCTC010000032.1, from coordinate 17,711 downwards.
GGCCCGATGCGATTGCGCTGTCTGGCAAGTTGCGTGTGACCGAGCACCGACGCCGCATGACCCAGTTCGCGCTGTCGCTACAGGGCGCGCATGCGGCGCGCTGGATCGGCGACGGGCAGGCGGTCGAAGGCGGCAAATGGCAGCGCGCCTACCTCAACTCGTTTGCCAGCACCATCGGCGGCGGCACCAGCCAGATCCAGGCCAACATCATCGGCGAGCGCGTGCTCGGCCTGCCCAAGGATTGATGCCATGCACAACCTGAACCATCGCATCAGCTTCAGCGACGAGCAAGCCATGCTGCTCGACAGCGCGACCAACTTTTGCCGCGCCAAGTCTTCGATCCAGGCGGTTCGCAGCGCCTTGCTGACCGATCAGGGTTTCGACGCGGCGGTCTGGCGCGAGATGGTCGCGCTGGGCTGGGCCGGCATCGCGATCCCTGAGGCCCACGGTGGCAGCGGGCTGACGCTGGCCGAAGCCGCGACGATCTGCGAGCCTATGGGTCGCCATCTGCTGAGCACGCCTTTTGCCGGCACCCAGTGCCTGATCCAGGGTTTGCTGGCCGGCGCCAGCAGTGCCCAGCAAGCGGCCTGGTTGCCCGGGCTCAACCAGGGCGCGATCGGCACGGTCGCGCTGTTCGAGTCCGATGGCAACTGGCAGCTCGACGACATCGAGACCCGGGCGGTGCTGCAGGGCGATGCGATCCATTTGAGTGGCGCCAAGACCTTGGTCTGCGACGCAGCGGTGGCCGAGATGATGCTGGTGTCGGTTGCGCTGGACGGTGCGCCCGCGCTGGTGCTGGTTCGCGCATCCGATCTGCAAGCGCAGCGAATTCAGCGTGAAGTGGTGATCGACGAGACGCGTCGCAGCTACCGCGTCGACCTGACCGGCGTCAGCGTGCCAGCTACCGCGTTGATTCGCGGCGAGGCGGCCCGACGGGCGCTGTCCGCCGTGCGCCATGCTGCACTGCTGCTGGCGACGGCCGAGGCCGCTGGCGGCATCGCCGGCGTTCTCGACGTGGTGGTCGACTACCTGAACCTGCGCACTGCGTTCGGCCGCAAGATCGGCGCCTACCAGTCGCTCAAGCATCCGGCAGCCGAGATCCTGATCGGGCTGGAGCGCTCGCGCTCGCACCTCTATCACGCTGCGACGCTGCTGGCGGCGGGCGAGGACGCCGAGATCGCGCTGCGCATGGCCAAGGCCGAGTCAGGGGACTCCTTCGTCTTCGCCGGTGACCGCGCGGTGCAGTTCCACGGTGGTTTCGGCTTCACCTACGAGTGCGACGCCCAGCTCTACCTGCGGCGTGCGCTGTGGCTGCAGTTTTCTTACGGTGACGCCGCGCACCATCGGCGCCGTCTGGCAGACCTGCTGCTGCCGGTCGGCGCAACGCAACGCTGATCAAACGGACGCCGCACGATGGCGCGGTCAGTGGATCGCTTCTCAGACTCGTTTCTCAAACTCGTTTCTCAGGCCGCCAAGTGTGACAGCCACCCAGCGGCCTCAGTGATCCTCACGCGGCCTCGTTGCTCCTCCTGCCGCAACTGCTGCACCAGTTGCAAGGCCTGCGCTTCGGGGAAGTGCTCGGCAAAACCGGCGAGCGCGCGCTGAGGCGCCGCATCTGCCAGCTTGCACTCGATGAGGTGGGTCAACGCGCCGTCGCGCGACAGCGCAAAGTCGACCTCGGCGCCATCTTTGGTGCGGATGTAGTGCAGGCCCGTGTCCTGGCCCTGCGTGTCAGCCAGGAATTGCTGCTGCTTGAGCAGCATGCCTGCCACGGCGTTCTCCAAGCGCAGTCCAGCGTTGCCGCGCACCAGGCCAGTGTCGAAAAAATAGACTTTGGGAGCTTGCAGCAGCGCTCTTGCCACGTTTCGGTGCCAGGGTTGCACCGTGAAGACGATGAACAGCGCTTGCAGGATGTCCAGGTAGCGTCGCAGCGTGGCCGGCGCCACGGCCAAGTCGCGAGCGATCGACGCCAACGACAAGGGCGACCCGACCCGCTCGCGCAGCATCTCGACGAACAAGCGCATCGCGCCGATCTCCTGCACACGCGAAAACTCCAGTACGTCTTCGCGCACCAGATCGGTCAGGTACTGGGCGCGCCAGCGGTCAGCCTGCACCGGGTCTTCAGCCAGGCAGGGCTCTGGGAAGCCGCCGCGCTCGATCAGATGCTGCAAGGCCGCGGTCGGCGTGGTGTCTTGCTGCTCGCACCACTCTCGCACCGAGATCGGATGCAGCCGCAGCGCGAAATAGCGCCCAGCCAGCGATTCGCCGCCTTGGCGAAAGGTCTCCATGCGCGCACTGCCCGTCACCAGCAGGGCCTGTCCTTTAGGCCGGCCATCGACCACGCCTTTGAGCCAGGACTTCCAGCCCGCCATTTTGTGGATCTCATCCATCGCCAGCAAGCGGGCTGCGGGTGACCAACTTTGCCGCTGCAACACCGCACGGTCAGATGGAACGTCCCAGTTCAGGTATTGGGCGGGCGGTAGACGCGCCATCACCTGGCGTGCCAGCGTCGTCTTGCCGACCTGCCGAGGGCCGGTGAGCACCACCAGCTTGCGCTCAAGGTCGGCAACGACCAAGTCATCGAGATAGCGCTTCATGCCGACTATCTTATCGACAATTGACAAAAAGTCGCGACCAATTGTTAGTTTGCTGACAAAAAGTCAAGCTTCTCCAGGAGCTATGCCAAGCCGCTTCAGCGTTCTGGATGGGTGTTGCTGTGCAGCGAACAAGCCTGCAGGGTTCCGCCAGGTCTAGCGTTCAGATCACGCCGGCCGACCGCAGGTTCTGGATCCGATCGGCTGAGTAGCCGAGCACTTTTTCGAGTACTTCAAGCGTGTGCTGACCGATTTGCCAGGGCGCTGTGGTCGGTGGCGCCAGGGGCTGGCCATCCACTTGATAAGGCGATGCGGTCACCCTGACGCCTTGCTTGCGGGTGGGGTGCGACAAGGTGGTGAACGCTTGACGCTGGGCCAGATGAGGGTGCGCGATCAGCGTTTCTGGCTGCAGCATCGGTACCGCAGGCACTCGCGCAGTTTGCAGCAACTCCAGAACCTGGTCGACCTTGTCGAAGCCTTTCAGCCACGCCGCGATCTGTTCTTGCAACTGCGCCCAATTGTCGCGGCGTGCCGAAGGGGTTGCAAAGCGCGGGTCATCCAACAGATCGGGTCGCTTCATCAGGCCTGCCAATGCCGGCCACATCGCAGGCCCGCCGCCAACTTGCAGCGCTACATGGCCGTCTCCGACGGGTTGGACGACCATGCCGGCGCGCGGCCGACGGGTTGCCTCGGCGCCGTTGAGCAAGGCCGAGAAGTTGACGTCGTCTGCGCAGATCAGACACTCGAGCATTGAGACATCGAGGTAGGCGCCTTGCCCGGTCTTGGCGCGCCTGAGCAAGGCGGCACAGGTCAATCCAAATGCGTGAGCCCCTGCGAGCACATCCGCGGCCTGAAGGTTGGAAGCGCGCGGCGCCAAAACCCCGCCTCGGTCCAGTTCCATCATGCCGGAGAAGGCGTTGATCAGATGGGCGTAGGCTTGCAAACCGCGCAGCGGCCCGTTCTGACCAAAACCAGAAATCGAGCAGTACACCAGGTTCGGATTGACAGCCTTCAGGTTGTCAAAATCAAACTTGTATTTGGCCATCACGCCTGGCGAGAAGTTCTCCACCACCACGTCGGCCTGGCGCACCAGGTCCAGAACGACTTCACGCGCCGCAGGGTTGGCGAAGTCGATCGCGATGCTGCGTTTGCCTGCATTGGTTCGCGCGAAATACGCGCTTTGATCTTTGGCTTCGCTGTCCATCTGCGGCGAGATGTAACGAACCTCGTCGCCCTCGCCGGGCCGCTCGATCTTGATGACGTCGGCGCCCAGGTCAGATAGCAAACGGGTGCAATAAGGGCCAGACAACACACGGGTGAAGTCGCAGATCTTGAAGCCGGCGAGCAATGGCTCGGTCTTGGGGGTGCTGGTTCCGGTCATATGATTTCCGATGCTGGTTTGACAGGGAAGTATCGACGGTCGCCATTCATTGCGCCGTCTCCTTGATCAGGCGGGTGTTGCGAGTTTTTCGGCGGCGCGATGGATCGCAGCCCGGATTCTCGGGTAAGTTCCGCATCGGCAGAGGTTGCCGTTCATCGCGGTGTCGATCTGGGCGTCGCTGGGCCGGGGCGTGGTCTTGAGCAGCGCGGCCGCACCCATCAACTGCCCGCTCTGGCAGTAACCGCACTGCACCACGTCGACCTCGGTCCAAGCTTCGCGCAGCGCGGTGATCTCGCGACCCTGCAAGGCCTCGATCGTTGTCACCGCACGGTCGCCGACGGCCGACAGCGGCGTGACGCAGGCGCGAGTGGGCTCGCCGGCGATCTGCACCGTGCAGGCGCCGCACTGCGCGATGCCGCAGCCGAACTTGGTGCCGGTCAAGCGCAGTTCGCCGCGCAGTACCCACAGCAGCGGTGTGTCGGGTTCGGCTTGCACGATGAGGGTCTTGTCGTTGATGCGGATCGTGGTGCTCATGGCTTGCTGGCGAGAGGGCTGTGGGTGGGGATCAGGCCAGTCGCAGCGGCAGGCTGCGCAGGCGCTGGCCTGTCAGCGTGAACAGCGCGTTGGCGACGGCCGGGGCGATCGGCGGCGTGCCGGGCTCGCCCACGCCTTCGGGCGGCTCGGTACTGGCGATGATCTCGGTCTCGATCAGCGGGCAGTCGGCCAAACGCAGCGGCTCTTGCTGGTGGAAATTGGTCTGCTGCACCTGGCCTTTGTCCAGCGTGATTTCGCCTGACAGTGCCGCGCTCAGCCCGAACACCACCGCGCTGTCCATCTGCTGACGGATGCCGTTGGGGTTGACCGCCGTGCCGCAGTCGATCGCCGCCACGACACGGTGCACGCGGATGCGCTTGGGATTGGTGGGGTCGATCGAGACCTCGGCGACCTGGGCCACGATGCTGCCAAAGCTCGAGTGCAGCGCGACACCGCGCGCCTTCTTCGCGCCGTCACCGTGCGGCGCCAGCGCTTGGCCCCAGCCGGCTTTGTCGGCGGCGCGCTGCAGCACAGCCCGGTGCCGCGGGTGGCGCTGCAGCAGCGCGAGGCGAAACGCCAGCGGATCCTGGCCGGCCGCATGCGCGGCCTCGTCGATGAAGCTCTCCTTGAAGAAAGCCTGGTGCGAATGCCCCACCGACCGCCAGAAGCCCACCGGCACTGGCAGATCGACGACGGCGTGGCCGACGCGCGCGTTGGGCCATTCGTAGGCCTGGTCGAAAGCGCCCTCGGCGGTGGTCTTGTCGGGCCCGGCCCCCGGCAGACCGAATTGCCGGTGCAGGAACTGCTGCACGATCGACGGCCCTGCCGAGCGCGCGGTCCAGGCCAGCAGCTTGCCCTGGGCGTCGAAACCGGCTTGATAGCGCGCGACGCAAGGCGGGCGGTAGAAATCGTGGGTCTGGTCCTGCTCGCGGGTCCAGCAGGTCTGCACCGCTTGGCCCGGCAGCGCGCGGGCGATGGTAGCGGCCTGGGCGATGAAGTCCACGTCTAGCCTGCGGCCGAAGCCGCCGCCCAGCAGCGTGACATGCAACTCGACTTGCTCAGCGTTCAGCCCCAAGGCCTTGGCTGCTGCCCAGCGCGCCAGGCCAGGCACCTGCGTCGGCGCCCAGACGCTGGCGCTGCCTTCGTTGAACAGCACGGTGCAGTTCTGCGGCTCCAGCGTCGCATGGGCCAGCAGCGGCGCGTGGTACTCGGCGCTGATCGTTCGCGCGGCCTGCTGGATCGCCGCTGGCGCATCGCCCACTGAGCGGTACGCGAAGCCCTCGCCGGCGGCCAGTGCCTGGGTCAACTGCCGCGTGATGTCGGTGCTCGACAGCGCCGCTGCCGGGCCGTGGTCCCACTGCGCCTGGATCGCGCGGGCGGCCTGCATCGCGTGCCAGGGTGTGTCGGCCACTGCGGCGACAGCGCCGCTGCCGCCACGCTGACCGGGCACGGCCAGCACTTTCTTCACGCCCGGCAGCGCTGATGCGGCCTGGGCGTCGAACGAGGCGACGCTGCCACCGAGCGTCGGGCACATCACGACGCTGGCGTACAACATGCCCGGCAGCACCGTGTCGATGCCGAATTGCGCGCTGCCGTCTTGCTTGGCCGCGGCCTCATGGCGCTTGACGGGCTGTCCGATCAGCTTGAACTCGGCGTGCGATTTCAGCCTCAGTTTGTCCGGCAGCGGCAGCGCTGCGGCGCGCTCGGCCAACTCGCCGAACCGCGCGCTGCGTCCAGACGCTGCGTGGCTGACCAAGCCCTGGGCGACCTGGCATTCGGCCGCGGGAACGCCCCAGGCCTGTGCGGCCGCGGCCACCAGCATCGCACGCGCGCTCGCGCCAGCCTCGCGCATCGGCTGCCACAAGTCCTTGATGCTCGACGAGCCACCGGTTGCCATCAGCCCGACTTCGCGCATGGTCTTGGCGGTCAGCCAACCGGCGCTGCGCTTGACCCAGCCCTGGTCGTCGGGGTGGAAGGGCAGGCCGTCGACCATGGTGGCCAGGTTGTTGTAGATCGCGTCGATCGGCGGGTGTTCTGTGCGAACCCGCGACCAGTCGGCGTCGAGCTCATCGGCCAGCAGCATCGCCAGCGAGGTGTTGACGCCCTGGCCCATCTCGCTCTTGGGCACCATCACCGTGACGAGATCGTCGCTGCCGATCTTGACCCAGCCGTTGAAGCCTTGCTGGCCCTGCGCGACCGGCAGCTTGGCGCTGCCGGTCAGGCGTTGGCGCGGCGGCAGCAGGCCCCAGCCCAGCACCAGCGCGCTGCCGATGCCTAGCGTGCCCAGAATGAATCGACGTCGTTTCAACATGTGGTGGTCTGGTCAGGCAGAGATTTCATTGGACGCGCGTTTATTGTGTTGGGTTGATGTCCTGAATGTCTGCTTGAGAAATTCGTGTCAGTCTGAGCATATGTCAAGTGAAGTCAGGTGAGCGCATCAGCACGAGGATCCGGTTGGCGCACGCATCAGCGTGAAGGTCATGTTGGAGCACGCATCAACGTGAAGATCCAGTTGGAGCACGCATCAACGTGAAGATCCAGTTGGAGCACGCATCAGCGTGCTCTTGCCAAACAGACTGGCCAGCAGGTCCACCGCCAGTTCGGCGGTCTGGTTGCGCAGGTCGAGCGCGGGGTTGAGCTCCATCACGTCTAGCGACGCCAGCCGCCCGGTGTCGGCAATCATCTCCATGCACAGCTGGGCTTCGCGGTAGGTTGGCCCGCCGGGCACTGTGGTGGCCACACCCGGGGCGATCGCCGGGTCCAGAAAATCGACATCGAAGCTGACATGAAGATGGGTATTGCTGTCGATGGTGGCCAGCGCGAGCTCCATTGCCTGGCGCATGCCCATCTCGTCGATGTAGCGCATGTCGAACACCTCCAGCCCCATCTGGTGGACCAACTGTTTCTCACCAGCATCGACCGACCGGATGCCAATCTGGCGCAGCCATTTCGGCTGGATCGCCGGCACTTGACCGCCGATCTCGATCAAGGCCTGCGGCCCCAGCCCGCACAAGCAGGCCACCGGCATGCCGTGGAGGTTGCCACTGGGGGTCAGCTCACGGGTGTTGAAGTCGGCATGAGCGTCCAGCCACAGCACGCGCAGTTTCTTGCCCGCTTCGCGGCAGTGCCGCGCCACCGCGCTGATCGATCCCAGTCCCAGGCAATGGTCGCCACCCAGCAGGATCGGCAGTTCGGCCTGGCGCAGCACGGCCAGCACGGCATCGTGCACCAACTGGTTCCAGGCCAACACCTCTGGCAGGTGGCGGTAGCCGTCCACCGCCGGCAGCCAGGGGTTGGCCGGGCCGACCAGGTTGCCTCGGTCTGTCACCCGCAGGCCCAGGCCTTCGAGCACGGGCCGCAGCCCGGCCACCCGCAGCGCCTCCGGGCCCATGCTGGCGCCGCGGCTGCCGGCGCCGATGTCGGTGGGCGCGCCGATCAGGCTGATGCCGGGCTTCATGGTCGCATCAGGCCGCTGTGGCCCCGGCGGCGGCGAAGCCGTAGTGCTCAGCCAGCTTGTCCCAGGCCTGCTCGGCGGTCTCGACGAAGTGGAACAAACCCAGGTCGCTGGCGCTGATCATGCCGGTGTCGACCAGGTGCTGGAAATTGATCAACTTTTCCCAGAATTCACGCCCGAACAACAGAATCGGCCGGCGCCTGCTCTTGCCGGTCTGTATCAGCGTCATGGTCTCGAACAACTCGTCGAGCGTGCCAAAGCCGCCTGGAAAGCACACCAGCGCGATGCTGCGCATCACGAAATGCATTTTGCGCAGCCCGAAATAGTGAAACTGGAAGCACAGCTCGGGCGTGATGTACGGGTTGGGCTCCTGCTCGTGCGGCAGCACGATGTTCAGGCCTATGCTCTTGCCGCCAACGTCGAACGCGCCGCGGTTGCCGGCTTCCATGATGCCGGGGCCGCCGCCGGTGACGACGTAGATCGGTGTCTCGAGGTTGCGCGAGCGTTCGGTCACCAGGGCCCCGAATCGCCTGGCTTCGCCGTAGAAATGGCTCATCGCCAGCGCAGCCTCGGCCCGGCGCAGCGCTTGAGGCTCGGCCGCAGCCTGCGCGTTGGCCAAGTCTATGGCGGCGGTCTCAGGGCTGGGAATTCTGGCGCTGCCGAAGATCACGATCGTCGACTCGATGCCCTGTTCGGCCTGCACGATCTCGGGCTTGAGCAGTTCAAGCTGCATACGCACCGGCCGCAGTTCCTCGCGCAGCAGGAACTCGTTGTCCGTGAAGGCCAGGCTGAACGAGCTCTCGGGGCCGCTGTAGCGCGACGGCGGCTTGACCGCATGGGCTTCTTGCTCGGCGCTGGGGAAGTTGCGGGCGGTGAGTTCAGGGTGCTGGATGTCCATGTGCGGAGCTTAGCGCCTGGCCTGCACTTAGCATGCCGTTCCCATGACACTGCAAGCGTTGACCCTGGACCTCGATGACACCCTATGGCCGGTGTGGCCCTGCATCCGCCGGGCCGAAGCGCTGCTGCGCGACTGGCTGGTGCAGCAAGCGCCCGCCACCGCCGCGGCCCACGACCCAGTTGCGATGCGCGCCATCCGCGAGGCGGTGTTGCGTGATCGGCCGGACTGGCAGCATGACTTGAGCGCCTTGCGCCGCGAAGGCCTGCGCCGTGCGTTGCTGGCCGCGGGCGATGACCCGGCGCTGGCAGAACCGGCTTTCGAAGTGTTTTTCGCGGAGCGCCAGCGGGTCGAGCTGTTCGACGACGTGCTGCCCGCGCTCGAGCGCCTGGCCGCTCGCTGGCCGGTGGTGGCGCTGTCCAATGGCAACGCCGACGTGCACCGGGTGCCGGGCTTGGGTCGCTGGTTTCATGCCGCTGTCAGTGCTCGCGAGCTTGGGCTTGGCAAGCCGGCACCGGCGGTCTTTGCCGAAGCCTGTCGTCGCGCCGGTGCCGACCCTGCGCACACCTTGCACATTGGCGACGACGCGGCGCTGGACGTCGACGGCGCGCTCGACGCCGGCCTGCAGGCCGCCTGGGTGCGCAGGCCCACGCTGGCCACGGCCGCTGTGCCGCGCGGCACGCCGCAGCATGTGGTGGCGACGCTGACCGAACTCGCCGACCGGCTGCAAGCCTGAAACGCTGGCAGCCCTCCAATTTGAGGGTCGATTGGAGCGTTATCCCAGCAACGGATTCAATAGCGCGGACATATACTTGAGATTCGATCGATTTGTTTGCGGGCCACCAGGCCCAAGGCAGGGCAAGATGACGGGCAAATTCAAGGTGGTGGGGCTGCTGGCCCTGGGTGCCGTGGCGGGGGCACTGACCACGATGCAGCTGCAGGCCTATGCGCGCGGCTCTCTCGCGCCGCTGCCGATCGAAGAGTTGCAGCAGCTCGCGGCGGTTTTCGGCATGGTCAAGAGCGACTATGTCGAGCCGGTCGACGAGAAAAAACTGATTTCGGACGCGATCGGCGGCATGGTTGCCGGCCTCGACCCTCATTCGGTGTATTTCGACAAGAAGAGCTTCAAGGAATTCCGCGAAGGCACGACCGGCAAGTTTGTCGGTGTCGGCATCGAGATCGGCATGGAGGACGGGCTGGTCAAGGTGGTCTCGCCGATTGAGGGCTCACCGGCGTTTCGCGCCGGACTCAAGCCCGGTGACCTGATCACCAAGATCGACGACACACCGGTCAAGGGCATGGGGATGGAGCAAGCGGTCAAGCGCATGCGCGGCGAGCCCAACACCAAGGTGCAGCTGATGATCTTCCGCAAGGACGAGAGCCGCAGCTTCCCCGTGACCATCATCCGCGAGGAGATCCGGGTTCAGAGCGTGCGTGCCAAGCAGATCGAGCCAGGTTATGCCTGGGTTCGTGTCAGCCAGTTCCAGGACCGCACGATCGAGGACTTTGCGCGCAAGGTTGAAGAGCTTTACAAGGCCGACCCGCACTTGAAGGGCTTGGTGCTCGATTTGCGCAACGACCCGGGGGGCTTGCTCGAAGGCGCAGTGGCGCTGTCAGCCGCCTTCCTGCCGCCCGAGGTGACGGTGGTCACGACCAATGGTCAGCTCCCGGAGTCGCGTGCGACCTTCAAGGCCTCGCCCGAGTATTACGCCCGCCGTGGCAATGGAGACCCGCTGCGCAAGCTGCCGGCAGCGATCAAGACCGTGCCGCTGGTGGTGCTGGTCAACGAGGGTTCGGCCTCGGCCAGCGAGATCGTCGCCGGCGCGCTGCAAGATCACAAGCGCGCGACCATCATGGGCGCGCAGACCTTCGGCAAAGGCTCGGTCCAGACGGTTCGTCCGCTGCCTGCCGATACCGGGCTGAAGATCACCACCGCGCGTTATTTCACCCCAGGTGGCCGCTCGATTCAGGCCAAAGGCATCGTGCCCGATGTCTGGCTCGACGAAACCGCCGAGGGCAATGTGTTTGCCGCGCTGCGCATGCGCGAGGCCGACCTGGAAAAGCACCTGAACAACGGCGAAGAGAAGAAAGACGAAGTCCGCGAGAAGGCCCGCGAAGAAGCGCGCAAGAAACTCGAGGAGCTCTCGGCCAAGACCAAGGAGCCTCCCAAGCCACTGCCCGAGTTTGGCGGGGCCCAGGATTTCCCGTTGCAGCAAGCGCTCAACCAGCTCAAGGGCAAGCCGGTGGCCGTGAGCAAGACGATGAGCGAGCGCAAGGCCGCGGTCGACGCCAACAAGCCTTGACCGGGTCGAGCCTGGTTCAAACCCAAGCCCGCCACCCGGTGGGCTTTTTTGATGTGGCTTGACGCTGGCATCAGCGGCGCGTGGGTCTGCGCCAGTTGCCTGACGCCGCCATGGCCGATGCCGTCGGCTCAGCGCAGAAGGTTCTCGATCAGTGTGGCCATGCCCATGCCCGAGCCCAGGCACATGCTGATCACGGCATAGCGGCCCCGCGTGTCGGCCAGGTGGTGCATGGCCGTGATGGTCATGCGGATGCCGGTGGCGCCCGGCGGGTGGCCGATGCTGATACCGCCGCCGTAGAGGTTGGTGCGCTCGCGCGCAATGCCCAGTTGTGCTTCGGCGTGCAGGTTCACCACGGCAAAGGCTTCATTGATTTCCCAGTAGTCAATGTCTGCCACGCTCAAGCCGGTGCGCTGCAGCAGCTTGGTGATCGCTGGCACCGGGCCTGCGCCCATGATCTCAGGTGCAACGCCCACCACGGCCCAATCGACCAGCCGTGCTTCGGCCCGCAGGCCTGCCCGTGCCGCTGCTTGGGCGCTGGCCACCACCAGCGCGGCGGCGCCATCGGTCACGCCGCTGGAGTTGCCCGCTGTCACCTGGCCTTTGCCGTCCTTGCGAAACGCGGGCTTCAGGCTCGCGAGCTTCTCGCGCGTGATGCTGGGCCGCGGAAACTCGTCTTGTGCAAATGATCGCAAGCCCTGTTTGCCGTCGGGCAGGTCAATCGGTGCGATTTGCCGCGCCAGAAAGCCTGAGGTCACTGCCGCGCCCGCACGCTGCTGGCTCGTCAGCGCCCAGTCGTCCATTGCCTCGCGGGTGTAGCCGAAGCGTGACGCCAGGTTCTCTGCGGTGTCGCCCATCAACTCCTTGGTGAAAGGGCAGCGGTAGATGTAGTCGAGTCCGTCGACGAACTCGAAAGGCCCGCGCTGCGCACCCCAGCGCACCTGGTGCGCGAGATAGGGCACTCGCGAGTAGTTCTCACCACCGGCAGCCACTGCGATCTCGCTGTGGCCGGAGTGGATCTGCTGAGCCGCGCTGATGATGGCCTGCGAGCCGGTGCCGCAGGCCCGCACCACGCCCAGCGAGGCACTGTCTTCGGGCAGGCCCGCATTGATCGCGACCTTGCGGCTGATGAAGAGCCCGTCATGGTCAACCGGCGCGGTGACGCCGAACACCAAGTGGTCAACCTGCTTGGCATCAAGCCCGGCGCGCGCCAGGCTGGCCTGCACCACGTGCACGCCCAGGGTAGACAGTGGCACCTCGCGCAGACTCTTGCCGAAGTCGCCGAAAGGGGTGCGCGCACCGGCGCACAGGATGGTGTCGGGCAGAGTCATGGCTTCGAATGCCGGGGCAACGGCAGAGGTGGTGTGTGGGAATCGATCGGGGCTCACTATAGCCAAACACTGCTTGTTTACAAAACAGATGATTGTTAAAGTCCTAAGCCCGTCTAGCCCGTCTAGCCCGTCTAGCCCGTCTAGCCCTTGCAGACCACTGATGTCCAGTGAAAACCCTGTGCCAAGCTTTCGTCGATGCCTCCCGCCGCGTGCCGGATCACCCGTGCAGTGTGGCATTTGCCTTGTCTGGCGGGCGCGTTTGGCGTCGCGTGCAGTGATGCCTGCCTCCAAAATCCACAAGAGCAAGCTCTCCGAACCTTGGACCGAATCTGTCGCCAGCGCCGTCGCCAAGCTGTGTCTGAAACAGCGCAAGGCCCGCGGAGTCCCGCGATGATGGCTTCGGTGCTGACCGGTTCGCATCGGCGCGCGGCACATGCCGACAGTCGGTTGCCGCAAATTCTGGACACTGCTGCGCACTTGTTCTGCACCCAGGGCTACCAGGGCACCACGGTTCGCGACATTGCCAGCGCCGTCGGCATCCTGCCCGGCTCCTTGTACTGCCACTTCAGCACCAAGGACGACCTGCTGGCCGCTGTGTACGTGCGCGGTGTCGACCAGATCTGCGCAGCTGTTGAGGCCGCCATCGCAGGCATTGCCGAGCCCTGGTCACGGCTGGAGGCGGCCTGCGTGGCCCACTTGGAGGCCATCTTGCGTGACGATGACTATGCGCGCGTGGTGGTGCGTGTTCGGCCGACCGATGTGCCCGCCGTCGCCCAGCGTTTGATCGACGATCGCAACCGTTACGAGGCGCAGTGGTTGGCCCTGATCAAAGCCTTGCCACTGCCTGCTGGCACCGACCGCAAAGCCTTGCGCCTGATGCTGCTGGGCGCCTTGAACTGGGCCCCGAACTGGTACCGCGCCGATGGCGCTGCATCGCCTCGCACCTTGGCGCGCCACTTCATCGCGATGCTCAAACCGCATGAGTGACGTCCTCATCGTAGGCCTCGCCTGCATCGCATGGGGCAGGCCTGCCGACAAGACATGCCACCGTTTGGTGCGCCGGGCCTTTGCTGAAGTGCTGGCTGAAGTGCTGGCCGTTGGTGGCCTGGTCCAAGGCCTGGTCCACGAGCAAAGCGGGCCAATAGACATTCTGGAGAAGAGCCAATGACCTCTGACGCGCCGGCCATCGATTGGCACCCCGAAGCCCCGGCCACGCTGGCCAACCCGTATCCCGTCCTCTCGCGCATGCGAGACGAAGACCCCTGTCACTGGAGCCCGCGTCTGCGCAGTTGGGTGCTGACCCGTTACAGCGATATCAAGTCCATGTGCCTGGACAAGGACGGCGTTTCGTCCGACCGGCTGCGGCCATTTTTCGCCTCGTTGCCAAGCGCCGAGGCTTCACGCATCGCCGAGATCACGCGCTACCTGTCGCTGTGGATGGTTTTCAAGGATCCGCCCGAGCACACCCGGCTGCGCCGGCTCACGGGCAAGGTGTTCACCACCCGGGCGATGCAGGCGATGCGGCCCAAGGTCGAGCAGATCGCGGAGCGCCTGCTCGATGACATTGGCGAACGCGACGAGTTCGATCTGCTGGCCGACTATGCCAGCCCCTTGCCTTGCCTGGTGATCATGGCGATGCTGGGCGTGCCGGCCGAGGACATGGTTGAGGTCAAACGCCTGTCGGACGAAATTGCGTTGTTCATCGGCAGCTCGCGGACCAGCGCAGAAAAGTACGACACCGCCGAAGCGGCCACCCGCGAGATGGCCTTGTTCTTCCAGGGCTTGATCGCCGATCGGCGCCGCACGCCGCGCGACGATGCATTGAGCGAGCTGGCGCTACTGCGCGATGGCGACGATGCGTTCACTGAAGACGAGCTGGTCGCCACATGCATCCTGATGCTGTTTGCCGGTCACGAGACGACCACCAACCACATTGCCAACGGCATGCTGGCGCTGATGCGCTTTCCCGATCAGATGCAGCGCCTGCGCGCCGACGCCGGACTGGCCTCCGCGGCCGTGGAAGAGCTGCTGCGCTACGACGGTCCGTCGGGCGCGCAGGTGCGCATCATCAAGCATGCGCAGCAATTGCACGGCAAGACGCTCGAGCCTGGGCAGCGGGTGTTCATGATGCTCAATGCCGCCAACCGTGATCCGCTGGCCTATGCCGATCCCGATCGGCTTGATCTCGGCCGCGATGGCGTGCCACACCTGGCCTTTGGTTTCGGGGGCCATATTTGCCTTGGCTTTCCGCTGGCGCGCACCGAGGGCGCTGTGGCTTTCCCTGCGTTGCTTGGCCGTTATTCTCAGCTTGAGCCCATGGCTGAACCGGAGTGGATCAACTCGCTGGTGTTTCGCGGTATGAAGGCTTTGCCGGTGACGGCGCGAAGGGCGTAACAGCAACAGGCCGGGTCGCTGCTTCAATTTCTCGAAGCGCCCGGTGCGAATCCGCATGCCGGATGGGGTCGGTTCAGCGTTTGCCTGTCCCTGTCACTATGATCTCGGCGAGGTTTATGCTCGCAGCGATGAACGATGACCAGTTGCTGCGCTACTCGCGCCACATCCTGCTCGACGAGATTGGCGTCGAGGGCCAGTCCCGATTGCTGCAAAGCCATGCGCTGGTGATCGGTGCCGGCGGCCTGGGCTCGCCGGTGGCGCTGTACCTGGGCACCGCCGGGGTCGGGCACATCACGCTGGTCGACGACGACATGGTCGACTTGACCAACCTGCAGCGCCAGATCATCCACCAGTTGTCGCGGTTGGGCAGCCCCAAGGCCGAGTCGGCAAGATTGAGCATCCAGGCCATCAACCCCGATGTCGAGGTGTTGCCGGTCGTGCGTCGAGCCGACGCCCAGTGGCTGGATGCGGCGGTGCAGCAGGCTGACGTGGTGGTCGATTGCAGCGACAACTTCAGCACCCGCCATGCCGTCAACGCGGCCTGTGTTCGGCACGCCAAGCCCCTGGTTTCGGGCGCAGCGATCGGTTTTGATGGCCAGATCTCGGTCTACGACATCCGCCAGCCTGGCGCGCCTTGTTACGCCTGCATCTTCCCACCCGAAGCCACCTTCGAAGAGGTTCGCTGCGCGACGATGGGCGTTTTCGCGCCGCTGGTCGGGATCATCGGCACGATGCAGGCGGCCGAGGCGCTCAAATTGCTGACGGGCATAGGGCCGTCTCTGGCTGGCCGGCTGCAAATGCTCGACGCTCGGGCCATGGAGTGGACCGAAATCCGGATGGCCAGGCAGCCGCTATGCCCAGTCTGCGCCAGCCACGCCTGAGCTAGGCGCAGTCTGCCTGCGCCTGGCTGCCGCTTCTAGCGTTGGGGTCCTAGCGCTTGGGTCCTAGCGCTTGGGCCCTAGCGTTTCGGTCCTAGCGCTTCGGTCCACTCGGCCGACCGCCGCCTGTGCTTCTGGCAGGACCCGCAGCGGTGCGCGCACCACCCACACCGGTGCCGCCGCGCGATGGACTGGCAGCGGGTCGGCCTCCGGCGTGCGCCGGGCGCCCTCCGCCACCACCGCCACCACCGGCCGGACGGCCACCGCGGTCACCGCCGCCGCCATGTCCGCTGTCTCGACGTCCCTGGCCACCGCCACCGCCGCCGCCGCCTGAGCGGCCACCGCGGTCGCCACCACCGCCACCGCCGGCGTTGCGTCGCGTGCCGCCGACGCCTATCGTCATGCGGCCCAGCACGATGGGCTCGGCCTTCTCGGTCGAGGGCGGCTCGAAGCCTGGAACGATCTCGCTCGGGATGCTGCGCTTGATCAGCTTTTCAATGTCGCGCAAGAAGATGTCTTCGTCGACACAGACCAGCGAGATCGCCTCGCCCAGCGCGCCAGCACGGCCGGTACGGCCGATCCGGTGCACATAGTCCTCGGCCACGTTGGGCAGTTCGAAGTTCACGACATGCGGCAGCATGTCGATGTCGATGCCGCGCGCGGCGATGTCGGTGGCCACCAGCACTTGCAGGTCGCCGGTCTTGAACTCGGCCAGCGCCTTGGTACGCGCGCCCTGGCTCTTGTTGCCGTGGATCGCCATCGCGCTGATGCCCTCGTCATTGAGGAATTCGGCCAGTCGATTCGCACCGTGCTTCATGCGCGTGAACACCAGCACCTGGTGCCAGTTGCCGGTCTTGATCAGGTGCGACAGCAGCGCCTTCTTCTTCTCGCGGCCGACCGGATGAACCTTTTGAGCGATGGTCTCGGCGGTCTGGTTGCGGCGCGCCACTTCGATCAGCACCGGGTTGTTCAGCAGCTTGTCGGCCAAGGTCTTGATGTCGTCGCTGAAGGTCGCCGAGAACAGCAGGCTCTGCTTCTTGGCCGGCAGGTAGCTCAGCACTTTCTTGATGTCGTGCACGAAGCCCATGTCGAGCATGCGGTCGGCTTCGTCGAGCACGAAGATCTGGACATGCGACAGGTCTAGCGTGCCTTGCTGATGGTGGTCGAGCAGGCGGCCGGGGGTGGCCACCAGGATGTCGACACCGCGGCGCAGCGCGTTGATCTGCGGCTGCATGCCGACGCCGCCAAACATCACCATGCTGGTGAGCTTGAGGTACTTGCCGTAGGTGCGAACGCTTTCCTCGACCTGGGCTGCGAGTTCGCGGGTGGGGGTCAGGATCAGCGCGCGGATGCAGACGCGGCCTTTGGCGTCCTTCTTGGTCGGCTCTGAGGACAGCAGTTGCAGCATCGGCAGCGTGAAGCCTGCCGTCTTGCCGGTGCCAGTCTGGGCGCCGCCCATCAGGTCGCCGCCTTTGAGCACGGCGGGGATGGCTTGAACCTGGATCGGTGTGGGGGTGTCGTAGCCCTGGTCGCCAATGGCGCGCAGGAGCGGCTCGGCCAGGCCGAGGTCGGTGAATTTCATGGGGTTTTGCTTTGGCCCCCGTGAGGGGCTCTATGCGATCGGCCTGCAGCCGCTTGTTGCCAAGGGCCCCAGTCGGGGAGGCTGATGATGCTGTGCAGAGGTCGAGAGTCGACTGCGAGACCGTGACTGGTAGCGGCCTTGCAAGTTGGATTGTAGCCGCAGGCCTGGTTTGGCTTGCGGCATAGCCTTGTCCAACGTGGTGTGAGCCTGAACGGGGCCCGCGTTTCCAACGAGAAATGAGCCTGAGGGCGGGCCGGTGAGGATGTAGCGAGGGATGGGTTGATCATCACAAGGATGGTGATCAACATGGACGAGACAAGGCTGCGCACGATCGAGCAGTTGGAGGAATTCCTCAAGGCGACGCCCGA
>CAMCTC010000031.1 GCA_945878355.1 Bordetella parapertussis | reverse complement strand
CACATGGCTGCCGACCCCTGGCTGCTCGAGCACAAGCCCGAGATTTACTGGAACATGCTGCAGACTGCCGAGCAGGTGATCAAGCGCTACAAGATCCCCAAGCTGGCGCAAGATGAATACGGTGTGCGCAGCCAACTGCGCGCTGCTGCTGCGCAGGCTGCAGGCAAGTTTGCCGACGAGATCGTGCCGATGACCACCGTGATGGGCGTGGTCGACAAGGCGAGCGGCCGCATCACCCGCAAGGAAGTGACGATCGCCGCTGACGAAGGCATCCGCGCCGACACCACGCTCGAAGGCGTGACTGGCTTGCGATCTGCGTTGCCTGGCGGCATGGTCACCGCAGGCAACGCCAGCCAGTTCTCCGACGGTGCTTCGGCCTGCGTGGTGATGAACGGCAAGCTCGCCGAGCAGCGCGGCATCCAGCCGCTGGGCATTTTTCGCGGTTTCGCGATCGCCGGCTGCGAGCCCGACGAGATGGGCATAGGCCCGGTCTACGCGGTGCCTCGGCTGCTGCAGCGTGCCGGCTTGAAAGTCTCGGACATCGGCTTGTGGGAGCTGAATGAGGCATTCGCCTGCCAGGTGCTGTACTGCCGCGACAAGCTCGGCATCCCCGATGAGCTGCTCAACGTCAACGGCGGGGCGATCGCGGTCGGCCACCCTTACGGTGTCAGCGGCGCCCGTTTGACCGGTCACGCGCTGATCGAAGGCAAGCGGCGCGGCGCCAAGTACGTCGTGGTGACGATGTGCATCGGCGGTGGTCAGGGCGCTGCAGG
This sequence comes from Bordetella parapertussis, assembly GCA_945878355.1. Lineage (GTDB taxonomy): Bacteria > Pseudomonadota > Gammaproteobacteria > Burkholderiales > Burkholderiaceae_C > Pseudaquabacterium. Next base: position 46,246 of record CAMCTC010000031.1, on the reverse strand, counting down.
TCTTTTCGAAGTGTGCTGAGGCTGGGCCAGATGCTGCTCCAAGATGTTCAATCGCCTGGGTCTGCGGCCTTGCAAGGCTTGGGCAGCGGTCAGCCCTTGCCCGCCTCGCGCGTGGCCAGCTCCTTCGACGATTTGCGTCCCGCCGAAGCCCAGCGGGTCGAATCTGGCGCCTGGTTCTCCGGCCTGTCGCTGATGCTGCGCCAGGCCGTGCTGTCGCGCTCGCGGGTGCACCGGGTGCGTCGCGGTGCGACGCTGCTCAAGCGCGGCAGCGTGGCCACCGACTGGATAGGCGTGGCAGGCGGTGCGCTCGGCCTGGCCACGCAAGGCCGTGACGGGCGCGGCTTCACGCTCGACTTGCTCGCGCCGGGCGACTGGTATGGCGACATCGCGCTGGTCGACGGCGGCGCGGTCGACCTCGACATCGTTGCCCAGACCCACAGCACGGTGCTGCTGGTTGACCGCCCCGCGCTGCAGCAGTTGATACACAGCCAGCCCGAGCTGCGCGCGGCGCTGTTGCAGCTCGATTGCCGGCGGCTGCGCCACATGTTCCGCAGGCTAGAGGAGTTGCAGACGCTGGCGCTGTCGCAACGCGTGGCCTTGCAGCTGCAGCGCTTGCTGCGCCAGTTTGGCCGGCCTGGCGACAAGCCCTCGGCCGGCTGGCAGATCGACCTGACGCTGACCCAGGGCGATCTGGCCAGTTTGCTGGGCGCGAGCCGCCAGCGCATCAACGGCGTGCTGCGTCAGCTGCAGGCCGAGGGCATCCTGGGCAGCAGCCACGGCCGTATCGAGGTCTTGCAGCCTCGGCAACTGGTCGACGTGGCGCAGGGCCGCCGCTTGCTCGATACTGCAGGCGTTTGATCGGCCGGCCGGGCTTGGCCGCGTCGAGCCATTCGAACAAGCACAGCTGAGAGGTCCACCATGTTTGATCTGCATGACAAGGTTGCGGTCGTGACCGGCGGCAATGGCGGCATCGGCCTAGCGATGGCCCAGGGTCTGGCCCAGGCCGGCGCGCGCATCGCCGTCGTCGGTCGCAACCCCGACAAGCTGCAGGCCGCGGTGGCCGATTTGCGCGGGCGCGGGGCCCAGGCCAACACCTATGCGGTCGACGTCTGCGACGAGGCCGCGGTGGCCGGGCTGATGGCCCAGGTGGCGGCCGACTTTGGCCGCATCGACATCCTGGTCAACAACGCCGGCATGAGCATCCGCAAGCCGGTGCAGGACTTGAGCTTGGACGAGTGGCACGCGGTGATGGACACCAACTTGACCAGCGCTTTCCTGTGCAGCCGCGCGGCCTATCCACACCTCAAGCTGCGCGGCGGCAAGGTGATCAACATCGGGTCGATGACCTCGATCTTCGGCGCCTCGTTCGCGCCGGCCTACAGCGCGAGCAAAGGCGGCATCGTCCAATTCACGCGAGCCACGGCCACCGCCTGGGCGGTCGACCAGATCCAGGTCAACGCCGTGCTGCCGGGCTGGATAGACACCGACTTGACGAAGCGCGCAAGAGTCGCCGTTGACGGCCTGCACGACCGTGTGCTGGCCCGCACGCCGGCCGGTCGCTGGGGTGTGCCCGACGACTTGGCTGGCATCGCGGTCTTTCTGTCCAGCCGTGCGTCGGACTTCGTCACTGGCGCGGCGATACCCGTCGATGGCGGGTATTCTGTGCAGGCCTGAGCGCTTTTTTGTCCCGCCGCGTTCAGGCTTCACCCTTTGGCAGGGCCATCGCACCGATCGAGGACATCGCATGAGCATCATCACCTTGGAGCCCGGGAAACGGGGTGGTAGGCCCTGTATCAGGGAGTTGCGCATCACGGTCTACGATGTGTTGTCAATGTTGTCGAACGGCATGTCGGAGCCTGAAATTCTGGAAGATTTCCCCGAACTGAGCGCTGAGGACATCCGCGCCGTGCTTGCGTACGCCGCCGACAGGGAGCATCAGGTCTATTCCTTCAAGGCCTCATGAAGCTGTTGCTCGACGAGAACTTGTCGCGCCGTTTGGTGCCATTCCTGCAACATGACTTTCCCGGTAGCGCCCAGGCGTTTTCATTGGTTTGAGCTCAGCCACTCAAGACTCATGGCTTCAAGGAGACAGGAATGATCGTAGGCATGAACCACTTCACCATCCTGGCCGAAGACGAGCGCAAGACGCTGGACTTCTACGTCGGCCTGCTCGGTCTGGCGCAGGGGCCGAGGCCTGATCTTGGCTTTCCCGGGACTTGGCTGTACGCCGGCGACTCGCAGGCCGTGCTGCACGTGGTCTTCGGCCGGCCGATGCCTAGCCATCGAGCCGGGGTGATTGACCACATGGCTTTCACCGGCACCGGCTTGAAGGCCGTGAAGGCACGCTTTGACGAGTCTGGCATCAAGTACGACTTGCGACGCCAAGCCGGCGCCGGCACCTGGCAGCTCTTCACCTTCGACCCCAATGGCGCCAAGGTGGAACTGGACTTCGACCCCGCCGAGTCGCTGGACTGATCGGGTCAGGGATCGCTGCGCCGGGTTACTCCACCCTGGCCACATGCAAGAGTAGCGGTTCGGCCCGGTGCTGGTGATTGAGTGCTACCGGGGCTGCGTCGAGGCTGGTTTTCGCCGACGAGCTGACGCTGCACATCGGGTTGCCGACCTTCGGGTTTGGTCCGCGGCGCCTTCAGACCGCGGTGACGTTGAACCGGTCGCAGAGCTCATCCACCTGCCGCGCCTTGAGCTTCTCGGCGCTGAGCTTGCGGAGCCCGCTGCGCTCGAAGATTGCGTAGGCGAACCCCCTTGTTCATCTGCCGCGACACGTAACGGATTCCGTCCCAGCGCAGGCTCGCGCCGTGGATTGCCCGTGCCCAGGCCTGGCTCGTCGTGTAGTCGGCGGACGCACTGATGTCGTTGTTCAGACCCAGGGCCTTGAGCGCCACGCCAGTCAGATCGACCAACACCAGCGCCTTGCGTCGTTAACAGGCAAAACGCACGACCGATCGCGCGGTGAGTTCCGCAGCAGGCAGCTCGTAACTTCCAGCGACAAAGCGCCCGCACTCATGGATGACGCTTTCGGCGAAGGCAACTTCGATGGTGCTGGCGGTGTAGCAGGTGCCGAACGCGTGGGCACCGTCAGAATCTGGATTGTCAAATCGGTAGACCCCAGCCGACCAGTAGGGCTCGGTGGCCGGATGCCGGCTCAAGCGCATGAGCGACGCGACTTCGATCCTGGTCGGACGAAGCAGATCCTCGAAGGACCCAGGCTCAGGCAGCCGCAGCCGTACTTGTGGCGCCATGCGAGGCTCCTCGCTCGCGCGCCCAAGCTGCGGCCAGGCGCGCCACCTTGGCCAGGCCAGTCCCCGCCTCCAATGCCGCTGCGACGCTATTTCCTGCGAGGGCGCCGTGCTCGCGCAGCCAGAACATCAGCTTCTCGCTGGCGCCGAGGTCACCGAGTGCGCGGCAGATCGCTGCCACGGCTTCGCGGTCCATCTCCAGAAATACCTGCGGGTAGTAAAGACGGTTGCCGACCTTCACCGCGAAGATTTCGCCCCGTTCTGCTGCCGGCGCCAAGGCCTGGCGGGTGAGCCCCCAGGCTTGCGCAAGTTGCTCGCCATGCACGACGAGGCCATCCTTGACCCACTGGACACGCGCTGCCTCGCCGCGCGCGCTTGCGCAAGCCAAGCCGCCAGTGGCCTGAGCATGCTGGTTGTCCGCGGTGGCGTACTTGGCGTGCGCCACACGTTCTCGAACGCCTCGTGTTCTTGGCAGTTGCAGCCCTTGTTTGCTGACCGCAGAACGCAAGCTGCCGAGGTCGTCGCTGAGGCGCCCAACGGTGGCCTCGAGCTGCGCGATGCGGCGCAGCAGCACAGGGGTACTGAAGTCAGTGCTGACACGAGGATTGCTCATGCGAGCATGTTAAGACAATTCGAAAAACCAAGCAAATGAAAAAACTGGAGACAATCGACAACATAGACAGATCACAGCTGCGGCGGTTCCCTGCTCGCGCCAACCAAATTCGAGCCTAGCCAGAACTTGGCGGCACAGGTCCGGAACAAGTGGGCCCTTGTCGCTGCTATGCCAAACACCAAGCTTGGCGGCATGACCCCTCTGAGAGCAGATCGTGTCCGCTCGCGTTTGGGGTTGCCCGGCGCCAACTGGGATGGGCTGCGAACTTCGGTACAGTTTGGCGCTACCCGTCAGCGGCTCCAGTTCATCTTGAACCGCCGCATCCATCCTGACGGCTTGCACCAAGCATGTACCAAGGCCACAGGAGAAGCGCTTGCGAATTGCCACTTACACCTACCAGGGACTGCGCCGGGTTGGCCAGGTTTCTAGCGACGGCAGCGCGGTGACGGCTTTCGACCTGTCAGCTGCTGATGCGCAGCGCGGTGCGCTGGTCTTGATCGAGCGCGCCGCGGCGCAGGCCGCTTGGCCAGCGCTGGTCGGCCCGGCGTTGGCGCTGGCCGCGCTGCAGCTCGATGCGCCGCTGCCCTTGCCGCGGCGCAGTCTGTTTTGCGTCGGCCGCAATTACCACGCCCATGCCAAGGAGCTGCGCGACACCGTGTTCAAGGACAGCAGCGCCAACACGATGGCCTGGCCCATCGTCTTCAGCAAGCTGGCCGACTGCGTGGTCGGGCCCGATGCCGATGTGCGACTGCCCGGCGCCGCGGTGTCTTCGCAGATCGACTACGAGGCCGAACTGGCGGTCGTGATCGGCCAAGGTGGGCGCAACATCGCGCGCGCCGATGCGATGGACCATGTGTTTGGCTACACCATCGTCAACGACGTGACGGCGCGCGACGTGCAGATGCGACATGGCCAATGGGACCTGGGCAAGAGCTTTGACAGCTTCTGCCCGATGGGGCCTTGGATCGTCACCGCTGACGAGCTCGACGGCACGGATGCCCGCGTGCGCTGCTGGGTCACGCCCGCCGGCGGCGCGCCCGAGTTGCGCCAGGACGGGCACACCAGCGACCTGATCTTCGACATCGCCACACTGATCGAGACCTGTTCTCGCGGCATCACGCTGCACCCGGGCGACGTGATCGCCACCGGCACCCCCGCCGGCGTGGGCATGGGGCTGGACCCGCCGCGCTGGCTGCAGCACGGCGACAGCGTGCGCATCGCAATCGATGGCATCGGCATGATCGAGAACCGATTCGTCGCAGGGGCTGCGTGATGCGCCGCGCGTCGATGCTGCTGGCCGGCCTGGTGTTGCTGGCCGGCGCTGCGGCCGCGCAATACCCCGACCGGCCCATCGTGATGATTGTGCCGTTTCCGCCCGGCGGCGTGGCCGACACCGTGGCCAGGCCGGTGGCCGAGGCGCTGGGGCGCGAGCTGCGCCAGACCTTGATCGTCGAGAACAAGCTCGGTGCCGGTGGCGCACTGGGCATTGCCGCTGCGGCGCGCGCCTGCCGACGGCTACACGCTGCTGATGAGCGCCCCAAGGCCGGCCGAAGCCGGCCGCCCCCTGCGGGGATCAAGCAAAGTGGCAAAGCCATAATTGCTTGAGAGGGTGGCTAGGGTTTTCCTCCCTGTCGATGCAGCGATGTCCGGCATCATCGGCTGCCCAGTGGCTCGTGCAATACGCCGTCAATGCAACCCGCCGTCACTGCAACCCGCTTTCGCTGGACGCCCGCCACCATGACATTCCCGATCACCGAACACACGCTCAAGACCGGTCGCCACACCACAGGCTATCTCGCATGCGGTGCGCCGGATGCGCCGCTGCTGGTCTTTGTCCATGGCTGGCCCGAGCTGTCGATCTCGTGGCGGCACCAGCTGCCGGTCTTTGCCGCGCTGGGTTTTCGCTGCGTCGCGCCCGACATGCGCGGCTACGGTCGGTCGAGCACCTACACCCGCCACGAGGACTTCGCGCAGACGCTGATCGTCGACGACATGCTCGAACTGCTGGCCTCACTAGGCCGCGACCAGGCGGTGTGGATCGGCCACGACTGGGGCAGCCCGGTGGTCTGGAACATCGCCAGCCACCACCCCGACAAGACGGTCGGCGTGGCGAGCCTGTGCGTGCCCTATCTCTCGGCCGGGTTTGCGCCCGAGACGATCATTCCCTGGGTCGACCGCGAGGTCTACCCGGAGGACAGCTATCCCGCCGGGCAATGGGATTACATGCTTTTTTACCGCGAGAGCTTCGACAAGGCTTGCAAGGGTTTCGAGGTCAACGTTGGCAATGCCGTCAAGGCGCTGTTTCGCAAAGGCGACCCGGCGGCGGTCGGCAAACCTGCCCATACGGCCTCGGTCCGCAAAGGCGGTGGCTTCTTCGGCGGCGGCGCAGGTCCTGACATGCCACGCGACGGCGATGTGATCACCGAAGTCGATCTGGCGGCCTACACCGCCGCGCTGACGCGCAACGGCTTCTTCGGGCCAGACTCGTGGTACATGAATGGCCTGGCGAACATGGCTTATGCGGCGCTGGCGCCAAACGCCGGCAAGTTGGCGATGCCGGCGCTGTTCCTGCACGGTGAGTACGACGCGGTCTGCGAGACGGTTCGATCGCGGCTCGCCGAACCGATGCGCAGCGACTGCGCCGACCTGACCGAGGTCGTCGTGAAGTCGGGCCACTGGATGGCGCAGGAGCAGCCGGTGGCGGTCAACGCCGCGCTGGCCCGCTGGCTGTCCACCCGGCTCGGCAGCTACTGGTAGGCGGGGTAGGCGCGGTGGGCGCGCCGGCGGCTTGATCGGTCGGGCTGTATCCGCGCCTCGCGGATCAGCTTTTCATAGCGGTTCTTTTCGCTGCTCAGCATCGCGGCCGGTTGCTCAGTCGTTGAGGGCCGCATCTCACCGATGTCGACCGCGCCGCCAGCGGTGTAGCCGACGATCAGCCGCAGCGGCCGCGACGAGAAGTTCTGGGCCTGTGCCGTGCCGGCCAGAACGCCCCATCCGGCGGTGATCGCGGTCAGGGCTTGTCGTCTGTGCATGTGAACTCCTGCGGTGCTGGCGGTGGTCAGACGAACCTGAACGACACCGCGCCCATTGGCCCGTAGTCGACATGGAAGTTGTCGCCAGCCACCGCATTCGTCGGCCTGGTGAACGAGCCTGCCAGCACCACGTCGCCGGCGTTGAGCTGTTCGCCATAAGGCGCAATCTTGTTGGCCAGCCAGGCCACGCCGTTGGCCGGGTGGCCTAGCACCGCGGCGGCGAGGCCGGTCTCCTCGATCACGCCGTTCTTGTACAGCATCGCGCCGACCCAGCGCAGGTCTAGCTCCATAGGCTTGACCGGTCGTCCGCCGAGCACGATGCCGGCGTTGGCGGCGAAGTCGCTGATCGTGTCGAAGACCTTGCGCATCACCTTGGTGTCGCGGTCAAACTGCTCGATACGGGCGTCGATGATCTCGATGGCCGGCGTGACGTAGTCGGTGGCCGAGAGCACGTCGAACAACGTGATGCCGGGGCCTTTCAAGGGCTTGCCGAGGATGAAGGCAAGCTCGACCTCGACCCGTGGCGCGATGAATCGGTCTGCGGGGATGTCGCCGCCGCTGGCGAAGAACATGTCGTCCATCAGCGGCGCGTGGTCGGGCTCGTTGATCTGGCTGGCCTGCTGCATCGCACGCGAGGTCAGGCCGATCTTGCGGCCGCGAACGCTTCGACCGTCGGCGATCTCGAGCGCGACCCAGGCACGCTGGATCGCGTAGCCATCGTCTATCGTCATCTGCGGATGCTGCTTGGAAAAATGGCGCAGCGGCTGACGCGTCTTGCGTGCGTCGTAGAGCTGGCGTGCCAATGCGGCAATGGTCTCAGGGTTCATCATGTCGCGGGTCTCAGGGTTTGGGCTGGAACAGCGGGTGCAGGCTGCTGTTCTTGGCGTCGAAGACCTCGGGGCCTTCGTCGATCTGCAGGGTCACGCCGATCGGCCGTAGGGCGAGTTGGTGCGCGAAGTGGGCTTTGGCCACCGCCTCCAGGCGCTGGCCGGCGAGCTGCTGCACCGCCGCGCTGCGGCCTCGGCCCATGCGCAGGTTGAGGTAGACAAAGCCGTAGTCCGCAGCCTGGCCGGCAGCCCGGCCTGCCGCGCCGCCGTCGGCGACCGCGAAATGCGGTGCCGGATAGGCCAGCACCCTGACGCCGCCGGTCGGAAAGACCTGCTTGCCAGCTTCATCCTTGACGCCGAGCATCGCATCGGCCAGGCTGCGGCACAGCGCGTCGATGTCGCTGCCGCCTTGGGCGACGGGTGCGTCGAGGTTGCCGGTGTAGAGGATCACGAGATGGGGCACGGCCGCGTCCTCAGAGCCGGCTGCCGGCGTTGGCCGGCGAGCGCGACAGGCCAATGCCTTGCAGGTCGGCCGGCATCGGCGTGACCGGAAAGATCGCGTTGATCTGGCCAGTGCCCGAGCTGGGAAAGAACGGCGTGACCACCTCGACGCCAGCGTCGTAGCGGTCCCAACCGAGCGCGCCGAGCAGCATCGCTGTGTCGTGCATGAAGCCTTCGCCTTGGCCCTTGACGGCGTATTCGGGCAGCATCTCGCAAAAGGTGGCCCATTCGCCACGCTGCCACATGCCCACCACATGGTGGTCGAGCTGCTCGAGAAACGGGCTCCACATCTTGTTGGCGTACTGCGGCGCCAAGCCGTTCTGCGCAAAGCGGTGCGACAGCGAGCCGCTGGCAAAGATCGCCACATTGCCGTCGTACTGGTCCTCGATCGCGCGGCGCATCGCCCAGCCCAGCTTGGCGCTGTCGGCCAATTGGTGGACCATGCACAGCGCCGAGACCGAGACCACCTTGAAGTGGCGGTCAGCGTTCATGTAGCGCATCGGCACCAGGGTGCCGTATTCCAGCGCCAGCGAGGTGGCATCGTGCGCCAGCGTCTCGACGCCGGCGGCGTTGCAGGCCTGTGCCAGCAACCGGCCCAGCGCCGGGTTGCCGTCGTAGGCGTAGGGCATGTTGCTGATGAAGTGCGGCAGCTCGTTGCTGGTGTAGACACCCTGGAAATGCGGCGCGCAGTTCAGGTGGTAGTTGGCGTTGACCAGCCAGTGGGTGTCGAACACGACGATGGTGTCAACGCCGAGCGCGCGGCAGCGCCGGCTGATCTCGTGGTGGCCATCTATCGCGGCCTGGCGCGTGCCTTTTTGCGGGCCGTCGAGTTCGCTCAGGTACATCGACGGGACGTGGGTGATCTTGGCGGCTAGGGCGAGGGTTCCCATGGGGGCATCTTTCGGAGCGGTGGCGGGTGTCAGCCCGCGGAAATCAAGAGCATGACCTTAGTCGGTTTCGAATTTCCGGATCGAGATGGTCATTGAGGCTTGCGAGCATGGCGGCTCGCCGCATTCGTTACCGAAATACCACTTCGATGCTTAGATGCAAGGTCGGATTGGATCGCTTGGGCCGTCACGGGCAGATCAGCTTGACGGCCGGGAAATAGCTTTTGTAGCGCCCCGCATCGCGGGTGAGGAGTGTCCAGCCTTCGGACTGGGCTTGGGCGCCGATGAAGAAGTCCGGCAGCACGCCTGTCTTCCCGCCGCGCTGGCGCCGGTAACGCAGAAAGGCACGCCCCGCCAGGTAGGCACTGTCCGCGCTCAGCGGCATCAGCTTGGCGCCGCTCAGGTCGATGAAGCTGGCCAGCGATGCGGCGTCGTCGTAAGTGGGTGCGAGTTCGGCATAGATCACCGGATTGATCACCGCTTGCTGCGCAGCCCGTGCCGCTTGCACCTGTGCCAGCGACCAATCCAGCCACTGCGCGTCGCGCTGGATCAGGTCGATCCAGACATTGGAGTCGATCAGGATCACGCCTTGTTCCAGTCCTTGCCCCGGGTCATTCGCATCAGTTGCTCGGTGCTGAGTTGGCGGTTGCCCGAGCCGATCAGCTGCAGGAAAGGATCGCCTTGATCGGCCGGCGTGCCCCGCGCTGCGAGTTGGCGCAGATGGATCTCCAGCGCGGCTTGCACGACCGAAGACTTGCTGACTTGCGCGGCGCGGCAATGCGCGGCCAATTGGGCATCGAGCTGCTCGGGTAGGCGAACGGAGAGCATCTCAACTCCTTGTATGACATCGAGTCATCACTGTAGTACAAACTGCCCAGGCTGTCACCGCCCCCAATGCGGGATGTGGTGGTCGCCCACACTGACCGCGACGTTTTTGGGTTCGAGAAACACCTCGTAGCTCCAGGTGCCGCCCTCGCGGCCGGTACCGCTGGCCTTGGTGCCGCCGAAGGGCTGGCGCAGGTCGCGAACGTTCTGGCTGTTGACGAAACACATGCCGGCTTCGACTGCGGCCGCCACGCGGTGCGCACGGCCGAGGTTCTCGGTCCAGACATAGCTCGACAGACCGTACTGGATGTCGTTGGACTGGCGGATCGCGTCTGCCTCGTCGTCAAACGGAATCAAGCAGGCGACCGGGCCGAAGATCTCGTCTTGCGCGATCTTCATGCGGTTGTCGACGTCGGCAAACACCGTCGGCAACACGAAGTTGCCTTTTTGCAGCGCGGCCGGCAAATCGGGTGTGGCGAGGCCGCCGCACAGCAGGCTGGCGCCCTCCTTCGGCCCGAGCTCGATATAGCTTCGGACCTTGGCCAGGTGGGCTGGGCTGATCATCGGCCCGACCAGCGTGGCCTTGTCGAGCGGGTCGCCAACGCTGATGCGGCGGGCGCGTTCGGTGAAGCGTTCGACAAAGCGTGGGTAAATCGAGCGCTGCACCAGGACCCGGCTGCCTGCGGTGCAGCGTTCACCGTTGTTGGAGAAGGCCATGAACACCGCGGCATCGAGCGCACGCTCGAAGTCGGCGTCGTCGAAGACGACGAAGGGGCTCTTGCCGCCGAGCTCCATGCTGAATTTCTTCAAGCCCGCTGCCTGCACGATGCGGTGTCCCGTCGCGGTGGAGCCGGTGAAGCTGATCGCGCGCACGTCCCGGTGGGCGCACAGTGGCTCGCCCACCGCGCGGCCGGTGCCGTGGACGATGTTGAGCACACCGGCCGGGATGCCGGCTTCGAGCGCGAGCTCGCCGAGCCGGGCCGCGCTCATCGGCGAGAGCTCGCTCATCTTGAGCACCGCGGTGTTGCCGAAAGCCAGGCAGGGCGCTGTCTTCCAGGTCGCGGTCATGAACGGCACGTTCCACGGGCTGATCAGCGCGCAAACACCGACCGGGTGGAACAAGGTGTAGTTCAGGTGCGTTGGCGTCGGGTAGGTGTGGCCGTCGACTCGGGTGCACATCTCGGCGAAGTATTGGAAGTTGTCGGCCGCGCGTGGCACCAACTGCTTGCCGGTCTGCGAGATCGTCTGGCCGGTGTCCATAGACTCGGTGCGCGAGATCTCGGGCACATGGCGGGCGATCAGCTCGCCGAGCTTGCGCATCAGCCCCGCGCGTTCGGTCGCCGGCCTGCCGGCCCAGGCCGGGAAAGCCGCTTTGGCGGCAGCGACCGCCGCATGGACCTCGGCGGCGCCGCCGTCGGCGACCTCGGCCAGCACCTGCTGGTTGCTGGGGTTGATGGTTTCGAAAGTGGCTGCCGCGTCGGTCGAGTCGACCGATTTGCCGTTGATCAGGTGTTGGATTCTCATGCGGGTTCTGCAGTGTGGGTCAGGGCTCGGCTGGTTGGTCGCGGTTGGTCGCGGGTTTGCGCGGTCTCGGTTTGGCTTGTGTTCTTAGCGGCCGTAGACCGAGTCAGCCGCCAGCGTGTTGACAAGCCGGCCGACCTGGTCGATCTCGCAGACCACCTCATCACCGGGCTGGACGTTGACGACGCCGTCAGGTGTGCCGGTCAGGATCACGTCGCCGGCGCGCAGCGTCATGAAGTCGCTGAGGTACTCGATCAGGCTGGGGACGCTGTGGATCATCTGGCGGGTATGGCCTTGCTGCGTGACTTGGCCATTGACATAGGTACGCAGTCCCAGCGCCTGCGGGTCCGGGATTTCGGACGCCGACACCAACCAGGGTCCGATCACGGTGCCGCCGTCGCGGTTTTTGACCCGCAGATTGGGCCGGTACCAGTTCTCGAGGTAGTCGCGAATCGCGTAGTCGTTGCTCACGGTGTAGCCGGCGACATGATCCAGCGCGTCAGAAGCTTTGACGCGTCGCGCCGTCTTGCCGATCACCACCGCGAGTTCGCACTCGTAGTGCATGAAAGCGGCGTCGGCTGGGCGCCGGGTGTGGCCGCGGTGGCCGACCAGCGAGCCCGGGCCTTTGAGGAAGACCAAGGGCTCGTCCTGGGTGCTGACCGTGAGCTCCTTGGACAGCTCCTTGACATGGTCGGCGTAGTTCAGGCCTAGCGCGATGATGGTGCCGACCTCGAAGGGCGGCAGCCAGACGACAGCGGTCTCCGCCAGCACCCGGCCGTCGGCCAGTTGCAGGCCTTGTTCATGCGGGGTGGCGCTGTGGATGGCGCCGTCGTAGGCGACGCGGGCTTGGCGGGTCATCGCGCTGATTCCTCGGTTAGCGGCGCAGCTTCGGCGACCAGCGTGTTGTGGAGCCGGCCCAGGCCGTCGATCTCAATCGCCACCTGCTGGCCGGCGCGCGCCAGCGGCGCATCAGCAGACACACCGAGCATCAAGATGTCGCCTGGCGACAGCGTCATGAACTCGCTGACATCGGCCAGCAAGCGCGCCGCGCTGCGGATGCGGTCACCGGTGTGGGTCTGTTGCACCAGCGCCCCGTCAACATAGACCCGCACGGTCAGGGCGTCGACCGAATTCGGTAGATCAGCCAGCGCCACGACTTTGGGCCCGAGCGGGCAGAACCCGTCCCTTGCCTTGAAGCGGACGCTGGGCCGGTAGAAGCTGGCGTGCGGCACACTGAGGTCGTTGACGATCACCGCGCCTGCGACATGGTCCAGCGCATCGGCCTCGTTGATCCGGCAAGCGGTGCGGCCGATCACCAGACCGAGCGCAGCGCCAAGCTGCAGCGCAGCGGCATCAGCCGGCACGACCACCGCGTCGCCATCCGCGGCCAAGGTGTTGCGCGGCTTGATGTAGAGCACAGGCGCGCTGGGCGGCGCTTTGTACGGCGGCAAGTTCACCGCGTCGCCCAGCGCGGCCAGCGCTGGCCCGTGGTTGAGCAGGCAGCCGTAGACCACGCCGGACAGCTTGTACGGCGCGGAGTCGAATTCGAGCGTCGGCGGGTTGGACGGGTTCATCGGCGGTCAGATCACTAAGAAGTGAGCAATATAGTCGCGAACATCCTGCTGCGTCAATCCGAGCCAGCCTTGGCTGCGGGTGGACGCATCGTGCATGGCCCGATATCCGTTGCCTGCCTTGTTGAAAGTGTCATGCCATGAAGTTGATTCCTCGCCCTGCTGCCGACGCACCGCGCATCGCGCGCCGCAACCTGCCGTTGCTGCTGCTGCAAGCGCGCGAGAGCGTGATCGCCAACTTTCGGCCTATCCTCAACGCCCATGGTTTGACGGAGCAGCAGTGGCGGATCCTGCGCGTGCTGCTCGATGCCGGGCCGCTGGAGCCGCGCGAGATCGTCGAACTGTGCCGAATCTCCAGCCCCAGTTTGGCGGGCGTTCTGTCGCGCATGGACAGGCTAGGCTGGGTTCTGCGTGAGCGTTGGCCAGACGACGCGCGCAGGATTCGGGTGTCACTGAGCGACAGCGGCCGGGCGCTCGCGCAACGCATAGCGCCGATGATCGAGAAGACGTATGGCGACATCGAGGCCGCGATTGGCGCGGATTCGATGGCAGGCTTTTATGCCAAGCTTGACGAGATGATTGACTTGCTGGCCAAGATGCCGCGCTGACCGTTGCGGTGGGCCTATTCGGCCCGCGGGCGGCGAGCCTGCAGTGCTGTGCGTGTTTTGTGCCTGGATGCCCAAGGCTGCATGGCGCACACCGTAAGAGCTCTTCGGCTTCTGACTCAAAGGAACTCCACGACAGCTTCGCGCTGAGGCCGGTCTTAAAAAAGCGAACTAACGCCAATGTTGCCGACCGGAGCATTGATAGCGCGGATGGAGACAGCTCTTTGGCGATGTTTATGGCGCTAGAATTCGCATGGGCGTTAGTTCGTTTATATGATTGATACCGATTCAAAGACCCTCTCCAATCTGGCGGCGTTGCATCTGGTCTTCGAGGACTGGTGTGGCCAGCAGCGTTTGACCGGCCGACTGCGTCACGCGTCGTCCGAGGCGGTCTATCGAGCAATGTGGCATGCCTTGGCGGCCTGGTGTGTTGTTCAGGCACCGCCGCTGCGCTTGACCGACCTGCGCGCGCTGAGCCTCGCGGCTTATCTCGCCTCGCGCAGTGGCAACGCCGGCCCTGACCAGTCCTTGACAGCGCGCTACCAGTGGCGATTGCTCAGCCTGGTGCAGCGGGTTCAGGCACACCATGCGGATCAACTGCGCCGACCTGCGCCGACCGCCGCAGCCGAACTGATCGCCGCACAGCCCGAGGTGCGCAACGCCAATGCGGCGGACGCGAAAGCGCTACCCGAACACCTGTCGGCATCCGACCTTCAGCGACTGCTGACACGCCTGGCCGCAGAACCTCCTGCGGCGATGCGGTGGCAAGAACAGCGCGACCGTTGTGCCGCAGCGCTTCAATTGGGCGCTGGGCTGGGGCCTGGTGATCTGCGAGCGCTGCGCCTGGCCGATGTGGTGCCAGCAGCCGGGCCGGCCCTGCCTTGGCAGTTGCGCGTTCCCGCCAACGGCAGTGCGCCGCTCCACATCGCACCGATCGCCGATTGGTCGGCCACGCTGCTGGCAGCCTGGCTACAAAAGCGGCAAGCGCTGGCGGGTGACTGGCTCTTCCCCTCCACCCGTAGCGGCAAACCCTGGGGCAAGGTCGCGCAGTACGAAGCCGCGCAGCGAGTTCTCGCCGACGCCGGTCTGGAGCCCGGTGCCGGCGGCTCGTTCCGCCTCAGGCACAGCTTTGCTTTGCGCCAACTGCAACATGGGATCACGCCCGACCAGTTGTCGCGCTGGCTGGGCGTGATCGACCCTGCGGTGATGACCCGCTATCAACGGGTGCTGGGTCCGATCGGCCTGCCGGCAAACAACTCTGCGTGTACAGGCGCCGGCCGCCCGGTGTAGCTTCGGCCGGGCGCGCGCTCGCGGCCAACCATGAAGTCCAGACACTAGCCGCTCAAGCCTGAGCAGCTCGCTTGCGTTCGCGCAGCGGCGACGACAAATCCGTCGCTGGCGTAGCGCCGCGCCAACTATGCTGGTTCCTCCAGCACGGAGACAAGCCATGCATCCAGGTGACCAGGACATAGCGCGCGCGGTCAATGAACTGGCCGATCGCCTGCCCACACCGCTGCGGCCGCTGGCGGCCGTCGCTTTCGATTACCGCTGGTCCTGGGCCGTCGACGGCGCGGCCACCTTCGCGGCGATAGAACCAGAGCGTTGGGCGCGCTGCGGCGCCAACCCGCTGCGATTGCTGACCGAGACCCCCAGCACCACCTTGGCAAAAGTCGCCGCTGACAGCTCTTGGTTGGACCGGGTCCAAAGCTTGGTCGCCGAACTCGCAGCGGATCGGGCCAGGCCCTGCCCGGCGCCATGGTGCGAAAGCCGCCTAGCCGCCGAGCCTCTTGCCATCCCGCCGATCAGTCCGACCAACCCGGTCGCGTATTGCTGCGCTGAATTCGGCATCCACGGCTCGCTGCCGATCTACTCTGGCGGGCTGGGGGTGCTGGCAGGCGACATCCTCAAAGAGGCTTCCGACCTGGCGTTCCCGATGGTCGGCGTCGGGCTGATGTACCGCAGCGGCTATTTCCATCAGCACATCGACCCCTCGGGCCTGCAGCATGAATACTGGATAGACGCCGACCCCGAGCGCCTGCCCTGCGCCAAGGTCAGCGACTCCACCGGTCAAGCGCTGCGGGTCGTGGTCCCGATCCACGGCGAGCAGGTCCAGGCCCAGGTCTGGCGTGTCGATGTCGGACGGGTACCGCTCTACCTGCTAGACACCGACCTGCCCGACAACAGCCAGGTCGGCCGCTGGGTGACGTCTCGGCTGTACGAGAGCAACCGCGCGATCCGGTTGGCCCAGTACGCGGTGCTGGGCGTGGGAGGCCTGCGGGCACTGCGGGCGATGGGCATCGCGCCCGCTGTTTACCACTTCAACGAAGGCCACCCCGTACTCGGCGTCGCCGAACTGCTGGCCCAAGCACAGACTGGCCTGCAACCCGACGCCGCCTGGCAGCGCGTGCGCGAGCAACTCGTTTTCACCACGCACACCCCTGTGGCCGCTGGCAACGAGACCTATTCGCGCGGCGAGTTGCTGGCCGCGCTGGGCCCGGCTGACGACCCGTCGGGCAAGCTGTCAGCCGACCATCAGCAGCTGTTGACGCTCGGCCGGACGGATCCGGCCCAGTCCGATGCGTCGGTCAGCCTGACCGTCCTCGCGCTGCGCGCCAGCCGCCACGCCAACGGTGTCAGCCGGCGCCATGGCGAGGTCGCGCGGGCAATGTGGCAATCGCTCTACCCCGGATGCGCGCCCGACCAGGTGCCGATAGACCATGTCACCAACGGCGTCCACCTGCCGACCTGGCTGCAAGGCCCGATGCGAGCGCTGCTCGACCATCACCTTGGCCAAGGCTGGCTAGAACGCGCCGACGACTCCGCGACTTGGGCTTCCGTGGACGACATCCCAGCCACCGAACTCTGGGCCGCACGCTGCGCTGCACGCCGGCAGTTGGTCGAGCTGATCTCGCATCGAGCCACCAGCGACCGCTTGCGCCGCGGCGAGCCGCTAGCCTACGCCGAAGCGATCGGCCACGGCTTCGACATCGATCGCCTGACGATAGGCTTCGCGCGCAGGCTCGCCACCTACAAGCGCTTGCACCTGGTCGCCTTGTTGCCCGAACGCGCGATGGGCTTGATCGATGGTGTCAGGCCGGTGCAGTTCGTGTTCGCCGGCAAGGCACACCCCGACGACAACGCTGCCAAGGATTGCGTGCGCCAGGTGTTCTCGCTCAAACACGCACCAGCGGTGGCCGGCCGGGCAGCGTTCTTGGAGGACTACGACATCCCGTTGGCCGGCCAGTTGGTGTCGGGCTGCGACGTCTGGGTCAACCTGCCGCGCCCACCGCAGGAAGCCAGTGGCACCAGCGGCATGAAATCCTGCCTGGGCGGCGGCCTGCAGTTGTCGGTGCTAGACGGCTGGTGGGCCGAGGCCTTTGATGGCAGCAACGGCTGGGCGATCAACGGCGACATCGCAGCTGACCCGCAAGCCCAGGACTTGCGCGATGCCGGCGCGCTGTTCGACCTGCTGGAAAACGAGGTGCTGCCGATGTTCCACCAGCGCGATGACCAAGGCATTCCTCAGCGCTGGGTCGCGATGATGCGCCGCAGCCTGCAAACCAACGGGCCGCGCTTCTCGGCCAAACGCATGCTGCGCGAGTACGCCGGGCGGATCTACCCTCGGCAGTGATCCAGGCCTTGCCGGCCGTCCGCGATCAGGACAAGGTCGAGGCCTCCGGGTACAGGCCATGCACCCGTCCATGTAGCCGCGCCAGCCCGAGCAAGGCGTCGATGAAAGGGGTGGGCAGACCGACGCGCTGGGCGATCTCGCGCACCACCGTGACCAGCGCGTCGAGCTCGACCGCTCGCCCTGCCTCCACGTCTTGCAGCATCGAGGTCTTGAAGGCCCCCAGCTTGCGCGTGATCTGGTGCCTGTCCTCACTCGTCTGGTCGATCGCGCAGCCTATGCGTGCGCCCACCGCAGCGGCCTCGGCCATCGCTGCGCTGCAAAAACCTCGCAGCAGCGGATCGTCGAGCACCCTATCGACTGTCGCGCCAGTGATCGCGCTGATCGGGTTCATCGTCATGTTGCCCCACAGCTTGTACCAGATGTCGCGCCGCACATCGACCGAGACGGTGGTGTCGAAACCTGCGCGCCGCAGCAGGTCCGCTAGCGCTTTCACCCGGGCCGATTCGCCGCCCAGCGGCTCGCCGATGATCAGCCCCTGGCCCATTCGGTGTTCGACCAGACCTGGCGCAGAGGTGTAGGTGCTGGCGTGCACGACGCAGCCGATCACCCGGTCCAGCGCAATCGACGCCGCGATGCGGCCACCGGGGTCGACGCTTTGCAGCGGCTCAGTGCCCAACGCCGGCGCGCCAGCGCCAAACCACCAGGGCACGCCGTTCATCGCCGGCAGCACCAGCGTGGTCGGGCCGATCAGCGGGGCGATGCGCGCAGCGACCTCGGGCAGCGAAGGCGCTTTGACCGCCACCAGCACCAAGTCCTGCACGCCCAGCGTCGCCGGCTCATCGCTGGCGTTCACCGCTGCGCTGAACAACTCGCCACCCTGTCGCAGACGCAAGCCATGCTGACGCAGCGCGGCCAGCGTCGCGCCGCGTGCCACCGCGCCGAGCTCGCAATCGCCGGTCAGCGCCAACCGGGTGCCGATGAATCCGCCGATTGCGCCGACGCCGTAGAGACAGACTTTCATGCTGAGGCCTTACTTCGCGAAAACCTGGCCCATGTCGGCAAAGGATTTGAACTCCAGCGCATTGCCCGAGGGGTCGAGGAAGAACATCGTCGCCTGCTCGCCGACCTCGCCCTGGAAACGCACATGGGGCTCGATGATGAAGCTTGTGCCAGCAGCGCGCAGCCTGTCGGCCAGCGCCTGCCAGACCTCCATCGCCAGGATCGCACCGAAATGGCGCACCGGCACCGCGTCGCCGTCGACCTCGCCCGTGGCAGCCAGCCGGCATTCGGCAGGAGACAAGTGCGCGACCACCTGGTGACCGTGGAAGTCGAAATCGACCCAGGACTCGCTGCTGCGGCCCTCGGGGCAGCCTAGCAGGCCGCCATAGAAAGCACGCGCCGCAGCGATGTCGTGGACCGGGAAGGCGAGATGGAACAGCGCGTTGGTGCTCATGGCGGGCTTTCTGAAGGGCTGGTGCCATCGGTTCGGAAGCGCGAGATTTTGCACCGTGCGGGCCCACCTCACTCGGACCGACAATCGAGCCCAGAGCCGCATCGCATCGAGCGCCGGCGCCCACCGCCAACCCAAGCCATAGATGTGAACCCACCCGAAGCCAAGCCCGAGCAAGGACAGCGCGGCATCCAGAGCATCGAGGTCGGCGGCCAACTGCTGCACGCGCTGGCAGACTGGGGCCGGGCGATGGCGCTCAAGGACTTGGCGCTGGCCGCAGGCATGGCGCCCGCCAAGGCCCATCCCTACCTGGTCAGTCTGGGCAAGATCGGCCTGGTCGAACAAGACAAGGCCAGCGGCCGCTACGGTCTGGGCCCACTGGCACTGCAGCTCGGCCTGATGAGCTTGCAGCAGGCCGACCCGGTGCGCATCGCCACACCCTTGATCGAGGCCTTGGCATTGCAGCACGGCCACACGGTGGCGCTGGCGGTCTGGGGCAGCCACGGACCGACCATCGTCAGGCTGGCCGAGTCGCCGGCGGCGGTGCATGTGAACATGCGCCACGGCACGGTGTTTTCGATCACCGGCACTGCATCTGGCCAGCTCTATGCCGCCTACCTGGGCGATGCAGCACGCCCACTCTACGAAGCCGAGCGTCGGGCAGCGGCCAGCGCGATGCCGACCTGGGATGAGTTCGACCGCGACACGCTGGCCGAGGTGCGCGCGCAAGGCCTGAGCCGATCCGAAGGCGCGGTGGTGCCAGGTGTCAGCGCGCTGTCGGCGCCGGTGTTCGACCACCGCGGCGCGATCGTGCTGGCGCTGACCGCGATCGGCCCGTCGGCCGCCTTCGACAGCGGCTGGGGCGGCGCGCTGGCTGGCACGCTGCGCGATGCCGCGGCGATGGTTTCGGCCCGCTTGGGTCACCCTGCGGGCGTCAAAGCAGGCCATGCCTGAGGCGCGCCTGCCCGGTCGATGGCCGCAACAGGTGCCGGTACTGATCGCCGGCGGCGGGCCGGTCGGCTTGACGCTGGCCGCGCTGCTCGGACACCACGGCGTGCGCACGCTGGTGGTCGAAGCCGACGCGGGCTACTGCAGCGGCAGCCGGGCGATCTGCATCTCGCGCCGGTCGCAGGAGATCCTGGCCTGGGTCGGCGCCGACCAGGCGCTGGTCGACAAAGGCCTGCCCTGGACCGGCGGGCGCAGCTATTTCCGCGACGCCGAAGTGCTGCACTTTCGCATGCCCAGCGACCCGGGCGAGCGCTTCGCACCGATGCTCAACCTGCAGCAGTACCGTGTCGAGGAGATCGCCGACCACGCCGGGCAGGCAGCAGGCGGTCGGGTCGAACTGGCCTGGGCCAGCAAGCTGGTCGGGTTGCAGGCTGGCGTCGACTCGGTTGAAGCGACCGTCGAAGGCCCAGACGGCGCGCAGCACTGCATCCGGGCCGACTGGCTGATCGCCTGCGACGGCGGCCGCAGCACCGTGCGCGAACAACTCGGCCTGCAGCTCGAGGGCGTGCAGTACGAAGGCCGCTACGTGATCGTCGATATCGAGCAAGCCACCGAGCGCAGCGTCGAGCGCCTGGCCTGGTTCGACCCGCCGTCCAACCCAGGGTCGACGATCCTGATGCACCGCCAGCCCGACCAGGTCTGGCGCATCGACTACCAGATCGGCGACGACGAGGATCCGGTCGAGGCGGTCAAGCCCGAGAACGTGCTGCCGCGGGTCAGCAGCCACCTGGCGATGATCGGCGAGACAGCGCCATGGAAGCCGCTGTGGATGTCGATTTACAACGCCAAATGCCTGACGCTGGCCGATTACCGGCACGGCCGGGTGCTGCTGGCCGGTGACGCGGCGCATCTGGTGCCGATCTTCGGCGTTCGCGGGCTGAACTCTGGCCTGGATGACGCCGCCAACCTGGCCTGGAAGCTCGCGCTGGTGCTGCAAGGTCAAGCCGACGCCAGCTTGATGGACAACTACTCGGCCGAGCGGGTCGACGCGGCACGGCAGAACATCGCCTACGGTGCCAAGAGCACTGAGTTCATGGCACCACCGCACCGAGGCTTTCGGCTGATGCGCGAGGCCGCGCTGCGCTTGGCAGCTGAAAACGAGGCGGTGCGATCGCTGATCAACCCGCGCCAGTCGACACCGGTCAGTCACCGCAGCTCAGCGCTCAACGCGACGCCCACCGACGCGACGCTGCCTGCCGGCGCGCCTGGTCCGGGCGACCCGGCGCCAGAAGCCAGGCTCGCCGACCGCCATATGACGCAGTTGTTCGGCCAGGGATTTGTCGCGCTGTACTTCAGCGACTCGGCTGCCGAGCATCCTGGCGCGAGCGCTGCGCTGGCTGGCCCCGAGGGCCTGGCCGGACTGCGCTGCTGGCGTATCAGTCGCCTGCCCTGCCCGCCCGATGCCTTGTTCGACGACCAGGGCCAGGCCTGGCAGCGCTACGGTGCCAGCGAAGGCCACCTGGTGCTGGTACGCCCAGACGGCTACTTGCTGGCGCGCTGGGCCACGCCGCAGTGGACAGCGCTGGTCGAAGCATTGGCGCCGTTCCGACTTGCGGTCGGACACCGGGCCAGCGCGCTTGCCAACACCGAGACCCCCGCATGATGAGCAGCGACGATCTGGAAGTCGCCTACACCGCGTTGAGCGAAGCCTTGGGTCGTGTCAGCACGGAGCAATCCGGTCTGTTGCTCGCGACGCTGAGCCTGGCGCTGCTGGCGCGCGAGGACGATGTCGAACAGGCGTTGGCACTGATCGCACAGGCCGAACGGCTGGCGCAAACCTGAAGCTGTTGCCTCGCGCCGAGCACCCTGGCTGGCGCAGGCTTGCGTCGACTCAAGGTCAGCGCCGCAGCAACAGCGAGCATGGTTTGCATCCAAGCCCTGGAGTGCAGCCCATGAACGACGCCCGATACATCCGCTGGTTCGCCAGCCTGTCCATGAACGACCTGGCACTGGTGGGCGGCAAGAACGCTTCACTGGGCGAGATGGTCCAGCAACTGCAAGGCCTGGGGGTGCGGATCCCGGATGGCTTTGCGGTCACCGCCGATGCCTACCGCGACGCGCTCGACGGCGCGCGCGCCTGGCCTGCGCTGCACCAGTTGCTCGACAGGCTGGACAAGCGCGATGTCGAGGCCTTAGCCCATGCCGGCGCGCAGGCGCGCGAGATCGTCTACGCCGCGGCGATGCCCGAAGCGGTCGAGCAAGGCCTTCGTCGCGCCTGGCGCGAGCTCAAAGCCCGGGTCGGGCCGGGCCTGAGCGTGGCAGTGCGCAGCTCGGCCACCGCCGAGGACCTGCCCGGCGCCAGCTTTGCCGGCCAGCACGACACCTACCTCAACATCCGCGGCGAGCAGATGCTGATCGACGCGGTCAAGCGCTGCCAGGCCTCGCTGTTCACCGACCGGGCGATCTCTTACCGCACCGACCAGGGTTTCGACCACTTCAAGGTGTTTCTGTCGGTCGGCGTGATGCAGATGGTTCGCAGCGACCAGGCCGCCAGCGGCGTGGTGTTCACGCTCGACACCGAGTCCGGCCACCCGGACATGGTCTTCATCACCTCAGCCTGGGGCCTGGGCGAGAACGTGGTCCAAGGCACCGTCGACCCGGACGAGTTCTATGTCCACAAGCCCAGTCTGAAGGCCGGGCACCGCTGCGTGCTGAGCCGGCGCGTCGGCCGCAAGCAAGTCCGCATGGTCTATCGCGGTGGCCACACCCGCGAGCCGGTGGTCAACCAACCCACACCGGCTGAGGACCGGGTGCGGCTGTCGTTGAGCGACACCGACGTGCTCGAGCTCGCCGACGCAGCGGTCAGGATCGAGGACCACTACAGCCGGCTCGCCTGCAGTTGGCGGCCGATGGACATCGAGTGGGCCAAGGATGGCCCCGAAGGCAGCATCTTCATCGTCCAGGCCAGGCCCGAAACCTCGGCCTCGCAGCGGCAGGCCCAGCAGATCGAGTCCTTCGTGCTCGAAGAGAAAGCCGCGGTACGGGTGCAGGGGCGTTCGGTCGGCGAGCGCATCGCCGCCGGCGCGGTGCGACGCATCGCCAACGCGTCGCAACTGCATTTGTTCAAACCCGGCGAGGTGCTGGTGGCCGACACCACCGCGCCCGACTGGGAGCCGGTGATGAAGACCGCTGCTGCCATCATCACCAACCGCGGCGGGCGCACCTGCCATGCGGCGATCGTCGCGCGCGAGCTCGGCATCCCCGCGGTGGTCGGCGCCGAAGGCGCCAGCGGCTTGCTGCAAGATGGCGAGCAAGTCACCGTGAGCTGCGCCGAGGGCGACATCGGCCGGGTCTATGCCGGCATGCTGCGTTTCCGGGTCGATACCAGCGACTTGAGCACGCTGGTTAGACCGGCGACCGAGATCATGGTCAACCTGGGCAACCCCGAGCTCGCCTTCAAGACCTCGCTGCTGCCCTGCGACGGGGTCGGGCTGGCGCGGATGGAGTTCATCATCAGCGAGCACATCGCGCTGCATCCGATGGCGGTGGTCCACCCCGAGCGGATCAGCGATGCCACGGTTCGTGCCCAAGTCCAGTCCCGCCACGCCGGCTACCCGGACGGGCCGAGCTATTTCATCGAGAAGCTGAGCGAGGGCGTGGGGACGATCGCCGCCGCGTTCTGGCCGCGGCCGGTGGTCGTGCGCTTGTCGGATTTCAAGAGCAACGAATACGCCGCGCTGCTGGGCGGGCGCGACTTCGAGCCGGTCGAGGAGAACCCGATGCTGGGTTTTCGCGGCGCTGCGCGCTACATCCACCCGGCCTACGAGGAGGGCTTCGCGCTCGAATGCGCGGCGCTGAAGCGGGTTCGCGAGACCCTGGGCCTGCGCAACCTGATCCTGATGGTGCCGTTCTGCCGCCGTGTCGACGAAGCGCGCAAGGTGCTGGCGACCATGGCCAGGCACGGCTTGAAGCGCGGTGAGAACGGACTGCAGGTCTACGTGATGTGCGAGATCCCGAACAACGTGCTGCTGATCGACGAGTTCTCCGAGCTGTTCGACGGTTTCTCGATCGGCAGCAACGACCTGACCCAGTTGACGCTGGGCGTGGACCGCGACAGCGCGATCGTCGCGGACTCGTTTGACGAACGCGACCCCGGCATGCTGAAGATGCTGCGGCTGGCCGTCGAGGGTGCGAAACGCAACCAGCGCCACAGCGGCATTTGCGGCCAGGCACCTTCAGACCACCTGGAGGTCGCCCAATTTCTGGTCGAGCTCGGCATAAACAGCATCAGCCTGACACCCGACCGGGTGCTCAAGACGATGCAAGCGGTGCGCGAGATCGAGGCCAAGCTCGGGCGCAAGCCCAGAGCCGCTTCCTCGACAGCTGCCGCTCAGGTGATGCGGTAGAAATCGAGCTTGACGACGCCGGCCTCGCGCTGGCCCACCGCCAGCGCCAGCACCTTGTTGAGGTGCAGCCACTGCGGTGCACCGGTGGTGAAACGAACAACGGTGCGAAAGTAATACTCATCGCGCCCGACCGCCTCGCCGCGCGCCAGCCGCGCCATCACCTCGGCCGGTCCGCAGCGCAGGCCTTCGCTGCGGACCTCGATCAGGCCGCCGTCGTCGGCGCGGATCACGTAATGGGCGGCGATGTCGAGCGCGCCGTCGGCGCGGTTAACCTGCCAGTCGACACCGCCCTCGACCAGCGTGCCGTTCAACTCGGGCCCGCGCACCGTGCCGCCGCCAAGCTGCACGTAGCGGCGCTCGCCGTGCGGCCCGACGCCCAGGCTGACCAGCGCGCCGACCTGGCAGAACACCTGGGTCATCGGCAGCAGCGCTGGCGGCGGTGGCAGCGGGCTGTGCAGCAGGGGCTGGGCTTCGTGATGCATGGTCTGGCCTGGTTCAAGTTGGATGTTGAAACGGTGGTCAATGGGACAGCGGGGTCAGAGGGGTCAGCGGGGTCAGCGGGTTCAAGGCGTGGCGCAGCGAAAACTCGAAGCCGCCTCGACGTCGCCGCCAGCATAGCGCGCGACCTGAGGCCAGGGGCATAACGGCCTGCCGCGCTGCTTCGACCAGGTCGCTGGCAGTTCGAGGTTGCCCGGGCTGACGCGGGCATCGATGCGATCTGGGGCCTTGCCTTCCTCGACCCAAGCCACCAGCGCGCCCAACGCGTCGAACTGGTCGGTGGCCGGACCGCCAGCGCAGTGCCCCATGCCAGGCACCGGAAACACCCTGGCCACCGCACCGGCGCCCTGCGGCCCCAATTTGTGCTGCAGTCGTTCGGCCCAGGCCAACGTGTCGTTGACCGAGAAGACCGGGTCGCTGCTGCCGTGGTAGAGGATCATCTTGCCGCCGCGCTTGGCCAGTGCCGCGAGCGTCGGATCGGCAGCCTCGGGCGGGCTCATCACCGCCATCGCCGATTCCTTGAACACCGGATCGGTGGCGTGGATACTAGGCGCGTCGCGGTCGAAGTCGAAGCGCGCCAGGTAGTCGACCAGCGCAGCAGGCGTTCCGGCGACGCGGGTCGGCGGCGTCGTGAAAATGTAGGCCAGCGATCCCGCGCCCATCGTCGCGATGATCGGGTTGCGGTCCCAGGGCGGGATGGTCGACTCAAGCTTCCAGCTGCGCCAACCGCCTGCGCCTATGCCCCCGTCAAACGACCAGTCGGTGTACAGCGCCTCGCCGCGGCTGTTGCGCGGGCCTGCGAAGGACCGTCCCAGCGCCTGAACCTGGGTCGCGCTCAGGCAGGTGTCGGTCTTGGCGCCGCTGCACTGCAGGTCGGACAGCTTGAAGACGCTCTGGCAGCGCTTGAGGTCACCGACGATGCCGTCGACCAGCAGGTCCAGCGGATCGCAGCGTGCCACCACCTGGTCTGCGACCAGCTTCATGTCGGCCGGGCTGAAAGCGCGGCGGATGTCGGGGTCGACCAGCTTCCAGCTCTGGATGTCCCAGGCATGCTGGACCGCGGCCTTGGGCAGGTTGAATCCGGGCGCGCCGGCCAGGAAGCCGTCGTAAAGATCGGGGTAGCGCTCGGCAGCGACCATCGCGTGGCGACCGCCGTTGGAGCAGCCGGCCATGTAGTTGCGCTGCGGCTTCTCGCCGTAATGGCGCTGGATCAGCGCCTGAGCCACAGGCCAGACCGCGCCGTTGGCGCTGTAGCCATAGTCGCGCCTGGCCTGCGGGTCCAGGCCAAACACGTTGCCTCGCGCCAGACCGGCGGCTGCATTGGCCGGGTCTTCGCCTTGATGACCAGAATCGCTGCTGACCACCGCGAAGCCGCGCGCCAGCGCATCGGTCGCCAGCACGCCCATGTCGCCCAACGCAGGCTTGACGACGCCGTCGTTGCCGCCGTTGACTTGGTGCAGAAAGCGCTTGTTCCAGGCTTGCGGCAGACGCATCTCGAAGCCGATCGCGTAGCGCTTGCCATCGACACCGGTACGCTCGCCGAGTTGGCCTTGCACCAGACAGTGCGCCGGGTGGCCTTTGTCGTCAGCAGGCATCGCGCTGGACTGGGTGACGCGCAACCCAGGCAACGAGCTCACGGCGCCGGGCAACTCTGCGCAGGCTAGGCCCGGGCTGGCAGGGTTCAAGGCGCATCCCGCCAAGCCCGCCGCCGCGGCCAACAAGCCCAGCAAACCATCGCGGCGGCAGCCCATGCTCGCTGTCCCGCCTGGACCCACCCTAGCGGTAGTCCGGTGAAACGCCGAAAGTATCTGGCGCATGTCGTCTCCTGGTGGCGTTCGGTTTGTGGTGGGTACAGCGGTCTGTGCAGTCGAGCCGGACTTCCGGTCCACAATGAAGTGACGACATCGCCGTCGCGGAGCCCCTGCTGATGATGAGACGAATCGAAATCGGTCTTCCCACAAGAAACCGTCCCGACTGCATTCCCATGATGCTGCAAGCGCTGCGAACCCAAGACTATGTCCATTGGGATCTCACGATTGTTGACGACAACGATCCGCCATTGCTGAAAGACAACCTGGTGGTTCAGCGGATGTTGTGGTTGCTGGAGATGGAAGGGCACAGGTGGCGAATTCTTCGCGGCGTGCGTCAAGGTCCGCATTACGCACACAACGTGACCTTGGTCAGTGCTGAGCATTCATGGGTGCTGCGAATCGACGACGATCTGGTGCCGCAACCCACGTTCATCAGCACCCTCGTCGAAACGATCCAGCATTACGAGAAAGCGCTGCCCGTGGGTGCGATTGGAGGGGTTTATCCCGAGGTCGCTGCTGGAGATCGCACGCACCACCACATGTCCGATCGAGTCCGTGCGTCATTGCCACAGTTCGCGCCGTTTGAATCGGTGGAACAGCGCTTTCTCTTGCCTGGAGAAAAAGCGCGCTTGGTCAAAGCGCTGTACTCATCGTTCTTGTACGACCGGGTCGCGCTGGAAGCCGCCGGTGGTTTTTCGCTGGCTTTTTCTCGGCGCGGTGAAAAAGAAGAGACAGATGCGACGCTGCGATTGTTCATGCGCGGCGCCGGCGTGATCTTAGAGCCCAACGCCCAAGCCTGGCACTTGGCGGCACCCGCAGGCGGTGCGCGAATGACCAGCCGTGAGCAGCAACCCTTCATCGAGCGTGACAACGCCGTTTTTGAAGAACGGGTTGGAAAACTCATCGCTGGAAGTTTCGACTGGGATGCCGAGCGCCTCGCGAATCTGTCATCTTTTGAACGCTACCGCCAGTACCGGAACTCCCCTTCTGGGTTCTATGGCTACGATGCCTGAGGCGACCCCACTTCCACTTGAGGCCGTGTCACGGACGCCAGCGTTCAGCCCGCCAGTCGCTCGGCCACCGCGTCGCCCCAGGGCGACATCACCTCGGTGCAGCCCATGTTGTCCAGGCCTTCGCGCAGCGCGCCCGACGGGCAGGCAAACGCGTAGGGGTAGACCTGGCGCCGCACGGCATTGAGCGAGAACTCGGCCGCCAGCGCTGCCAGCACCTCGGCCGGCAAGGCCGCATCGGCCACCACCTGGGTGCCGCCGCTGACATCGATGCGGGGCTGGTGGAATGCGTCTTCCAGGCTCATGCCATGGTCGATCAGGAACGAGCTGAGCTGCAGCACCGCGCCCAGGATCTTGCGTCCGCCCGAGGCACCGACCGCAAAGCGTCGTCCATCAGCCGTCTCGCCGACCACCGGGCAGTAGTTGGTCAGGCAACGCTTGTCGGGCGCCAGCGAGTTGGGATTGCCGGGCTCGGGGTCGAACCACATCACGCCGTTGTTGAGCAACATCCCGGTCGACGGTGACACCACCCGTGAGCCGAAAATCGACAGCAGGGTCTGGGTCACCGAGCAGATGTTGCCGCGCGCGTCGATCACGCAAAAATGCGTGGTGCAGCCCGGCGCCTGCGGCGACTCGTGGTCGCCCATGAGTTGCAAGCGGCTGCTGAACGCCTTGCTCAAGGCCCGGGCATAGGCCAGGTAGGTGGATGCGTCTGGTGCGCCGGCCCCGGGCTGGTAGTCGCGCGCCAAATGCTCTAGCGCCATCGCCAGCGTCGGCCCACCGGTCAGCCCCGGCGCGGCGTACACCTTGCCGCCACGGTAGGGGATGGCCAGCGGGTCTACCCATTCAGCGCGATAAGCAGCCAAGTCGGCCTCGCTCAAGCAGCCGCCCTTGGCGCGAACGTCGCGCACCAGCGCGCGGCCGACGTCGCCGCGGTACAGCGCCTGCGCGCCCTGCTCGGCGATCTCGGTCAACGTGCCGGCCAGCACGCGCTGGTCGAGATGGCGCTCAGCTGTCGAGGTCCAGGCGTTGCCTATCGGCCAGCAACCGTCTTCGAGAAACATCGCTGCCGCGTCCGGATCGAGCGACAGTGCCCGCGCCACCGAGGACGTCAACAACGACGAGTACCAGTCGACGATCAGGCCTTGCTGCGCCAGCCCCGCCGACGGCAGCACCAGATCGCGCCAGGGCATGCGGCCATGGCGTTGGTGCGCCAATGCCATGCCGGCAACCACGCCAGGCACAGCCACCGCGGTCGCGCCCTGCACATTGCGGTCGCCGACCACTGCGGCCCAGGAGAACATGTCGGACGACCGGGCGCCGCCGCTGAGCGGGTAATTCGCCGGGTTCAGCTCGCGCGGCGAGCGCATGCCGTAGTCCAGACACTGCGCCTGCCCTTCTTCGGCGCGCCACAGCGTCATGCAGCCGCCTGCGGCCACACCACTCATCCAGGGCTCGACCACGCCAAGCGCGAACGAGGTCGCGACCGCGGCGTCGACCGCATCGCCACCGGCTTCGAGCACCGCTGCGCCGGCTTCGGCAGCGCGCCGGTGCTGGGCCGAGACGACGCCGCCGCGGGTGGCGATCACCGTTTTGCGAACGGTCTGGGAATTCGAGAAGTTGTCCATTCGATGCTGTCCTGGTTGTGCGGGCTTGGGTGGGATCGATCAGTCAGACGAAGCGCGCCGCTGCATTCTCAGCGCACCCAGAGCCGGGCCGAGCTGGCGATCGCTGCCAGGCCTGCAGAGCCCGCGCCCAGCCACAGCGCCAGCGTGGTCGCGCCGCTGTCGACCAGGCCGAAACACAAGGCCACCAGCGCAGCGCCTATGGTCTGCCCCGTCAAGCGGACCATCGCCACCATGCCGCTGGCGCCGCCACTGCGAGCGGGCGGCGCGCTGGCCATCAACGCTCGCATATTGGGTGATTGGTAGAAGCCAAAACCCAGGCCGCAGATCGACATGCGCAGCGTGATGTCCCAGATGGCCGGGTCGGCAGGCAGCAGCGCCAACGCGACCAGGCCTGCGCTCATGATCGCCATGCCGATGCCACCCAGCAGCCCCGGTGGGTAGCGGTCGGACAGGCGCCCGGCGATCGGCGCGGCCATCGCCACCACGACAGGCCAGCATGTCATCAAGAAGCCAGTGTCGACCGCGCTGCGGTGCAACACGTTGTGGAAATAGAACGGCAGCGACACGAAGGCCAAGCCTTGCGCGGCAAACGCACCCATCGCAGTGAGCGCCGACAGCGCGAACATCGGCAAGCGCAGCAGGTCGACCGGCAGCATCGGCGCCGGGTGACCGGCCTGGCGCCGCAACAGCAGCGCGCCGGCAGCCAGCGCCAGCAGCAGCGGCCCCAGCACCAGAGGCCATTCCGCGCGCTGCGCGCCGTTGCTCAGACCCAGGATCAAGGATGCAAAAGTCAGCGCCGTCAGCAATGCGGTCACCCAGTCAAAACCGTGGCCGCTTGTCGCCGTTCGCGGCAGCGCAGGGTAGGCCAGCGCCAGTCCGTACAAGCCCAAGGGCACGTTGAGTGCAAACAACCAATGCCAGTTGCCGACCGCAAGCACCAGCGACGCGACCGACGGGCCGGCCGAGAATGCGACGCCGACCACCAGCGCGTTCAGTCCGAGGCCGCGGCCCAACTGCGAAGGTGGATAGAACAAGCGCACCAGCGCGATGTTCACGCTCATCAGCGCACCAGCGCCTATGCCTTGCAGCGCTCGGCCGGCTGCGAGCAGCCACAGACTGTCGGCCAGCGCGCTGAGCAGCGAGGCCGCAGCGTAGAACGCCAAGCCGCCGAGGAAGATTCGGCGCGGCCCGAGCAGGTCGCCTAGCGCGGCAAACGGCAGCAAGCTCGCCACCACCGCCAACTGGAAGGCGTTGATGACCCAGATCGACGCGGCGGGCGATGCGTGCAGGTCGGCCGCTATCACCGGCAGCGCGGTGTTGGCGATCGAGGCGTCCAGCGTTGACAGCGCCACCGCCAACAGCGTCGCCGCCAGCGCGCGACGGTCGGTGGCGCTGAGTTGGTGCTCCTGGGCGTCAGGCGTAGAGGAGGGTTTGAAGGCGGCTGGCAACACGGGCATGGGCTCAACCTTAACGGCAAGTCGATCAAAGCGCTGAATCAGCTGGAGATGACCGACGAACCCGAGGATTTCCGTGGGCCCTCAGCGGACCATCAGAGGGCCCTCAGCGGCGAATCCACCACAGGCCAGCGCACATCGCCGCGCCCAATCCATGGAGCAAGACCGTGTCAGACACCGCGTAGGGATAGACCATCCGTGCAAGGCCCAGCCACAGCGTTCGGGTCTGCGCGTTGTTGCGGCCGCTGCACCGACCGCCTCAGTCAACGCGCGGCTGCGTCTTCAGGAACAGCTTTTGCATGCCGCCCAACCAGCGGTCGTAGTCGTCGGTCTTCTTGCGCATGTAGTTCAGAACGTCGGGATGCGGCAGCACCAGGAACTTCTCGGTCGACATCACCTTGACGATCTCGTCGGCCACCACCTCGGCACTGAGGATGCCGTCGCCACCGGCCGAGCCGCCGTCTCCGGGCACCATGCCGGTGCGAACCGCTTGCGGGCACAGACATGACACGTGCAGGCCGCGGCGCCCATAGGCAATCGACAGCCATTCGGCAAAAGCCACCGCTGCATGCTTGGTCACGCCGTAGGCTGCCGACTCGACGATGTTGAGCAACCCAGCCGCCGAGGCAGTGATCAGGAAATAGCCCTCGCCGCGGGCAATCATCTTCTCGACCAACGCACGCGCTGCCCAGACATGGGCCATCAGATGGATCTTCCACATCTTGTCCCACATCTCGTCGTCGGGCTCAGCTCCCTGGCTGTTGCCGATACCGGCGTTCGAGAAGTACACGTCGACCCGGCCATAGCGCTTCTCAGCGGCAGCTACCAACGCCTGGATGTCGGCCTCGCGACTGACATCGCAGCGCACCGCCAGACCGTTGACCGCTTGGGCGACCGACTGCAGGCCGGCCTCGTTCATGTCGGCCACCACCACGCCGGCAGCGCCCTCGGCGTGAAACTTCAGCGCTGTCGCCCGACCGATGCCACTGGCAGCGCCGGTGATCACGGCCACTTTGCCTCTTATATCCATGTACTGTCTCCTTGACGTTGATGGCGCATAGAGAGCGCGCCCGAAGCATTGGTGTTTGGCGCCGAAGTCGGCACGCAGTCATCGTAACGGAGGCCAGAGCGCAGGCTGCCGTCGGCGGGCCATCGCTGCGGTGATACTTGACTGGATGCGCACAAGCTCCCTGTCCGAGCCAGTCCACCGGTATCCAAGCCCCCACCGCCAGCGCCTGGCCCTGGCCGTCGTCTGCCTGGGCTCGCTGCTGTCGCCGTTGGACACCACGGTGAACACGGCTTTTCCGGTCATCACCGCGGCTTTCTCGCTGCCACTGCGCGACATCCAGTGGGTGGTGATTGCCTATGTGCTGGCAATGTCGAGCTTCGCGCTGGTCTTCGGCCACCTGGGCGACCGCATTGGCCACCGCCGAATCTTCGCGCTGGGCTTGGCCGCGAGCGTGCTGGCCCACGCAGCGGTGGCGCTGGCACCGGACTTCCCGACCTTGGTCGCGATGCGCGCGGTCCAGGGTGCGGCGGCGGGCATTGCGGTGTCTTGCGCGCCAGCGATCGCCACCTTGCTTTATCCGGCGGCCGACAAGGCCAGGGTGCTGGCGCTCTACATTGCTGTCGGCAACGTGGCGATGGCCGCAGGGCCCTGGCTGGGCGGCTTGCTTCTGCAGGCCTTCGGCTGGCCCGGCGTGTTCTGGTTTCGCACGCCGCTGGCGCTGGCCGCGCTGCTGCTGCTGCCTTTGTTGCCAGCGCGTCAACGCGGCGTCGGCCAAGCAAGCCAGACCGGCACAGCGCGCTTCGATTGGGCCGGCGCGATCGGCCTGAGCGCGTTGCTCACCAGCCTGATGCTGGGGCTGGCAGAACTGAGCCGGCCCGACGCCAGCCTCTGGCTCGCGCTGGCACTGTTGGCCGGCGGTGTCGGTGCCACTATTTTGTGGGTGCGCCACGAATCCCGGGCCGCCCATCCGGTGCTGCGCATGGCACCGTTTCGCTCGGCGCGCTTCTCGGGCACCCAGGCCGCGTCGGTGCTGATCAACCTGGCCTGTTTCGCCAACCTGCTGTTGCTGCCCTATGAGCTGACGCGCGCAGCAGGTGGGTCGCTGGCTTCGGCCGGGTTGATGCTGTCGATGTACCCGGGCGGTTCGGTGCTCGGCAGCCTCGTCGCTGGGCGCCTGGCCGGGCGCTGGTCGTCGTCGCGGCTGATGACCATGGGTTGGCTAGTCGCCGCCGCTGGCCTGCTGCTGACGGGGGGGCTGCTGTCGACCGGGTCGGCGCCCGCAGCCCTGATCCTGGGCATGTTGGCGAGCGGGCTGGGGCTGGGCATGTTCCAGGTCGGCTACATGGAGGCCACGACCTCGTTGTTGCCGATCGATGAGCGCGGCGTCGCCGGCAGTCTGGTCAGCGTGACCCGCTTGCTGGGGATCCTGCTCGGCGCGACTGGCATCCACTGGCTCCAGGGTTTGACGCAGGACCATGCCAGCACCTTCAAGGTGCTGGGCATAGCACTGTTGGCGCTGGCGATGTTGTTCGCGCTGGGCAAGCGCCGAGCGATGCCAGGTTGACAAGGCGTCGGCTGGCATCATCGGGCCGAACATCTGAGGTCCTGCTTGCAAGTCTATCTACACAAAATCCTGCCTTTCCTGCTGCTGCCGGTAGGGCTCACGCTGATGCTGTTGCTCGCAGGTTTGCTGCTCAGGCGCCGAGCGCTGGTCTGGCTGGGGCTGGCGGTTTTCTGGCTCAGCAGCACGCCGATCCTGAGTAACTTCATGATCAGGTCGGCAGAGAACTGGGCCGAGCGTCGCCCGGTCAGCGACATGCCGACCGCTGACGCCATCGTCGTGTTGAGCGGTGGCCGGGTGGTCGCACCGGGCGCAGCGGCAGTGAGTGAATGGGGCGATGTCAACCGCTTCTTCGGCGGCGTCGAGTTGTTCAAGGCGGGCCGGGCGCCGCTGCTGATCTTCACCGGAGGCTGGTCGCCTTTGGAGCCCAAGGCCAGGCCCGAGGGCGAGTTGATGATCGAGCACGCCCGAACACTGGGCGTGCCGGCCAAACACATGCTGATCACCGGCCCGGTGTTCAACACCGCGGAAGAGGCTCAAGCCGTGGCCGCGCTGCTGTCAAAGGGTTTTGCAAAAGGTTCTGTCGCGGGCCGAAAACCCCATGTGTTGCTGGTGACCTCGGCCTTCCATGTCAGCCGCGCGCAACGGCTCTTCGAGCGCGCCGGCCTGACGGTGTCGCCCTTCCCGGTCGACTTCAAGGTATCGGCCGGCAGCGAGCGAGGCCTGCTCGAATTTCTTCCCAATGCTGGGGCTTTGGAGCTGACCGAGAAGGCTTGGCACGAGATGTATGGCCGGCTTTACTACGCGGTGCGCGGCTTGATCCAGTGACGACGCCAATGGATCGCTACAGTGCTTTGCCTTGCCAAGATTGACCCTCTCTGCGCCGGCGACAAGCACAAGGGTTCAAGTCATCTACCTGCTGCGCCCGAAAATCCCGGCGCCGGCAAAGGTCGCCCGAGAACCCAGCCGCTCCTCGATGCGCAAGCCTTCGTTCCATTTGGCCATGCGCTCGCCGCGGGCGAACGAGCCCACCTTGAGCTGGCCGGTCTGCCAAGCGATCGCCAGGTGCACGATCGTGGTGTCCTCGGTCTCGCCTGAGCGGGCCGACACGATGCCGGCATAGCCCAGCGATTTCGCGGCCTGCCAAGCTTGCAGCGTCTCGGTCAAGGTGCCTCGCTGATTGGGCTTGAGCAACACCGCGTTGGCCGCGCCGATCGCCGCTGCCTCGCGCACCAAGGACGCCTGAGACACCAGCAAGTCGTCGCCAACGATCTGCAACCTGTGCCCAGCGGCGCGGGTGAATCGGGCGAAGCCTGCAACGTCGTCTTCGGCCAGCGGGTCTTCGATCGAGGCGATCGGGTATTTGTCGATCCAGCGCAGCAAGAGCTCGCTAAGCCCGTCAGCATCGAGCTCGCGCGACTCCAGACCCAGCGTGTAGCGACCACCGCGGCCGAACTCCGAGGCCGCTACATCGAGCGCGATGGCCACCTCGCTGCCGGGCACGAAGCCCGCGCGCTCGATCGCTGAAACCAGTGTCTCGAGCGCCTGCTCGTTGGTCTTGAAATCGGGCCACCAGCCGCCTTCGTCGGCCACGCCGCAGCCCGGGCCACGGGCCTGCATCAGTTCGCCGGCGCAACGGTAGACCTCGGCAGTCCACTCCAACGCCTGGGCGAATCGCTGTGCGCCAGGGCACACGACCATGAAGTCCTGGATGTCGACGCGGCGCCCGGCATGCGCGCCGCCGCCAAAGATCTGGATTTGCGGCATCGGCAACAAGCAGGCGTCGGCGCCACCGAGGTACTGGTAGAGCGGCAGCCTCAGCGACGCGGCGACCGCATGCGCTGCGGCCATAGACACCGCCAAGGTCGCGTTCGCACCCAGCCTGGTCTTGGCAGGTGTGCCGTCAAGCTCGACCAGTGCCTGGTCGAGCCCTGCCTGGTCTTTGGCGGCACGCCCGATCAGCGCGCGAGCGATCTCGCCGTTGACATGGCCGACCGCCTGCATCACGTCCAGTCCGCCAAAGCGCGTGCCCGCATCGCGCAACTCGAGCGCTTCTCGCGTGCCCTTGGAGGCGCCGGCCGGCACGATCGCGCGGCCGACCGAGCCGTCCTCCAGCGTGACCTCGGCCTCGACCGTTGGCCGACCGCGGCTGTCCCAGACGCGGCGGGCGTGGACGCTGCGGATGTGGTGTGGGTTCATTGTTCGAGCTCCTCGCGCCAAGCAACGGCGATCGCTTGCAGACTGTCGGCACGCTGGCGCAGCAAGGGCGCGGCGAAACGCCGCACCATGTCACGCTGGTCGTCCCGGGTGATGTATTCGACCGGCGACTTGCCGTCGACACGGGCCAGCAACAGCCCTGGCAACAGCGCAGCGGCGCGGCGCTGCAGCGCCTCCGGCGGCTCCCAGTCGACCGCCTGCAGGTAGGTCTGCGCCAGCGCGTCAAAGGCCGCCAGATACGACAGCGTGGCCTCGGGGTTCCACAGGCATTTCAGCAGCAGGTGGTTCAGGCAGAAAGCGATGTCGAAGGCAGGATCGCCCCAACAAGCGCATTCGGCATCGAGCAGCACCGGCCCTTGGGGACCGACCAGGATGTTTTTCGGACTGACATCACCATGAACCAGCGCGCAGGCGCTGGCCTGGGTCACCGCCACCAATTGCTGCAGCGAGGGCGCCAGACCAGGGTGGCGCAGCGCAGTCGCGAGCAGATAAGGCTCGAGCCGGATGTCGAAAAAGATCTGCCGACTGTCGAACTGCGCGGCCAGTTCGGGCCGCGCGGCCGAGTCGGCGTGGATTCGCGCCAGCAAGCTGCCGACCGCGCGTGCCGTCGACAGATCAACCTGGCCGTCGCGCAGCAGCGATTTCCACAGTGCATGGTTTGACGGCGGCAGGTACTCCATCACCAGCACGCCCAGCCCCATGTGCTGACCCAGCACGCGCGGCACGCTGCCCGGCGCGGCGATCTGCGCCTGCTGCATCCAGCGCGCCTCGTAGAGGTTGCGCTCGATCGGCGCGCGCGAGTCGGCCGCCACGCGCAGCTTGGCCAAGGCGCGCTTGGCGCAGACCTGGCCCTGGTCGGTCTGGATGCACCAGATGTCTGACGACACCCCCCCTGTCAGCGGCCAGCCTGTCAGCGGCCGCGACCCAGCCAAACCGAGCTCGCGCAAGGCCTGATCGAATTCAACGGGGATAGGCTGCGCGTTCATCGCAAGCAACCCGGACCACGGTGGGCCAGCGCGTCACTGGCCGCCATAACCTGCCTCGACCAGCTTGACCAGCGCGTGCAGCGTCTGGTTGACCGGCGTGGCGACGCCTAGCTCCAGGCCTCGGCGCGCCACAAAGCCATTGAGGTGGTCGATCTCGCTGGGCTTGCGTCGCGCCATGTCCTGCGCGGTCGAAGATCGCTGACCAGGCATCGCCAGCGCGATCGCTGCCATGGCCGCCAACGCCGGCGCCAACGCCAGCGCGACGCCCTCTGCCGCGGCGAGCGCGACCACCTCGCGCACGACCGCCTGCTGCAGCACCAGGATCTCGGGCCGGGCTGCGAGCTGCGCGTAAGTGGCCTGGGCCAGTCCAGAAACAGCGTTGTAAGCGCAGTTGACCATCAGCTTGGACCACAGCTCGGCCATCACGTCGTCCGAGATGCGCACCGGTACTTGAGCGCTGGCAAACAGATCCACCAGATCCTGCAGGCGCCGGCTCAGCGCCTGGTCGCGCGCCGCCACAGCGTTCAACGCACCGATCACCAGATCACCACGGCCATTGTGCTTGACCGAGCCGGGCCCGGGCATCGCGGTGGCCACATAGACCACCGCCGGCACGACGGTCTGGCGCAGGTGACGGGCAATCGCCGGTCCGTTTTCGACGCCGTTTTGCAGGCTCAGCACCATTGCATCGTTTGCCAGATGGGCTGCCAACTGCTGCGCCACGGCCTCGGTGTCGGTGGACTTCACGCTCAGCAGCACCAGGTCGGCATCGCGCACAGCGGCCAAGTCGGTGCTGGCGGCCAAGCGGACTGTCTCGACCCGACCCGCCATCTCGAGTTGCAAGCCGTCGCGCTCTATCGCCTGCACATGTGCGGCGCGCCCGATCAGCGTGACGCGGTGGCCGGCGCGTGCCAGCATCGCGCCGAAAAAGCTGCCAACAGCACCGGCACCGACGACGGCGACCGCTTGGAAGGGAATGGTCACAGGGGCTCGCAGAGGGATCGAGGGGAGGACGAAGATGGTACTCGCCGGGGCAGACTCGAACCAAATCCAGCCCCGGCGCCAGCGCGTCGGTGCGTCGACCGCGTCAAGGTAGACTGACTGAGCCTGACCCCACCCAAGCTGCACGCTCTTGCAACGCATCGCGCGGCGGCCGGTCTTGGCGCTCGACCCTGACAACCGCTGGCCGCTGCCTCACACCCGCCTCGCGGCGACCAGCTGTGGGGATCCAGCCAAGTGGCAAGCCCGCAACATCATGAGGATGGACATGGACCTGACCCGTTTTCCGCGCCGCCGCTACACCGCCCATGCCACGCCGCTCGAAGCCATGCCG
Source organism: Bordetella parapertussis (assembly GCA_945878355.1). Lineage (GTDB taxonomy): Bacteria > Pseudomonadota > Gammaproteobacteria > Burkholderiales > Burkholderiaceae_C > Pseudaquabacterium. The sequence goes on along the minus strand of CAMCTC010000031.1, from coordinate 8,665 downwards.
CGCTTTTCTGCCGCGCTGGCCGCGTCCTGCCCGGGCGGGCGCGGCCCCGAGGTCTGGGTCAAGCGCGACGACCTGCTGGGACTCTTTCCGGGCGGTAACAAGACCCGCAAGCTTGAGTTCCTGATGGCCGATGCGCTGGCTCAGGGCGCCGACACGCTGGTGACCTGCGGTGCGCCGCAGTCCAACCACTGCCGCATCACGCTGGCCGCAGCGGTCAAGGAAGGCCTGAAATGCCGCTTCGTCATCGAGGAGCGCGTGCCCGGCAGCTACGATCCGCAGGGCAGCGGCAACCACTTTTTGTTCCGGCTGATGGGCGTCGAGCAGATCACCGTGGTACCTGCGGGCACCGACATGGCCGCGGCAATGCAGCGCGTGGCAGAAGAATTGGCTGCCGTTGGACGCAAGGCCTATGTGGTGCCAGGCGGTGGCTCCAATGCGCTCGGTGGCCTGGGCTATGTGGCCTGCGCGCAGGAGTTGATGGCGCAGTGTTTCGAGATCGGCATGCACTTCGACCGCATCGTGCTGGGGTCGGGCAGTTCGGGCACGCATGGCGGCCTGCTGGCGGGATTTCTCGGCCAGCACCTCGATTGGCCCATCGTCGGCATTGGCGTCAGCCGCGACCCGGCCGACCAAGAGCCCATCGTGCACCGCGAAGCGCAGGCCGTGCTAGACCTTCTCGGTGTCAAGCTGACCGTGCCGCGCGAGTCGGTGGTCACCGTCGGCGGCTACTGGCAGCCGAAGTACTCGGTGCCCAACCAGGCCATGGTCGAAGCGGTACAGATGCTGGCGCGCACCGAGAGCCTGCTGCTCGACCCGGTCTACACCGGCAAAGCCATGGCCGGGCTGATCGGACTGGCACGCCAGGGCCGACTGCGACCCGACGAGAAAGTGCTGTTCCTGCATACCGGCGGGCTGCCTTCGCTGTTCGTCTATGAGCCCGTGGTGCTCGACGACATCGGCGCCAAGACCGCGCCCTGATCACGACTGAGCATCCAGCCGAACACTGCGCGCAGCGTCAGAGCCAGATCCAGATCCGCCAAAGCCATTGCGGAACCCGGCTGACGCGGGGGCTATAGTGCTGTCGAAGCGAGGCGTAGGGCATGGAAATCTCCGTTGGACCCATGTACTGTATATAACTACAGCTCATTGCGCAAGAGCCATTGCGCAAGAGCGCTAAGGACCCCGGCAGAGATTCAGTCGCTAAGCGCCGGGCTCCGTTCAAAGCCCATGCCAATCGGCCGCGTCGATGGTGAACTTCCGGGCAAAACGGCCCCAGGGCGCGCCTTGGTGCAGTGCCTGGATGAATCCGGCCCCATCGGTGATCCAGCTTCCCGCCAGCGTGCTGAGGCCGGCGTCGAACAGCACGTCCGGCACGCAAGCAGCGCCAGGGCCGATCAACGCGATGCGGCCAGCGCTGTGGCAATTCGCCAGCACGCCCTCCAGCGTGTGGTTCAGCAGCGCCGTGCTGGTGGCCAGCACCTTGTCGCAGTCGCGCAAGTCCTTCGGGTCCAGCGTGACCCTGTAGCCGGCATGTTCGCCCACCAGGTCCGCCCGAAGCTCGAGCACCGTCAGCCGCACGCCGAGTGCGGTGACTTGCCGGACCAGGGGTGGGAACAGCCCGACCATGCCGATGTGCTCGCCGGGCTGGGGGTCGAGACCCGCGATCGAGTCCAACGCGTCGGGCGGGATGAAGCCGGCCTGGTCGAACAGCTGGCGCGACATCGCGTTGACCGCAGCAAACCCCAGCGTGCGCGCCGCACCCTGGCCGTCGCGCCAACCCCTCGCGATGGCCATCGTGTCGGCACCATGCAGACCACTCAGCGGCCCGCCGACCAGCCGCGCCAGGCTGTCGTCGAGCAGCACATAGCTCAGCCCCAATGCACCGCTTTCCAGCTCCAGCGCGCAGAACTCGCCTTCCTTGCTGCCGTTCCAGGGCGCGGGCGGCAGGTGCAGCGCTTTCACACGCGGCGGCGGCGCATCGCCGAATCGATGCGACAGCGCAGACAGCAAGGCATTGGCGATGGCTTTCATTCGCGCATCATGCGCCGTCGGCAAGCCCGCTGGCGGTCGCAGGCTCAGCCATTGCCGCCCATCAGCCCGGCCGCGAACGCTCAATCCACCAGGTGATCGGCCAGCACCCGCGCCAGGTGCAGCGCCTGGCGGCTCGCACCGTCAGCGATCTGGTGCCGACAGCTGGTGCCGTCGGCGACGATCAGCGCGTCAGGCGCGGCGCGCACCGCTGGCAGCAGGCTCAATTCAGCCATCTGCATCGACACATCATGGTGGGCAGCCTCGTAGCCAAAGCTGCCTGCCATGCCGCAGCAGGAGCTCTCGATCAGCCTGGGCTCGGCGCCCGGAATCAAGCGCAAGACCTCGAGCAGCGCTGATACGGTGCCAAAAGCCTTCTGGTGGCAATGACCGTGCACCAGGATCTGCTGGCTGGCCGGTCGCAGCGTCGGGCGAAACCTGCCGGCCTTGGCCTCGCGCGCCAAAAACTCTTCGAGCATCAAAGCCTGACCCGCGACGGCCTGCGCGGCGTCGCCCAGGCCCATCACCAGCATCTCGTCGCGCAGCGTCAGCAGGCAAGACGGCTCGAGGCCGACGATCGGGATGCCGCGAGCGGCCAACGGCAGCAGCGCGGCCAGCAGCTGGCTGGCTCGGGCCTTGGCCTCGTCGGCCATGCCCGCGGCCAGATAGGTACGGCCGCAGCACAGCGCCTCGCCACGATCGCCTCGCGCGGCGTGCACCGTGTACCCAGCGGCCTGCAGCAGCCGCACAGCGGCGACCGCGTTCTCGCTTTCGAGTTGGCCGTTGAAGGTGTCGACGAACAGCAGCACCGGCTTGGCCGCAGCAAGCAGTTCGTCGCGGCTCGCCAGCGCCAAAGCCGCCGCACTGCGCCAGAAGGTGTCGCGCCTGAACTCTGGCAGCGAGCGCCGCGCCGACAGGCCGAGCCAGCGCTCACCCAACCGCCTGAGCAGCGGCGAGCGGTTGCGCAGGTTGAACAAGCCTGGCAGCCGGCTGACCAGCGCCGCGTAATCGGGCAAGTGGGCGATCAGCCGCTGCCGCACCGTCAAGCCGTGGCGCTGGCGACGCTGCGCCAGCACCTCAAGCTTCATCTTGGCCATGTCGACACCGGTCGGGCAATCGCGCTTGCAGCCCTTGCAGCCCACGCACAGCTCTAGCGCATCGTTGACCTCGTCGCCGGTCAACGCGTCGGGGCCAAGCTGGCCAGACAGCGCCAGCCGCAGCGTGTTGGCGCGGCCGCGCGTGGCATGAACCTCGTCGCGGGTGACCCGGTAGCTCGGGCACATCGTGCCGGCGTCGAACTTGCGGCAACTGCCGTTGTTGTTGCACATCTCGACGGCCTTGGCCAAACCGCCGGTGTTGTCGCCGCCAGTGCCCGGCGCACTCGTCGCTTCGGTGAGCGGGTTGTTCTGCACGTTCCAGGCCGACCAGTCGAAGACCGGTTGGAGCGGAATCGTCCGATAGCCCGGCGCATAGCGGAACAGCGAGGCATCGTCCATCTTCGGCGGGTCGATGATCTTGCCCGGGTTCATCAGATTCTCAGGGTCGAGCCGCTGCTTGATCGCGCGGAAAGCCTGGTCTAGCTGCGGCCCGAACTGCCAAGAAATCCATTCGCCACGGCACAGACCGTCGCCGTGCTCGCCGCTGTAGGCGCCCTTGAACTTGCGCACCAGTGCGGCGGCTTCCTCGGCGATCGCGCGCATCTTGGCCGCGCCGCCGGCCGGCCCGGCCTGGCGCATGTCGAGAATGGGCCGCACATGCAGCGTGCCCACCGACGCATGGGCGTACCAGGTGCCGCGGCTGCCGTGGCGTGCGAACACCTCGGTCAGCGCATCGGTGTACTCGGCCAAGTGGACCAGCGGCACGGCGCAGTCCTCGATGAAGCTGACCGGTTTGCCGTCGCCCTTCAAGCTCATCATGATGTTCAGGCCGGCTTTGCGGACCTCCCACAAAGCCTTTTGCGGCGCCTCGTCAAGCATCTCGACCACCGAGCCGGGCAGGCCCAGGTCGCCCATCAGCTCGACCAGCGCGCGCAGCTGAGGCAGCAGTGCGCTGCGGTCGTCGCCGCTGAATTCGACCAGCAGAATCGCTGCCGGCTTGCCCAGCAGCGCGGCCTCGATCGTCGGACGGAATGCCGGGTTGTCGCGCGCCAGATCGATCATCGTTCGGTCGACCAACTCGACCGCACTGGGCCCGAGCTTGACGATGTGCTGGGCCGAGTCCATCGCTGCGTGGAAGCTCGCGAAGTTCACCACCCCCAGCAGTTTGGCGCGCGGCAAAGGGCTGAGCTTGAGCCGCAGGCTGCGGGTGAAAGCCAGCGTGCCCTCGGCGCCGACCAGCAGGTGCGCCAGGTTGACGCTGCCGTCCTCGGTGTAGGGCCGCTCGCTGCGGGGATGGAAGATGTCGAGGTTGTAGCCGCCGACGCGGCGCATCACCCGGGGCCAGCGCGACTCGATCTCGTCGCGGTGTGCATCGGCCAGGCCATGGACGAATTGGGCAATCTCGCGCTCGGCAGCACCCAGACCCGCCACCGGACCGAAGTTCATCAGCCGGCCATCGGCCAGCCAGGCCTCAACACCTGCGACGTTGTGCACCATGTTGCCGTAGGCAATGCTGCGGCTGCCGCAGGAGTTGTTGCCGGCCATGCCGCCCAGCGTGGCCTGGGCGCTGGTCGACACATCGACCGGGTACCACAGGCCGTGCGGCTTGAGATAGGCATTGAGATGGTCGAGCACGATGCCGGGTTCGACCTCGACCGTCATCGCCTCGAGGTCCAAATCGAGCACGGCGCGCAGATGCTTGCTGGTGTCGATCACCAGCGCCGCGCCGGTGGTCTGCCCGCACTGCGAGCTGCCGCCACCGCGCGGCAGCAGCGGCACTTTCAGGTCACGGGCGATCGCCATCGCGGCGACGACATCGGCAGCGCTGCGCGGCACGAACACGCCCACCGGCATGATCTGGTAGATCGACGCATCGGTGGCGTAGCGCCCACGCGACGCAGCGTCGAACAAGACCTCACCCTGGGTCTCGCGCGCCAAGCGCAACGCCAAGTCGGCGGCCTCGGGCGTGGCACGCTGCGCCAGCGCCAGGCTGGCCGAAGCCGCGTTGTCGCGCGTGATCGCTTGGGTGACGACCTTGGGCAGTGGCGCGTTCATGCGGAAATCCTCTGCGCGCGGTCCAGGCCCGCAGCTTGCCCACCCGCTTGCCAACCCGCTTGCATCAACTCGAGCGCCGCGTCGCGCTTGTGCAGCACCTGGCACGGGATGGAAAGGATGTCGGCCATGGCGTTGCGCAGCGGTTCAAATCAATCACTATAGGCCTGTCCGAATTGACATTTGTAGTTTGCATGCAAAACTGAAGCACAAATCCGGAGCCCGTATGAAGCTGAACCAACACCCCAGCGGCCGCCATTTCCTGCAGATTCCCGGCCCCAGCCCGGTGCCTGACCGGATCCTGCGTGCGATCAGCCTGCCAACAATAGACCACCGCGGACCGGAGTTCGGCGCACTCGGCCTCAAGCTGCTGGCCGGCCTGCGGCAGATTTTCCAGACCCAGCACCCGGTGGTGATCTACCCGGCGTCGGGCACTGGCGCCTGGGAGGCCGCGCTGGTCAACACCATGTCGCCGGGCGATGCGCTGCTGATGTACGAGACCGGGCATTTCGCCACGCTGTGGCACAAGCTGGCGCAGCGGCTGGGCTTGGCGCCCGAGTTGTTGGGCGAAGCCGGCAGCGACGACACAGGCTTGCCCATCAGCTGGCGGCGTGGGGTTCAGGCCGACCTGATCGAGCAGCGACTGCGCGCCGACCCCGGCCACGCGATCAAGGCGGTGTGCGTGGTGCACAACGAGACATCGACCGGCGTGACCTCGGACATCGCTGCCGTGCGGCGCGCGATCGACGCCGCTGGACACCCGGCGCTGCTGCTGGTTGACAGCATCTCGGGGCTGGCCAGTGCCGACTACCGGCACGACGAATGGGGCGTCGACGTGACCGTCAGCGGCTCGCAGAAAGGCTTGATGCTGCCGCCGGGGATCAGCTTCAACGCCTTGTCGCCCAAGGCCATCGCCGCCAGCCAGCACGCGCGCTGCGCGAAGTCGTTTTGGGCCTGGGACGAGATTCTCGAGCTCAACAAGACCGGTTACTGGCCTTACACGCCCAGCACCAACCTGCTCTACGGCTTGAACGAGTCGCTGGAGATGCTGCTAGAGCAAGGCCTGCCCAACGTGTTGGCGCGCCACCAGCGCTGGGCCGAAGGCGTTCGCGCCGCAGTGCGCGCCTGGGGCCTGGCGATCCAATGCGCAGACCCGGCGCGCCATTCGCCGGTGCTGACCGGCGTGGTGATGCCAACGGGCATCGACGCCGACTCCGTGCGTCGGCTGATCCACGAGCGCTTCGACCTGTCGCTGGGCACCGGCTTGGGCAAGGTCAGGGGCCGGATGTTTCGCATCGGCCACCTCGGCGACTGCAACGAGCTCACGCTGCTCGCCACCTTGGCCGGTTGCGAGATGGGGCTCAAGCTGTCCGGCGTGCGCCTGGCCGGCAGCGGAGTGCTCGCGGCGATGGACCAGTTTGCGGCCCATCCGGCATCGGCAACCTGAACTTCCCAACGGAGACATCGCATGCAAAGACGCTCATTCATCGCCGCGGCCAGCACCCTGGCCGCGCCCGCCGTGCTGGCCCAGGAATGGCCGAGCGGCCCGGTGCGCATCGTGGTCGGATTCCCGCCAGGCGGTGGCACCGACGCGCTGGCACGGGTGGTCGCGCAAAAGCTCACGCTGATGTGGGGCCAGCAAGTCATCGTCGAGAACAAGGCCGGCGTGGCCGGTGTGCTGGCGGCCGAATATGTCGCCGGTCAACCGGGTGACGGCAGCACGCTGCTGATGGCCCACATCAACAGCCATGCGCTCGCACCCAGCTTGCAGCCCAAGCTGCGCTACAACATCGAACGCGATTTCACACCGATCGTGCTGGTCGGCGTCACGCCCAACCTGTTGATCGCCGGCTCGGCCCAGGGTGCGAAGACCGTCAAGGACGTGGTCGCACTGTGCAAGGCCAAGCCCGGCGCGGTGAGCTTCGGCTCGGCCGGTGCAGGATCGGCACAGCACCTCGCGCTAGAGATGTTCAAGCTGCGGGCCAAAGTCGACGCGATGCACGTGCCGTACAAGGGCAGCGGGCCGCTGCTGACCGACCTGATCGGCGGCCAGATCCAGTACAGCTTCGAGACCATGACGGCGGCCACACCGCATGTCAAGAACGGCCGGGTGGTGGCGATCGCACAGACCCGTACCAAGCGCGCCAAAGGCCATCCCAACGTGCCAACGATGCAAGAAGAAGGCTTCGACGGTTTCGAAGCCACGACCTGGTACGGCCTGGCCGGGCCGGGCAAGCTGTCGACCGGCATCACGAACAAGATCAACCGCGATGTCAACACCATCCTGGCGATGCCCGACGTGCAGGAAAAACTCGAGACCTACGGCGCCGAGGACGGTGGCGGTACGCCCGAGAAATTCGCCCAATTCATCCGCAGCGAACAGGAAAAATGGGCTCGAGTGGTCAAGGACGCCAACGTGAAGATCGAAGCCTGATCGTCTTGGCGCGCTGCGCGCGCCTAGGCCGGCCCGGGCTGGACCAGCGCCGAGAATGCAGCCATGACCCGAAACTCCCAAACCGGCCCAGCCAGCAACACAGCGCTGTCGAGCACCGCCTTCGCCACCTTGCTGCTGATCGCGCTGATGATGGGCGCCAACCATGTGGCGGCTCGGCTGGCTTTCAACCACGGCGTGGATGTCGCCACCGCGGTGAGCTTTCGCAGCGCCATCACCGCAGCGGTGGTGGGCCTGCTGCTGGTGCTGCAGCAGGTGCCTGTGCAATTGACCGCACGCCACAAGCAGGTGCTGCCGGTGATCGGCTTGCTGGTGGCTGTGCAAAGCCTGTGCCTGTACGCCTCGGTCGCGCGGCTGCCGGTCGCGTTGGCGCTGCTGGCCTTCAACACCTACCCGCTGTGGACGGCGCTGTGGGCGCGCCTGTGCTACGGCCATAGTCCCGAGCCTCGGGTGCTGCGGGCGATGCCGGTGATGCTGATCGGACTGGCGCTGGCGCTGGATGTTCTGGGTGCTGCCTCCGGCCTGGGCATGACGGCGCATTGGGGGCAGATCGGCATCGGCGTGGCGTTTGCGCTCACGGCCGCTGCGACATTCGGCGTTGTGCTGGTGCTGACCCAGCACGAAGCGGCCGACCTCGATGGCCGCCTGCGCACCGCCAGCACGCTGACCATCGTCGCGGTGATCGCGCTCGCCGGCGTGGCCTCGCAAGGCGGTTTTCACCTGCCCCAGGCAGCGACAGGCTGGTGGGCATTGGCCGCGCTGACAGCGCTGTACGGCACCGCTTTCACGATCATGTTCACCATCTTGCCAAGGCTGGGCGTGGTCGGCAACTCGGCGATCATGAACATCGAGCCGATCTTCGCGCTCGTGCTGGCCTGGGCCATCTTGGGCCAATCCGTCGCCGCGTCACAGGTCGGTGGCGGCTTGCTGGTCGTGGCCACCGTGGTGTGGTTGGGCTTGCGCAAGCGCTGAGCTCGATGCGGCGTTGAGCGCAAGCTGGATCGCCCAAGTGTCCGCGTCGGGCTGCTCGGCGTCG
>CAMCTC010000030.1 GCA_945878355.1 Bordetella parapertussis | reverse complement strand
TTGATACGGCGGCACGAATCCGGCGCGGTTCTGGAAATTCAGCCCCACCGACTCGCCAGCGCGCGCGAAGGCGCGATGCGATCCCGCTCCGCCCTTATGCACGAAGCCCAGCAACTCGGCCGCCTTGCAGGCATCGGCAAAGCGAACCTACACTGGGCCACACTGGATCGCGGCGAATAGCTTGGTCTTCGAGTTCATGAAGAACGATACCGCATCTGGTATCAAAAAACAAGAATGCTACCCGTCTGCGGTGCGGAATGGCCTGTGCTGAGCAGAGGCCCGCCTGCCGCTGGCCGCCGCTGGCCGCGTACCTTGTTTGTACCAGTCGGTGCTGGCGTGTACCCGAGTTGTAACGTGACAGGCCCGTTTTTGGGCTTTTTGCCATTCCTAAGTTGTTGATTTATATATTTTTTACCCCTGTTATTCAGATTGTGATTCTGGTCGTCGTGGGCAGCCACCCCATCCACTATCCCGAAGATCTGCAGCGAAATCAATAGCTTGCAGTTCTCGGCCAAGCGTTTGGGATAAATCGGCGGCGCATACCGAGAGTGGTGCGCGAGGTGATGTGCCTCAGCTGCCCTCGGCAGTCAACGTTGTATAGCCCGCCAGCGGCGCTCTTCCTGGGATAAATCCGGGGACAAATCGCGTCGAAGCGACGCTTCCAGCCGGCCCATCTCCATGGCGTTGTGCTCCCCATCCAGCCAGCGGGCGTAGGTGCTCAGCAGCATGCCGACGGAGTGCCCCAGTTGTGTCGCGCAGAACGCTGGCGTCATGCCGGACATCAGCATCATCGTCGCGTAGCTGTGCCGAGTGTTGTACGGACGCCGGTAGCGCAGTTCCAGCGCTTCCAAGGTTGGTGCCCAGTAGCTGCGCCTGAAGGCTCGCTCCTCCGTCCACGGCTTGCCGTAGCGCGGGTCGAGGAAGACGAAGTCGCCTGCCAATTGCGTCAACGCACGCTGACGCATCAGCGCAGCGCGTGCGCGGCTGTTCAGAAGCACGTGGCGTGCAGTGCTGGTCCTGGTCGTGTTCTTTTCGAGCCCACGCACGATGGCGCGATGCACATGGATTCTGTCGTGCTCCAGATCCACATCGTCCCAGCGCAGCGCTGTGGTCTCCGATGGGCGCAGGCCGCTGAAGAACTTGAACTCCACGTAGTTCGCGACGCCATCGGGGTACCGCTCGGTCATGTACTCGATGATGGTCTCCACCTCGTCACGGGTGAAAGGATCAGGAAACGGCGTCTGCTGCCGCTGGTAGCGAACGTGCCTGACCAGGTTGTCTTCGAGAGCATGGTCCGCGACGGCCATGTCGAGTGCACGCCGCAACACCGTCACGTAATTGTTGACGGTCTTCGCGTTGAGGCCAGGACGAAAGGTCAGAGCACGCATGACGTGACTGGCCTTCAGTCGGTGCAAGGCCCGCTCGCCGAGCAGTGAACCCTTGTCGTCGCAAGGACCAGACTTCCAGAAGCGCACGGCGGATGCGTAGGCCGCGGCGGTGGACGATTCAATGCGCTGGACCGCCAGCCATGCGTCGAGGTGCTCGCCGACGGTGAGCGGCCTTCCGTCGTTGCTGGTCGCGGGGAAGTATTCGGAGTGGCAGAAGGTGCCGTCGGCGATTCGGCTGCGGATCTCAGCGGCGAGTCGTGTGGCCTCACTGAGGTTCTCTGCTGACGGCGGGACCGCCATGCCGTCACGCCTGAGCGTTCGGCGCACGACTTCGCCGTTCAGGCTGAACTGGATGCGGATGGCCTTGCCGCGGATTTCAACACCGGTGCCTTTCCTGCCCATACGTTCCTCCATCGTTGCGCTGATGTCGATTCGATTGAAGCTGCTGGCGTGAGGCGCGGCAAGCGCGTCCCGCTCGACAAAGTGCCGTGGCAAATGGTTCAGGTGCCTCCGACCATCGGATGCGGTAGCGCCGACCGGGTGCGACTCGCACGACACCGGGCACACTGTCGACCATGAGGGAACCGATCATGGACTCGATCAACGACGCGCTCGCGGCCATTCTGCGAACCGTGCAGACGCCGGGCGAATTCTTTGCGGCTGGCGAGTGCGCCTTGCATGTTCCGCTGATCGAGGTTGAGGGCATCGGCCCGATCGCCTTGCCGCTGCTGCCGGCGCAGGCCGCTCAACTCATCGCGGCGGCTGAGCGCGCGCCCTATGGCCGAGGGGCGGACACGCTGGTCGACACCTCCGTGCGCCGCACCTGGCAGATCGGCGTCGACCGCGTTCGCATCCGGGGCAGGCACTGGCCGGCTATGCTCGACGGCATCGTCGAACGCGCGGCCATGGGTCTCGGCGCAGGCGCCGGGGTGGAGGCCGAGTTGTACAAGCTGCTGGTCTACGACGAGGGCAGCTTTTTCCTCGAGCATCGTGACACGGAGAAGTCGCCCGGGATGTTCGGCACGCTGATCGTCGCGCTGCCGTCGCTGCACGCGGGCGGTGAACTGGTGATCCGTCATCACGGGCGCGAAGCTCGACTCGACCTGCGCTGCGCTGATGTGTCCGAGGTTGCCTGGGCCGCCTTCTATGCCGACTGCGTACACGAGGTGCTGCCCATCGACTCGGGGTGCCGGCTGGTGCTCGTCTACAACCTGCGACGCACGGGCCGCGGCCGCTTGCCCCGTCCGCCGTCGTACGACAAGGAGACGGCTGCTTTGGGGCGCTTGTTGCGCCGTTGGTGCGAAGAGCCGGCGCGACCTGACGAGGACCGGCCGCTCAAGCTGGTCTACCCGCTGGCTCACGCCTACACGCCGGCCGAGCTGTCGTTTGCTGCGCTCAAGGGCGCAGATGCTGCGGCTGCCACCGTGCTGACCACGGCCGCGGGCGATGCCGCCTGCGATCTCTACGTGGCGCTGCTGCGTATCGAAGAGAGTGGTGCGGCGGAGCACAACGGCTACTCCCGCACGCGCTGGCGTGGCCGCTACCACGACGACGACGACAGCGATGACCAGAACGATGACGAGTTCAGGGTGGCCGAGGTCTTCGATCGCGCCTTGACTCTGTCGGATTGGAGGCAGCCCGATGGCGGCGTGATGCCCTTGGGCACCTTGCCCTTCAGCGATGGCGAGGTCTGCCCGGCCGATGCACTGGCCGACATGGAGCCGGACGAACAGCACTTCCACGAGGCCACCGGCAACGAAGGCGCCTCGTTCGAGCGCAGCTACCAGCGGGCGGCCCTGGTGTTGTGGCCGCATGCGCAGAGGCTGCGGTTGATCGCGCGGGCTGGTTTCGCAGCCTCAATGCCCGCGCTGGACGGCATGGTCAGGGCCTGGATCGACGGCGGAGCCGAACCGGGCCATGCGCCCTGGCACGAGGCCCACGCTTTGGCCGCAGAGATGCTGGCGTGCTGGCCCGTGCAAGCTGCTCGTCGGGTGCACGATGGGCCGAGCGCCGAAAGCGTGATGCTGTCGCAACTGGTGCGGCTGCAGGATCGCGAGCACATCGAATTGATGCTGGCCAACGTCTTCGCGGCCGGTGCCTATGCGGCCGGCGACAACGCGGCCCTGGTGCAGGCGCTGAAGCTGCTGCCGGCCTCCCGCGTCGGCGCGCTGCTGCTGCCGGTCGTGCAAGGCAATGCCGAGCTCCACATCGGCGGTTGCGCTGACCTGCTGGCACGTGCTGCCGCCGTTTCAGCCTGGCGGGTACAGGTGCTGGGCGCAGCCCGGGCGCTGCTCGATGCCATGCCGGGCGATCCGGCGCGACCCAGGTCGCCGGCCGACGAGTGGCGCCGCAAACGCGTCGATGCAGGCGTGGTCCACGACACGCTGCGTGCCTTGGCCCCCGCGGGGCATGCGGGCCTGTCCGCGTTGGCCGACCAGGCCGTGACGCACTGGCTAGCCTGGCCCAAGACCTATGGCATGGATGCCGTCATCGTTCCGGCCTTACGTCGTCTCGCCGAGCGGCCCGCGCTGCTGAACCGGCCGGCCTGCCTGCGGCTGCGGGCGGCTGCGCTGGAGCACCTGCGCGCACGGTCCTCACTGGACTTGGCACCGCCTGCCGACTGGCGGCGCGAGGCCGGCATGAGCTGCCGTTGCGAGCACTGCCTGGCACTGGGCCGCTTCTTGCAGAGTGCCGACCAGGAGGTCTGGCGCCTCAAGGCGCGCGAGGCCGATCGTCGTCACGTCGAGGACTCGATCCGTCAGGGCCGGCACGACATCGACTGCAGCACCGAGCGGAAGGGCAGCCCGCACGTGCTGGTGTGCACCAAGAACCAGGCGAGCTACGAGCGCAGGGTCGCGCAGCGACGGGCGGACCTCGACGATCTGACGCGGCTCAAGGCGTAGGCCTGTTTGGCCGGGCGGCCCACCGGGGCGAGATGCAATGGTCTTCGCACCACCGCCGTGCGATCGCCTCCATGGCCTGCCGCTCGAAGGCGAACCAGGCCTCGCGTTGCGCCGGGTGCGCGGCCAGCGCGTCCTTGAAGCGACGAAAGGGCTTGCGCTGTCGCAGCGCTTGCCCGAGCGCCCGGGCGAGGCGGTCATCGCCGCACTGGTCGACGAAGTCCTCCATGACGCGGAAGGCCTCGGACGACTCGACGGGTTCGATGAACAGCCAGCGGTCGTCATCGCGGGGATCCTCGTCGGCTTTGTCGTCGGCATCGGGTCCGATCAGGGACAGGATCGTCCCGGACTCGATGTTCAGCCAGTGGCTGCACTCCCCGAGCGGGTCGCGCGAGTTCAAGGCCCAGGTCAGCTCCTCGAGGTCGATGGTCAACACCCGTGCGGAATCGCCACCGCGGGCGGGCGGGGTGCCGTCCTTGCTCACCTCGAGATACCCAAGGCGTCCCACAAGAACTGGTAGGACACGGCGGGCCGCCCTTGGGCGGCGGACTGCTGGCGCTCGCCTTCCTCGTACTCGCGCAGCAGGCCCTTCACGCGCTCCAAGCCCGCCTGGGTGGTGATGGCCTGACGCGGCGTCCGTCCAGAGCGGGAATCGTCTCGTCAGCCCACTTGGCGAAGTGGCGATGAAGCACTTGCTCGATGGCCTGTGCGATGACCTCGGGCGGCGGGTCCGGTGTGCTTGAGGATCGCGGCGTGCGGCCCGTGTCGCCGCCGCCCGCTCGGGCGAGATGGCCTGCCGGATCGGTGATCTCGCGCGTCAGGTGCTGCACGGCCGCACCGGCCACGCCTTCGAACCAGGCGCGGCCTTCGTCGGCCAGCCGCTGTGTGCGGTGGAAGAGTTCGACGCGGTCGGTGCTGCGTCCTGGGTTGATGGTCGACAGGCTGCGCTGCGCGCCGTCAGCGCCCTCGACCATGCGATTCCATCCCTGCTGCGCATCGCCGCTGACATCGGGCTGCGACGCCAAGGAAGCGGCGAGCGCCGCCGCATCGAGCAGGCGGTAATGGTCGGTCACCAGGAGCAGGGGATCGCTGGTCGACGCATCCTGGATCTGCGGCAGCGGTGTGGGCGCGAACCACGGGTCCAGCCAGGCGCGGGCGATCTCCAGCTCGAGCAGATCGCGTTGGTTGTCGATGTGGAGGTTCAGTCCTGCAGAGCCGGCCAGCACCTGCCGGGCCTGCGCCAGCACGGCCGCCTCCGCCAGTTTGGAGAAGGGATAGATGGCCCCCGAGAGCTCACGGTGCCCGTCGATGCCGGCGCCGGTGGCGACCTCCATGATGCGCGCGCCCATCAGCATGCCCGGCCTCGCACTGCGGCTGCCGCTGATCTCGCGCACCTGCTGCGGCTGGGCCTGCGAGTCGAACTCGTCGATCAGGGTCATGCCGGCACCGGGCTGCACGTCGGTGACCCGGTACAGGCGCAGGGGCCGTGCGCGCAGTTGAGCGATCCAGTCGCGCTGGCCGGGCGTGAGAAACGGGCCCTCCCGCCCCAACAGGTAGGCGTTGATTTCTCGCAGGCCACCACGGGCGTGGATCTCCCCGCGGGAGATCAACCACTCGCCGGCGTTGATCGACACCATGGTCATGCCGTCTTTGTCCAGCTGCCAGCCGTCACGCGGGCCTTCGGGCCTCCAGAGGTCCAGCAGGGCCTCGAACGCGCTGCGCCAGCCCTTGCGATGACGCTCGGCCAGCCACGAGATCGCGACGCGGGCCGCGTCCTCGTGGTCGCGCGGGCGCAGCGGGTGAATGTTCATGCGTGAGATCAGGTTTGGTGGTTCAGGTGGCCGGGCTGTTGCCGAACGAAGCCGCGGCAAGGCACTGTGCTGGGCGCTGGTGAGGCATGGACGAAGAAAGAATAGCGCTTAGTGCCCTTGTGTGCTATTGTCATACGCCTCTTGGGAGAGTCCGCATGCCACCCGCTACCGCCGCCGTTCTGAGTGTTCGCGTCAGTGCCAGCGAACGTGCCTTGCTGGAGGCCGCGGCCGAACAGGCCAGTACCAATCTCAGTGACTTCGTGAGGCGGCGCGCTCTCGAAGCCGCCGAGACCGACCTGCTCAATCGCCGCATCGTGACGATTGCGGCGAAGGACTGGGCCAGGTTCGAGGCATGGGCCAGTGCGCCTGCGAGGGAAGTCCCGGCGCTTCGAAAACTGTCCAAGACTCGCCCCGTCTGGCAGAAGTGAGCTCAGACACAACTGCCGCCTTCACACCGCCGCGACCCCTGGCGGCCGATGACGACACGGCGGCGTTCGATTGCGGGCGCGACGCGCTGAACCACTGGTTCCGCCGCCATGCCTGGCGCAACCAGGAACTGGGGGTTTCGCGTACAACCGTGATCTGCGATGCGGAAGCTGGCAGCATCGTCGGCTACGTGAGCCTGTCGACGGCGCAGGTCGAGCGAGCTTGGTTGCCCAAGGCGCAGCAACGCAATCGACCCGACCCGATGCCCGCCATCCTGCTGGGCCAATTGGCGGTCCACCTGCGGTGGCAGGGGCAGGGCATTGCGCGATCGCTGATGTTCTATGCGCTCACAACGGCGGTGCGCCTGTCCGACCAAGTCGGCTGCTTCTGCGTGCTAACGCATCCGCTGGATGACGATGTACGGGCGCTCTATGCGGCCTTCGGATTCGAGGACCTCCCGTTCGATACTGCGCGCAGCATGGCGGTTCGGATCGCGGACCTAGTTCGCAGCGGCTTTGGGGCAGCTGAGTAAGCTTGCATCTCCCGGCTCACTGGCTTCAATGCAGCGTGACGAGCCCTTGCGATGGCGACGGGATCGCACCAGAATGGCGGTTGTTGGTGGTCTCATGAAGTCCCGCGCGGACTGGGGGAACAGACAGGGGAACAGCGAGAGATGCTTCCTGTATTTTCTCAATGAGATCAACGACTTGGTTTGCCATTTCGAGTTTCATCAGCCACCTCAGAATTCTCCTTTAGAACCAACAGCTTACGACGACTCAGAGATTCTTGGGGACAAGCTGGGGACAATTTGAGCTTTTAGGGCTGTTTCAAGCCGCTCCATTTCGAGCGCGTTCTGCCCCCCGTTGAGCCATTTTGAGTAAGTCCGAAGAAACATCTCGACGCTGTGGCCGAGTTGCTTGGCACAAAACGCCGGCGTCATGCCGGCCATGAGCATCATCGTCGCGTAGCTGTGGCGCATGTTGTTGGGCGGCCTGTAGCGGATCCCCAGCCGCTTGAGGCAGGGCTCCCAGTAGCTGCGCCGGAAAGCCCGCTCCTCGCGCCAGGGTGTGCCGTAGCGCGGATCGAGCCAGACATGCTGCCCGGCGATCTGAGAGTGCTTGCGCTGACGCTGCATCGCGGCAACCGCTCGGCTGTTGAGGATCACATCGCGGGCGACCGAAGTCTTGGTCTTCGCTTTCTCGGCACCTCGCACCATCGCCTCGCGGATCTGCACATACCCGCTCGCCAGGTCGACCTGTGCCCAGCGCAATCCAGCGGCCTCGCTGGTCCGCACGCCGGTAAAAAATCGCCATTCAGCCAAGGCGCCAATCTGCTCGGGGTAGTGTTTGACCAGGTCGGCGATGATGGACTCGGCCTCCTCGCGACTGAACGGGTCAGGCGGCTCGCGCTGCCAGGCTGCCCGCGGGACATCGGCCACCAAGTTAGCCGGCAGGATCTTGTCGAGCACGGCCAGTTGCACCGACTGGCGCAGAACGCTCACATAGTTGTTGACAGTTTTGCCAGACAGCGTCGGGTGCTTTGCCAACGCGGTGAGCACATCGCTGTGCTTGATGGCGCGCAGAGGCTTGTCGCCGATCTCAGACTTCCAGAACTTGCCGGCGCTCTCATCGCCTGCTCTGGTGCTCGCCTCGATGCGTTGTGCAATATCTGCGGGTGTGATCCTGGCATCGTTCACAGCGGCACACCCATCCTTTGCTTGATGTCCGCGCTGTCCAGCGCGCCGCGCACTTCTTCGTGTAGCTCCCGCACCGTGTCGCGCTTGGGCAGCGGCGCCGGGGCGAAGTCCTGTAGATTGGTCACGGTCTTGGCCTGCCTCAGCATCGCCACACCTTCTTGCCGCTCTTTCGGCACTCGCTTTGACCTGTTCATAGCGACCCCTCCGGCTGGTGCTAGAGTTGGCGCATGGCAACCGTCACCTTTGACACCTTGGATGCAACGCGCAAGCTGCGTGACGCTGGCTTCGATGAGAAGCAGGCCGAAACTGTTGTGCGCGTGCTGGCGGCCTCTCAAGAAAGCCTGATCACCCGCGAGCATTTCGACGCGAAGTTCGCCGTGATCGAGGCCAAGATGGACAAGATCAGCTGGATGATCGGCGCGGTCATCGCCATCGCTGCAGCCAACTTTGCCAAACAGTTTTTCTAGGCGCAGGGCGTCCTTGGTGGTCATGCGGCCACCTCTTTAACCGCTAGGCCCCGCGGCCATCTTCGGCTGATCTGTCCCACCAGCGCGTAGCGGCTAGGGCGCGAAGCTCCGCGGCAAGTGCCTGCTCTGCCCCGAGGTAGAGCCGCTGCGCGTCGATCTTCTGGCCTGTGCTCAGGGTTGCAAAGTCCTTGAGTCCAAGGTCGATACCGACACCCCTCACAGGGCTGCGGGCAACGGACGCTTCGACCTCGACGCACACGTTGAGGAACCAGTTCCCCTTGCGGTCCTGCGAGAAGTTGGTGCCGTCCTTGATCTGGGCACCTGCGGGAAGGTCACGACTCTTGAAGACCTTGAACTCGCGGCCATGGAAGTGGAAGCCATTGGGCGTCTCCTTCAGGTTGCGACCCTTGAGCGGCACCCAGCCGAGCGACTTTTCTTGCTGCGCCAGCGCAGGTAGGGTCGTTTTTTCTGGCTGCGCGACTTCACGTACTGCTGGCAGACAGGGCCCAGGTCGAGATGGCCATGCCGCTCCATGGCATCGACCAGCATCGGGATCAACGGCTTTAGGCGCTTGCCGCAGACACGATCAGCGGCTTCCCACAGCACGGTCAGCGCCTGGCGAACCGCCTCGTCGTACACGCGGGTGCGCGCATGCGCCGCGCTCGCTGTCCGTCGCGTCGGGCCCGAGAATGAGCAGAGGTGTAGCGGATTCGAGATGGAGCCAATGGCTGCCCACACCGAACGGGCCTCGCCAGTTCAGCGCCCGGATCAGTTCATCCAGATCAATGACCAACGATCGGGCTGCGCCATCGCTGCGATCCGGCCTGCTGTTGTTCAGGCTTACCTCGAAATCCCCAACGCATCCCACAGGAACTGGTAGGGCACAGCCGGCCGTCCCTGTGCGGCAGACTGCCGCCGGTCACCATCCTCGTACTCGCGCAGCAGGCCCTTCACACGCTCCAGTCCCGCCGGCGTCGTGATCGCCTGGCGCGGCGTCAGCCCGCCCAGCGCCGGAATGGGCTCGTCGGACCAGTTGGCGTAGTGGCGAAGGACGACCTGCTCGATGGCCTGCGCCATCACCTCCGGCGCAAGTCCCTGAGCGCTGACTGCGGCTGCCTTTGGCGCGCGGGCCTCGTCACTGCTGCCCGTTCTTGCCAGGTGGCCCGCCGGGTCGGTGATCTCGCGCGTCAGGTGCTGAACGGCCGCCCCTGCCAGGGTCTCGAACCAGGCTCGGCCTTCGTCGGCAAGCCGCTGGGTGCGGTGAAAGACCTCGATGCGGCCGGCCTCGCGGCCTGGGTTGATGGAGGTCAGGCTGCGCTGTGCGCCGTCTGCACCCTGGGTCGAGCGATCCCAGCCTTGCTCGGGGTTGCCGTCGACATCGGCCTGCGCCGCCAATGACTTGGCAAGCGCCGCCGCATCGTGCAAGCGGTAATGGTCGGTCACGAGCAGGATCGGCTCACCGGTGGATGCATCGTGGAATTGCGGCATCGGCGCGGGCTCGAACCACTGATCCAGCCAGGCGCGGGCGATCTCCATCTCAACCATATCGCGCCGGTTCTCTTCGTGAAGTTCCAGTTCCGCGGCGCCGGTCAGCACTCGACCTACCCGCGCCAGCACCTGTGCTTCACGCAACTTCGAGAACGGGTAGACGGCCCCCGAGAGTTCCCGGTGAGCACCCACTCCTGGGCCTGCCTCTATCTGCATGATGCGGGTCCCCATCAGCATGCCAGCGTGGGCGCTGCGGCTTCCACTGATCTCGCGAACATGCTGCGGCTCGGCCTGTAGGTCGAATTCGTCAATCAGCGTGATACCTTCGCCGGGCCGGACATCGGTCACTCGGTACAGACGAAGCGGTCTTTCCCGCAACTGGGCGATCCAGGCTCGCTGGCCAGGTGTGAGGTACGGGCCTTCGCGGCCGAGCAGGTAGCTGTTGATCTCGCGCAGGCCACCCCGGGCGTGGATCTCGCCGCGGGCGATCAACCACTCGCCGGCATTGATCGAGACCATGGTCATGCCGTCTTCGTCGAGTTTCCAGCCGTCTTCGGAGCCTTCTGGTCGCCATTGATCCAGCAGTTCCTTGAACGCGCTGCGCCAGCCCTTGCGGTGGCGCTCCGCCAGCCAGTTGATGGCGACGCGGGCGGCGTCCTCATGGTCGCGCGGATGCAGACGTTGGATATTCATGATTGAAGGCAAGGGTTGCAGGTGTGGTCCCGCATGCTATGCCCGCATGCGCCGACTCGCGTAGCGCTTCAGCCAGCAGAGGCAACCTCAATTTCCGTCAGCAGCCCCGGCAGCTCACCGACCACCGGTTCAAGGCGGCTTGAGCGTCCATTCGATTCTCCTGCGCAGACGCTCGGCTTCGGCCGTCGCGCCAGCTTGCTCGGCATGCTGTACTTGCAGGTTCAGCCAGGCCAGCAGAGGCCGCCGCCAACCCTGGGATGACGCGGTGTCTACCGCCAGTGCGATCACCTCCGGGGTGGTCCGGCCGACTCGCAGCAGCACGCCGGCGGCCACCAGGCGCGACAAAGGGTCGCCCAGGTCTCGTATGGCTTGGGCAGGGTTGCTTGCCAGGCTCATCGCTGCCAGCACGCGCTGCGACGGCGCCATCAGCGCGGCATCCTCCCGCTTGAGGTCAGCAGTCAGAAAATCAGCATAAGCGCGCTCTGCGGCTGCAACGTCGATCCGAATGGCCTCGAAGCCGTCACAAGGCTTGAAGTCCAGGCTGGCCAACTGGGCCGCACAGCGAAGCAACTCGGCTCGGGCGATCAGGTCGATGCGCCCGGTGCGGGCGAGCTGGGTCCTTGCCAGGTCGAACTCCTGCGCAGCGACCCGGCTGTCGCCGCCCAAGTAGGCGGTGACCGACCGGTCCAGCGCCGCATGGGCCTGCCGTTGCCAGTCAGGCGAGGCGGGCCCGCCAGCGCAAGCGGTCAACATTGCGGCGCTGCTGAGCGCGATCAGGCAACGGCCGGCTCGACAGCGCGACTTTGGTTTGCCGGTCATGGCAGCCGCAGTTCGGTATCGCGCGCGAACGGCCACTTTCGGTTGACCTCGTCGAGCAGTTGTTGAATTTTTCGCAGGCTGGTGTCGACTTCGGTCCGCAGCGCGCCCAGGTCGGTGCTGGCGCCGCGGGTGTTGGCAGCGACGGCCTGCGCGTCGACGAGCAGTGCATCGACCCGGACCCACGACGCCCTTGCCTGACCCAGCAACGCGGCGAGTTGCCGCAGGCTGGCGCTGACGTCGCGCATCAGCCCGTCGGGCCCGAAGAGTTGATCGTCGGCCTTGCCAGCCATGGTGTCTGCGCGCGCCAACAGCGCCTCGGCGCTGGCCAGCGTCTTGAGCAGCCTTTCGGCATCTGGTTCGTTGCCCAGCAGCAAACCGAGCGCGCCGTGCGGTCCATTGAGCTTGTCGGTGGCCGACTTCAGGTTTCGCAAGCTGTTGCCCAGCGCCGAATCTGCCGCGCTCAGCGAGCCGATGTTCGCCACCAACTCGCGTACCGAGTTGACCAGCTTGGGGATCTCGGCGCTGGCGTCACCGACCAGTACCTTGCGCTGTGCGCCGTCGGCCAGTGGCGGGTCCTTGAGCTGGCCGCTGTAGGCGCGCAGGTTGGTGTTGCCGACCAGACCGCGAACCAGCGTGAACACGCTGGAGCTGCGCAGCCAATGGGCGTCCTTGCGAGGGATGTCGATGACGATGTGGGCGCTGCCGTCGATGCCGAGCTCTATCCTGCGAACCCGACCGATCGGAAATCCCGAAAAAGTCAGGTCCATACCGACCAGAACGCCTTCTGAATCGTCTGCGACCAGTACCAAGCGCTGGTTGGCCTCGAACGCACCGCGCGCATACATCAGGTAGGCGATCGAGCCGCCGAGCAAGGCCAACATCAGCAAGACCAAGGCTTTGGCCTTGAGCTCCAGATGGGCGATCGGCGGCAGTGGCTCTGACGCATCCTGCGGGTGGGTCGTGCGCATGGTCAGTAGTAGTTGACCACCAGCGAAGTGGCCTCAATCAACAGGATCAGCATGAACATGCGCACCAGCCCCTGCAACTCGCTGCTGGCTTTCGAGCGGATCCGGGGCGGTGGGTAAAGCGCTGAGGCCATCGGCAACAAAGACACGGCCAGACTGAGCGAGAAGACCTTGAGCGCGAGGGTCAAAGCCACTGCCGGACTGAAGACACGACCGACGATTCGGGTGTATCGCTCGAAGCCGCCGAGCGTGAATCCATGGACCGCCAGATATGCCAGCAACAATGTCAGCAAGCAACTCACGGTGGCCAGCAGCGTGACCGCGAACATGCCTGCCAACACGCGCGGCAGCACTTCCTGCGCCAAAGGATCGATGCCCTGGCGGGCCAGCGCGGTGAGCTCGCCGCGCGACCTCATTGCCGCGACCTCGGCCCCGTTGGGCAGGGTGACACGCAAGGCGGCAAACAATGCCGCAGTCAGTGGGATCAGTTCTAGCACCAGCACCCGCACGACCATCTCGAGTGCGTACTGCGACAAGCCATAGCTCAGTGCGGTGACGACGACGATGCGGATCACGATCAGGCTGATCAGCGCCGACAGCACGCCGAACCAAGCCAGAATCGGCCCGGTGGCCAGGTAGAGCTGGCTCAACACCGCCAGGCGCCGGTTGCTGCGATGGCTGCTCGGCGACAGTGCCAGCACCAGCATCAACGCGCCAAGGTGGATCACCCGCCACCAACTGGCCAACCACGCCAGCGCGGCGTGGCCCATGACGGCGAAATCCTTCAGCCATATTGCCATGGCTTGATCCTAAGCAGCGATGGCGCGGTCAGGCTTGCGCTTTGTCGACCCTCAAAACGGTGGGGCGCTGGCGAGGTCTAGTGCCTGGTCATGGTCGGGATGGTCGAACTGCAGCCGGCTGGCGTGTAGCAGCAGGCGCGGCGCCGTGCCTGCCACCGCTGCACTGGCGTACAGCCTGTCGCCGAGGATGGCATGACCGATCGCGCTCAGGTGTAGCCTGAGCTGGTGTGACCTGCCGGTCACGGGTTGCAGCAACAGCCTGGTTTGACCGCGTGTCGGATCGCGCGACAGCACCTGCCATCGCGTGCACGAGGGTTTGCCGAGGAGGACATCGACCTTCTGGCGTGGCCGGTTTGGCCAGTCGGCGCTCAGCGGCAGGTCGATCTCGCCCGCATCTGCCGCAGGCAGACCGTCGACCACCGCGATATAGGTTTTGGCGACGCGTCGTTCAGCGAAGGCCGTACTCATACGGCGTTGCGCCTCGGCCCCTCGCGCCAGCAGTATCAGCCCGGAGGTCGCCATGTCCAGTCTGTGCACGATCTGCGCGTCGGGGTGGATCGCCTGCAAGCGGGCCGACAGGCAGTCGGCCTTGTCCGGGCCACGGCCTGGCACCGCCAGCAAACCCGCCGGCTTGTTCACGACGATCAGCGCGTCGTCAAGGTAGACCAGTTCGGCGGCGGATGCCATGGTCAGGCCCTGGCGCAGCAGCCCAGGTGGGCATTCACCTCACGCTGGCCGACGGCCGGCAGCTTGGGCGGATAGCGTGATGTCGCCGTACCAGGCCTCCAAGTCGACCTTGAGCGCGTCGGCATCGGTGAGTACGCCGACCCCCAAGATCGGCCCCGGTAGCTCGCCAAAGACACGCAGGTAGTCAGACACCACATCACGCTCGTAATGCAGCCAGCGGCCGGCTCGCTGTGCACCGCTTTCGACGGTCAGGTATTGGATTCGAGCACTGCGGTGGTTTCGATGCACCGATTCCGGCTCATGGGTGCCACCGTCCCAGACGTACATCAGTGTGGCGTAGGGCAGGCGCTGGCCGGTGAACAACTCGACCTGTTCGAAGAACAGCCTCTCGCGCAGCGGCAGCCGGGTATCGTCACCACCAAAGGCCACGATCAGCCTTGCCGGGCAGTCGTCGTGTTCGGCCACGCTGACATTGGCCAGGCTGGGAACTTCGCGAACGCGCCAACTGAACTGCAGGTGACCGAACGCCAGCGGGTCAATGTGCACGGCACAGCGCAGTCCGGTGGCAGAGGCGGTGGCGCTGGCGTGCAGCACTTTGCGTTCGCCGTCTCGCACGATGGCGTAGCGCGTGCGGCTCAGGTCTTGCCGCATCGCATAAGGCAGCCATCCCGCAGGCAAGCTACCCATGACTGCGGCTGAAAACGGCAGCACGCGCAACGCCGGTGGTAGCGCAGATGGCTGTGCGGCCGCTGTGGGTTGTGGCGGCGATGCACAGCCGGTCATGCCCAGCAAACTGCCCAAGCCAGCCCCCATCCAAGCCCGACGCCCGGCTATCGGCCCGCTGCCATTTGATCCATTGTTTGATCCATTGCCCATGACCGACCCCGTCTCGCCATCTGCTGCCAAAAGCGGGATGGTAGCGGCTGGGACGGCCGTGCTGCGCCAACGGTGGGCCACACAGCGGCCTGTGACCTCGACGCCGCTCAAGCGGCGCCGCGATCACGCTCAGCGTTCGTCGTCGCTGTTCGAACGCATGGCGGCTGCGCGCAGATCCGAGGCAAAGCCGGGGTCCGTGGCCTCGATGCGTCGAGCCCAGTTCAACACGCCTTCTACGGTCTTGGGTTCGTTGCGCTGCTGGTTGAGCTGCCAGCTGTCGAGCCGGCGCAGGCCGTCGATCATGGCCATGACCAGCCCCGCCATCCAAATCGAACCACGGGGAGCGACCAGACGGGTGGGCCGGCCAAAAGTCATCGAAGCACTGTTCATGGTGTGAACTCCAGGGTCTGCACGAAACCGGATTGATTTCGTGTTGCAGTGCAGTATAGGGTTTTCCCTAATTTCTTGCATTGCCTGGGATTGACCCTGGGTCCGACTCAACCATTGCCTCGCGTGCCGAACGCCGCGCTGGCGGTCGCCGCGCGGCGGCGACCTTGGACATTCTCAAGCAAATGTGGCTTTGCCACTTTGCTTGATCCCCACTGGGGGCGGCCGGCGTCGGCCGGCCTTGGGGCATTCAGTAATTCAGCCCCATCGCCTCACGAACGTCCTTCATGGTCTGACGGGCTACCGTGCGCGCACGCTCGGTGCCCATCTCGACGATCCAGTGGATTTGCTTGGGGTTGCTGAGGTAGGCTTCAGCACGCTCGCGCCAGGGTTGCTGCTCGCGGACGATGGCGTCTATCACGGGTTGCTTGCAGTCCAGGCAACCGATGCCGGCACTGGTGCAGCCCTGGACCACCCAGTCCTTGGTCGCCGCGTCGGAATAGACCTGGTGGAACTGCCAGACCGGGCAGCGCGTCGGGTCGCCGGGGTCGTTGCGGCGCACGCGCTGCGGGTCGGTGGGCATGCGTTTGATCTTGTGCGCGACCACCGCCGGTTCGTCGCGCATCGCGATCGTGTTGCCGCGGCTCTTGCTCATCTTGTCGCCGTCCAATCCAGGCAACTTGCTGGTCTCGGTCAACAGCACTGCGGGCTCGGTCAGCACGCTCTTGCCGCTGCCTTTGAGGTGACCGAGCAGCAATTCGGTGTCGTCGCTGTCGATCAAGTCGGCCGCCCGGGCCCGCTTGACGACCGCCTCGCCCCTGGACAAGGCCTCCATCGATCCGTCCTGGCCATAGGCCTTGCGTTGCTTCTCGATGTAGCGCGCGTCGTCCTTGCCCAGCTTGGCCAGCGCGGAGGCGATTTGCTCGTCGTGGTTGGCGGCGCGGCCGTACAGGTGGTTGAAGCGGCGAGCCACCTCTCGGGTGATCTCCACATGCGGTGCCTGATCCTCGCCCACCGGCACGTAAGCGGCGCGGTAGATCAGGATATCGGCGGCCTGCAGCAGCGGATAGCCGAGAAAACCGTAGGTCGCCAGGTCCTTGTCCTTGAGCTTTTCGATCTGATCCTTGTAGGTCGGCATGCGCTCCAGCCATGCCAGCGGCGTGCCCATCGCCAGCAGCGTGAACAGTTCGGCATGCTCTGGCAGCCGGCTCTGGATGAAGATCGTGGCTTTTTCGGGGTCCAGGCCAGCGGCGATCCAGTCGATCACCATGTCGTAGACCGTCTTCTCGATCACCTCGCGGTCTTCATAATGCGTGGTCAGCGCGTGCCAGTCGGCGACGAAGAAGAAGCAGTCATGGTCGTGCTGCAGCTTGACCCAGTTTTTGAGCGCGCCATGGTAGTGGCCGAGGTGGAGTGCGCCGGTAGGGCGCATGCCTGAGAGTACACGGGGTCGCATGGGGTCAGTCCTTCACAAGAGCGGCGGATTCTCGCTCAAGGGCCGGCGTCGCGGCGCAGGGCTCTACCTGGACCCGGGTGCACAGCCCGTACACTTCGCGCCCTGATGAAGCGCATCGTCATCCTGATATCCGGTCTGGGCAGCAACATGCAGGCCATCGTCCGCAGTTGTGCCACCGAGGGCTGGTCTGCGCAGGTGGTGGCTGTGATCAGCAACCGGCCGGGTGCGCCGGGGCTGGCGTTTGCCGCCGGCCAAGGCATCGCCACTGCGGTGGTCGATCACCTGCAGCAGCCCAGCCGGGAACTGTTCGACGCTGAATTGGCGAGGGTGATCGATGGCTTCGCACCCGATCTGGTGCTGCTGGCAGGCTTCATGCGCATCCTCGGCGATGGTTTCGTGGCCCGATACGAAGGACGGATGCTCAACATTCACCCCTCGCTGCTGCCGTCCTTTGCCGGCCTGCACACCCACCGTCGGGCGATCGAAGCGGGCTGCAAGCTGGCCGGCGCGACGGTTCACTTCGTCACCACCGCGCTGGACCAGGGCGCAATCGTGGCCCAGGCCGCCGTGCCGGTGTTACCGGACGACACGCCGCAGACTTTGTCAGACCGGGTGCTCGCGGCCGAGCATTTGATCTACCCACGTGCCGTGCGGTGGTTCGTCGAGGACCAGCTGGTGTTGCGCGACGGCCGGGTGCAACTCGCGAACGCTGAGCCGCAGTGCTTGTTCTGGACTGGCTGATGCGCCCAAGCGCTCAGTCCAGTCGGGCGAAACGAGGCTGGGTCAGACCGGTAACGGTGACGGTCTCGAAGAACATCGCGTGCGGCCGCACCCACAGCGCGCCCTCACCATACAGCGGGCGGTACAACACCAGGGCTTCCAGCGTCTCGCTGTGCCGAACCACGCCGACCAGTTCGTACTCCTTGCCTTTGTAGTGGCGGTAACGCCCGATCGGTGCGGCGGGCAGCGGTGGCAGGTCGGTCATGGGCAATAGATTGAAAAGCTGTCTGAAAGAGGGCGCGGATAATCGGGACATGCATCCTACCGCTCTGCTTGACCTGGCCACCGAATTGTTGCGCGCTGTTCTCAGACTCGACGCGCCCGCCGACAGCATTGTCTCGGGCTTCTTCCGACAGCACCGCACGCTCGGCCCGCGCGAGCGCCATGCCTTGGCCGAGACCGCTTACACCGTGCTGCGGCGCCGCTCTTTGCTCTTGCACCAAGCCCAGAGCGGCACGGGCGCTTTGGAGCGGCGCTTGGCGCTGCTGGCTTGGTCGGGCGACCAGAATTTATTGCGTGGCGCGGTTGGTCCTAACGAACAACAATGGCGACAGCAGGTTCTGGCGGTTGATCCGGGAAGTTTTTCTGAAAAGCTGCGCCACAACCTGCCCGACTGGCTGGCCTCGGCGCTGCGCAGCCAACTCGGTGAGGCCGAGTTCTGGCCCCTGGTGGCCGCGCTCAACGAGCCCGCAGCGCTGGATTTGCGGGTCAACGTTCTCAAGGCCAAACGCGAGGACATGCTGTCTGTGCTCAACCAGGCGGGCCTGCGCGTGGCGCCGACACCGTTCTCGCCCTGGGGTATTCGGGTGCCAGGAAAGCCCGCGCTGCAGAAGATCGATGCCTTTGTGCGCGGCGACATCGAAGTGCAGGACGAAGGCAGCCAGCTGCTGGCGCTGTTGGTCGATGCCAAACGCGGGGAGATGGTGGTCGATTTCTGCGCCGGGGCTGGCGGCAAGACGCTGGCACTGGGTGCATCCATGCGTTCGACAGGCCGGCTCTACGCGTTCGACACTTCGGGGCACCGGCTTGACGCGCTCAAGCCCAGGATGGCGCGCAGCGGACTGTCCAACGTGCATCCGGCGCAGATCGCGCACGAGCGCGACGAGCGCGTCAAACGTCTGTCGGGCAAGATCGACAGGGTGCTGGTCGATGCGCCTTGTTCAGGGCTTGGCACGCTGCGGCGCAACCCCGACCTGAAGTGGCGTCAATCGCCGCAGGCCGTCGTCGAACTGCAGGCCAAACAGACGGCGATCCTTGACAGCGCAGCCCGGCTGGTCAAGTCGGGCGGGCGCTTGGTCTACGCGACTTGCAGCTTGTTGCGGGACGAAAACGAGGTCGTGGCCGAGGCTTTTGGCGCAGCACACCCTGACTTTGTCAAGTTGCCTGCCGAGGAGGCGTTGTTGGCCGCCCATGTGGAGCGTGCGCAGGAGTTGACCCACGACGGTTACCTGCGGCTGTGGCCACACCGGCAAGCGACGGACGGGTTCTTCGCCGCGCTGTGGCAGCGGCGCTGACCTCGCTTGTGCCGGTTTTGCGCCAGGCATTCACGATTGCGCAAACGCAGTCGCTTTTGAGTTAGGCTGCACCGTCTGACCGAGTCTTGACGGATGACGCGGGTTTTCCAGGCAATTTCCTGGTCTTCCAAAGCAGCAGGGCAGCCTACAATAGGTAATTCGTCCGCTTTTTGGGCGGCAAAAGGCCAAGATGAGCTTGATTTCGACGCTGTGGTTTTCTTTGGTGGATTGGCTGGCTTATGGCCTGTGGTCCAGCTCAACGTGGTGGCAAGTGCTGCTGGTAACGCTGGGTATGACCCACATCACGATCTGCTCGGTCACGATTTTTCTCCACCGCGCTCAAGCCCATCGGGCGCTCGACCTGCATCCGATCCCTGAACATTTCTTCCGGTTCTGGCTTTGGTTGACCACGGGCATGGTGACCAAGGAATTTGTGGCGGTCCACCGCAAACACCATGCCAAATGCGAGACCGAGGAAGACCCGCACAGCCCGCAGACCCGTGGCATCAAGGCGCTGCTGCTGACCGGCGTTGAGCTCTACCGCATCGAATCTAAGGTACCAGAGACGATTGCCAAGTACGGTCGCGGCACGCCCGACGACTGGATCGAACGCAATCTCTACACCCGGTTCAGCTGGGAAGGGGTTGGCGTGATGCTGGCCATAGACCTGGCTGTGTTCGGTGCGATCGGCCTGACGGTCTGGGCGGTGCAGATGTTGTGGATTCCGGTGATGGCCACCGGCATCATCAACGGTATTGGCCATTACTGGGGTTATCGCAATTTCGAAGCGCCGGACGCTTCGACCAATGTATCGCCTTGGGGCTTTATCATCGGCGGCGAAGAATTGCACAACAACCACCACACTTACCCGACTTCGGCCAAATTCTCGGTCAAGCCCTTTGAGTTCGATATCGGCTGGGCCTATATCCGCGCGATGGAGCTGGTCGGTCTGGCCAAAGTTCGCAAGACAGCGCCCCAGCTCAAACTGGGGCAGGTCAGGCCACAGGCGGACGCCCACACGCTGGAGGCGATCATCGCCAATCGCTACGAGGTGATGGCCAAGTACGCCAATGAACTGCGAGCCGCGTGCGCGGCCGAATTGGCACGCGTCAAGGCACAGGGCAGTGTCAACCTGACCGAACTGCAACTGGCCCAGCGCTGGTTGCACCGCGACGCCGAGAAGATCCCTGCCAATGTGCTGCCGCAGCTGGCCAGGGCAGTCAAAGGCAGTCCGCAGTTGGCCAAGCTGGTGACGATGCGTGAACAACTGCGCCAACTCTGGACCCGCACCAACGTGTCGGCCGACCAGTTGGTGGTCGACCTGCAACTGTGGTGCAAGCAGGCCGAGAGCAGCGGTATCGAGGCATTGGAGCAGTTTTCGATCAAGCTGCGGGCTGTGCGGACCTGAGGCAGTCCGCCGTCGATGGGCCTGGAGGGCTCATCGGTCATTCTCAGGACGCACCCGCCAGCCTTTCAGTTCATGCTGCGCTCGCTGGCTTGTCGGCGCTGTTGCCAAGCTATATCCCTCTCGATATTCGCGCCGCAGGCTTGGTCGTTGTCTTCGGCCGCAGCGATGCGGGCTGACACGAACGGGAGGCGATAGTCAGCAAGGTGTTCGCGAAGGCCGGCCAGGGTGATGTCAATGCGCCACTGTTGCTGAAGGTTTGGGCCGAATTGCCCGGCGCACAACAAAAAGCCCGCCGGGTCAGGGCGGGCTTCTGGCATCAAAGCGGGTTGCAGGCCTTTAGCCTGCAGATCACCTCAGCTTGATTTCTTTGTACAGCACATGCTTGCGCGCCTTGGGGTCGAATTTCATGAATTCGAGCTTGCCAGGGGTTGTCTTTTTGTTCTTGCTGGTGGTGTAGAAGTGGCCGGTCCCCTCAGAGGATTCCAGCTTGATCTTTTCACGTCCGCCTTTGGATGCCATGTCGTGCTCCGGGTTTGATGTGGATGGGGACGGCGATCAGAGCGCGTGTTTGGCGCGCAGATCGGCCACAATCTGGTCGATGCCTACCTTGTCGATCAGGCGCAGCGCAGCGTTGGTGATGCGCAGGCGCACCCAACGGTTTTCGCTCTCGACCCAGAAGCGGCGGTATTGCAGGTTGGGCAACCAGCGACGCTTGGTCTTGTTGTTGGCGTGGGAGACATTGTTTCCCACCATCGGGCGCTTGCCCGTGACTTGACAGACGCGTGCCATGACGCTTCTCCGAAAATCTTGACTGTTGCAGGCCAGACAACCAGCGCAGGGGGGTGAACCGGGTTACGGGGTAACCGCCTGAGTAGATGCCTGTTTGACGCTCGCGTACTCCACGAATCGTCTACGCTTTTCAGCCGCCAGTGGCACGGTTTTGATCTGGATCGATCAAGGTCCGCAGCCACCTCCGGCAAAGACGACGATTATAGCCAGAAAAACGGCCGACTCGGCCTGTTCAGGCTTGCTGCTCCAGGAAACGCTGCGCGTCCAGCGCCGCCATGCAGCCTGTACCTGCCGAGGTGATGGCCTGGCGATAGATGTGGTCCTGCACGTCGCCGGCCGCAAAGACGCCTGGCACACTGGTCATCGTCGCAAAGCCGTTCAGGCCGGTGCGGGTGACGATGTAGCCGTCTTTCATCTCCAACTGGCCTTTGAACAGGTCGGTGTTGGGCTGGTGGCCAATGGCGATGAAACAGCCTTTGAGCGTCAGGTCTTCGGTCGAACCGCTGCTGACGTTCTTGAGCCGCACGCCGGTCACGCCGCTGGCGTCGCCCAGCACTTCGTCGAGGGTCTGGAACAGGTGCAGCTCGATCTTGCCGGCGGCAACCTTCTCATGCATCTTGTCGATCATGATCGGTTCGGCGCGGAACTTGTCGCGCCGGTGCACCAGATGCACTTTGCTGGCGATGTTGGAGAGGTAGAGCGCTTCTTCGACGGCGGTGTTGCCGCCACCGACGACCGCCACGATGTCGCCCTTGTAGAAGAAGCCATCGCAGGTCGCGCAGCCACTGACGCCGCGGCCCATGAAAGCCTCCTCCGACGGCAGCCCCAGGTACTTGGCAGAGGCGCCGGTGGCGATCACCAGCGCGTCGCAGCTGTACTGGCCACTGTCGCCGGTGAGCTTGAACGGCTTGCTTGACAGGTCCACCGCATTGATGTGGTCAAACACGATCTCGGTGTTGAAGCGCTCGGCATGTTGCTGAAAGCGTTGCATCAGCTCCGGCCCCTGAACCCCCATCACGTCGGCGGGCCAGTTGTCGACCTCGGTGGTGGTCATCAGCTGACCACCTTGGGCCATGCCGGTGATCAGGACCGGCTTGAGGTTTGCTCTAGCGGCATAGATCGCTGCGGTGTAGCCAGCTGGGCCGGAGCCCAGGATCAGCACTTGGGCGTGGAGGGTGGGTGAGCTCATGATGAATTCGGGTTAGGGTGAGGTCTGTTGGCCGAACAGCGGCCAGTCCGATGGCCGAATTGTCCCATGGGGGTCGGGGTCGACTTGGGTGATGCCCTTGGACTTGAAAACCAGGCAGTTCGCACGAAATCGCATCGAATTTTGTCAGCCGACGGGTCGATTTGTCGGGATGATGCAGGCAACACAATATTAGTAATAAGGGAATCCCTCATGTCCATGTTGACCAACCTAGATCTGATTCGGCGCGTGCCATTGTTCTCGATGCTCACCAACGATCAGGCGCAACTGATTGCTGACAGCGTTGTCAAGCGCAAGCTCCGGCGTGGCGAGTTGGTGGTAGAGCAGGGCCGCAAGAGCAACACCTTGTTCATCCTGCTCAATGGCCGGGCCCGGGTGCTGACCTCCGACGCCCGTGGTCGCGAGGTGATCCTGGCCGTGCTGGAGTCGGGCGACTATGTCGGCGAGATGAGCATGATCGACAACGAGCCGCACTCGGCCACCGTGCGCTGCGAAGTCCAGACTGATGTGCTGGTGCTGGGCCGCAGCGACTTTGCGCGTGTGCTGCCCGACAACTCGTCGCTGTCTTACGCGATCCTGCGTGGCTTGGTTCGACGCTTGCGCCATGCCAATCGGCAGATCGAATCGCTGGCCTTGCTCGACGTCTACGGCCGGGTCGCGCGAACGCTGCTCGAGATGGCCGAGGACATCGACGGCGTGAAGACGGTGCGTGGCAAGGTTTCACGCCAGGACATGGCCAAGGTGGTGGGTGCTTCGCGCGAGATGGTCAGCCGGGTGATGAAGGACCTGGAGGGGCGCGGTGTGATCGAGACCCTGGAGAATGGCTCGGTGCAGATCAAGGAGCCCGCGCCGCAGATGATGTGACGCGCGGCCTGGCCCGATGCAAGCCGCTTGAGCGGTGAGGCTGATAGGCCACAATCCCGGGCATGACTTTTTCGCTCAGATTTCTGGGGGTCGATGGCGCCCAGGCTCGGGCCGACACGGTGCAAAGTGCTGCACCAGCCGGCGAGCCACCGCGCTGGCGCTTGCAGGTGCTGTTGCTGGGTGGCGGTTTGATCTGGCTGCTGTTGCTGCTGGCTTTGGTCACCCACCGTGCCAGCGACCCTGGTTTCTCGACCTCGGGCAGCGGCGCGGCCATCGCCAACAAAGCCGGTCTGGCCGGGGCTTGGGTGTCTGACATCGCGCTGTTCTCTTTCGGTCGCTCGGTGTGGGTGTTGATGCTGGTGGGCCTGCGGGTGTGGCTCGCCGATTTGGCGCTTTGGCTGCGTGGCCGGGTTGCAGGCGGCGAGCCGGCCTTGAGCCGAGGCATGTTCTGGGTTGGGGTGGTCTTGCTGCTGACGGCCTGTTGTGGCCTTGAGTGGACCCGGCTGTATCGGCTCGATGCCGGATTGCCTGGGGGCCAGGCCGGAGGCATGCTGGGGGCGGCAGTCGGTCCGCTGTCGATGAGGTGGCTGGGGTTCGCCGGCTCGGGCGTGCTGTGGATCGCTGCGCTGGTGCTGGGTCTGTCACTGGCGCTGCGGTTTTCCTGGGCCCGGGTCGCAGACCGGCTGGGGCAAGCTATCGAGAGTTTGTGGCAGGCTCAGTCCAAGGCCCGCGAAGTCAAGCAGGACTTGCGCATCGCCGAGGTGTTGACGCGCGAGCGCGAGCAAGTGGTCGAGGAAGATCGTGTCGATGTCGAAGTCCACTTGCCGATCGTCTTCGAGCCACCGATGGTCGAAGTCCCCAAGAGCAGCCGTGTCGCCAAGGAGCGCCAAAAGCCCTTGTTTGCCGAGTTGAGTGACACCCGATTGCCTCAGGTGGACTTGCTCGACGCTGCGCCGACCAGCCGGGTTGATTCGGTCACCCCCGAGTCGGTCGAGATGACCTCGCGCATGATCGAGAAGAAGCTGCGCGACTTCGGCGTCGAGGTTCATGTGGTCGCGGCCTCACCGGGCCCGGTGATCACCCGCTACGAGATTGAGCCGGCCACCGGGGTCAAGGGCTCGCAAGTGGTCAACCTGGCCAAGGACCTGGCGCGCTCGCTGTCGCTGGTCAGCATCCGGGTGGTCGAGATCATTCCTGGCAAGACGACGATGGCGCTGGAGTTGCCCAACGCGCGGCGCCAGATGATCCGTTTGGCTGAGATCTTGGGCTCGCAGATCTACCACGACGCCACATCGCCGCTGACGATGGGCTTGGGCAAGGACATCATCGGGGCGCCGATGGTGGCCGATCTGGCCAAGATGCCGCATTGCCTGGTCGCCGGCACCACGGGTTCGGGTAAGTCGGTCGGTATCAACGCGATGATCCTCTCGCTGCTCTACAAGGCCGAAGCGCGCGATGTGCGCTTGATCCTGATCGATCCCAAGATGCTCGAGATGAGCGTCTACGAGGGCATTCCGCACCTGCTGTGCCCGGTGGTCACCGACATGAAACAGGCCGCCAACGCGCTGAACTGGTGCGTCGGCGAGATGGAGCGGCGCTACAAGCTGATGAGCAAGCTGGGCGTTCGCAACCTGGCTGGGTACAACAAGAAGATCTCGGACGCTGCCGAGCGCGAGGAAAAGATCCCGAACCCGTTCAGCCTGACGCCTGAAGCCCCTGAGCCGCTCGACCGCCTGCCTTTCGTCGTGGTGGTGATCGACGAGCTCGCCGACCTGATGATGGTCGTCGGCAAGAAGATCGAGGAGCTGATTGCGCGCTTGGCGCAAAAAGCCCGGGCCGCCGGCATCCACCTGATCCTGGCCACGCAGCGGCCCAGCGTGGACGTGATCACAGGCCTGATCAAGGCCAACATCCCGACGCGCCTGAGCTTCCAGGTCAGCAGCAAGATCGATTCGCGAACCATCCTCGACCAGATGGGCGCCGAAGCGCTGCTGGGCCAGGGCGACATGCTCTACCTCACGCCCGGCGGTGGCGTGCCGGTGCGGGTGCACGGGGCTTTCGTCTCCGATGAAGAGGTGCACCGGGTGGTCGAGTACCTCAAGAGCCAGGGTGAGCCCAACTACATCGAAGGCATTCTGGAAGGCGGCGTGCTCGACGGCGACGGCGAGGCAGGACCTGGCGCCGGTGTCGGTGGCGGGGACGCCGAGGCCGACCCGATGTACGACCAGGCGGTGGCGATCGTGCTGCAAAACAAGAAGGCATCGATCTCGCTGGTGCAGCGACATCTTCGGATTGGCTACAACCGAGCCGCGCGCCTGCTCGAGCAGATGGAGAAATCCGGCCTGGTCTCTAGCATGGCCACCAACGGCAACCGCGACCTGTTGATCCCCAAGCGCGATGAATAAGGCTTGTCGCCGAAGCTTGAACTGCTGGGCCATGGTCTTGGCGACGATGGCCGGGGCGGCGCAGGCCGACGCGGTCGACACGCTGCGTGAGTTCGCCCGTGAGGTCAAGACAGGCCGGGCCAGCTTCACCCAGACGGTCAGCGGGCCCGACGGCGCCAGGAAGAAGATTTCCAGCGGCGACTTCGAGTTCGCCCGACCCGACCGGTTCCGCTTTGTCTACCGCAAGCCCTTCGAGCAACAGATCGTTGCCGATGGCCGCAAGGTCTGGCTCTACGACGTCGATCTGAACCAAGTGACGGTGCGCTTGATGTCGCAGGCATTGGGCGCGACGCCTGCCGCTTTGCTGGCCGGTACGGCGATGGACAAGGACTTCGAACTCAGTGCAGCGCCCAGCATCGACGGGGTCGATTGGGTGCAGGCGCTGCCCAAGGTTCAGGACGCCGCCTCCATCAAGTCGATCCGTGTCGGTTTCCGCGCCAAGTCGCTGGCCGCACTCGAGATCGTCGATGCCTTTGGGCAGCGCTCGCTGCTGCAGTTCAGCGCCGTCGAAGCCAACCCTAGGCTGCCCGATGACCGGTTCCGCTTCGTCCCGCCCAAAGGCGTGGACCTGATCGAATCGCCTTGAGTCTGGCATCGGGCCGGCTCCGGCTCTCAAGCAGTGTGGCTTTGCCACTTTGCTTGACCCCCATGGGGGGCGACCGGCTTCGGTCGGCCTCGGGGCGCTCAGGGCGGTCTGGTTGTTGAGGCGGGGTCGGTGGCGCTTTCGCTGAAGGTCGACCGCACGGACAGTCCGCCGTGCGCACTGTCCGCCAGTGCTGTATGCCCGCCAGTGCTGTATGCCTGCCAGTGCTGGGGCGAGCTATAGCGCGTCCACAGCGTGAAACAGCGTCACCAAGTCCATGGTCTGAATTGAACCGCAAGTGTGCGGGTTGGCGACCTACGCATCAAAATTCGATCTTGGCGCCGAGCGTCCACAATCGAGCCGGCGCCGGCCCGATCCGCTGGGCAAGGCTGAGGTTGACACTGAACTTGTCTACAGGCGAGGCGATCAGCCCACCCGACAACCAGGGTCTTGAGCGGTCGTCGCCGAACAGGTCGACCGCCCAACCCAGTGCGCCTTCGCGCTGGATGCCGAGCGACCATGTGGTGTGGTCACGGCGCTGGTTGCGCAGCCACCCCAGGTTCAAGTGACCGAGCAGCTGCGGTGCCAACTCGCGCGAGGCGATGCCGTACAGCCGCGATCCCGCATGGCGCCAGCTTTCACCGGCGTCCTGTCCGGTCCAGATCGAGTAGGCCAGCCCAAATCCCGTCCGACCCTCTGCTGGTTCGACCAGGTTGGTCTTGCCGACAAAGGCCAGCAACCTGTCGGTGCCGTCGGCGCTGCGTGTGCCACCGAACAACAGGCCGAATTGGCTGTGACCGCCCAGACCGCAGGCGAACTGCGCGTCGGCCATCGATGCCTTCGGGTGGTTCGGTTCGACCTGGCGGGCGACGCTGGTTTCGAGTTCACAGCCGCCCGCACCGATGACGTCGGCGGTCTCGCTGACCAATGGCCGGCCGGCGCAGGCCAAGGCGCTGCACAGCGCCAACGCGGTGATTACCGCCGTATCGCGCAGGCGTCGGAGCAGGATTGGCAAGCTGGGCTGTCTTGGATAGGTCATTGGGTACATGTCAGCAACAGGAGGGGCAACATGGTTGTTCCAGTGATTTCGGCATCTCGCGCCGATGTTGAAGGATGTGCTGGCCGATTCGCAGCCGACGCCGGCGGAATTCAGCTTCCCATTCTCATGATGCGTTCGAAGCAAGCCTGATGACGCTAGGTATCGGGCGCGGTCAGGCTTGCTCAATCTGCCAGCGCTCGGGCGCGGACTGCCACAATCCTATCGATGAATCCGCAAGAGTCCTTGTTTGCCGACGAAGCCTTGCCGACAGGAGGCCTTGTCACTGAGCCGTCGTCTGGCACCCTCGGCGTGCCTTTGGCTGAGCGTCTGCGCCCGCGAACGCTTGACGAGGTGATCGGCCAGACCCATCTGCTGGGGCCGGGCAAGCCGCTGCGAGTGGCCTTCGAGACCGGCCGGCTGCACTCGATGATTCTTTGGGGCCCGCCAGGCGTGGGCAAGACCACGCTGGCGCGGCTGGTGGCTGGTGCGGTGAGCTCGCATTTCATCGTGCTGTCAGCCGTGCTGGCCGGCGTCAAGGACATCCGCGAGGCGGTCGAGCAAGCCCGCGCGGCGCGCGTGCAGCGATTGGGCACGGTGGTCTTCGTCGACGAAGTGCACCGCTTCAACAAGGCACAGCAGGACGCATTCCTGCCGCATGTCGAGTCGGGGCTGTTCACCTTCATCGGTGCGACGACCGAGAACCCGAGTTTCGAGGTCAATTCGGCCTTGCTGTCGCGCGCCACCGTGCATGTGCTGAAATCCTTGGACGACGCCGAGCTGACGCTGTTGATAGACCGTGCTCGGGCTGCGCTGGCAGCGCCGCCACTGACCGACGCCGCGCGGCTGCGGCTGATCGGCCATGCCGATGGCGATGCCAGGCGGCTGCTCAACGCTTACCAGAACCTGATCGAGTTGGTGCACGGC
Source organism: Bordetella parapertussis (assembly GCA_945878355.1). Taxonomy (GTDB): domain Bacteria; phylum Pseudomonadota; class Gammaproteobacteria; order Burkholderiales; family Burkholderiaceae_C; genus Pseudaquabacterium. The sequence continues at coordinate 18,881 of CAMCTC010000030.1, read as the reverse complement.
GGCAAGGCAGAACCCGTCGCCGAGATCGGCGAGACCCAGCTCGAGCAGGCCCTGGGCGAGATGCTGCGTCGCTACGACAAGGGCGGCGACCAGTTCTACGACATGATCTCGGCGCTGCACAAGAGTGTGCGCGGGTCCGACCCGGATGCCGCGCTGTACTGGCTGGCGCGCATGCTCGACGGCGGTGTGGACCCGCGCTATGTGGCGCGCCGGCTGCTGCGCATGGCGGCCGAGGACATCGGCCTGGCCGACCCGCGCGGCCAGACGCTGGCGCTCGAGGCGGCCTCGGTCTACGAGCGCCTGGGTTCTCCCGAAGGCGAATTGGCGCTGGCCCAGGCCGTGGCCTATCTGGCGGTCGCGCCCAAGAGCAACGCGGTCTACCAGGCCTGGAACCAGGTGCGTGCGTTGGTCAAGCAGGATGTGACGCGCCCGGTGCCTATGCATTTACGCAATGCACCCACCCGGCTGATGAAAGGCCTGGGGCACGGCGACGGTTACCGCTACGCGCACGACGAGGCAGGCGGATTTGCCGCTGGCGAGCAGTACTTGCCCGATGGGTTGGCGGTGCAGACCTTCTACCAACCGGTGCCAAGAGGGTTGGAGTTGCGCATCGGCGAGCGGCTGGCCGAACTGCGGCGGCTCAACGAGCAGGCGCGCCGTGCCGGTGCCAAACCCGACCCGTCTTAGTCGCTGCTTTTGGACGTATTGATTGGCGGATTTCCCAACCCAGGTGTGCTGAGTCCCCAACCCTACAATCTCCGCAAGCGTCGCAGGTCGGTCACGGCCGGGGATGACGACAAACGAGCCTGGCAGCCGCCCGGTGCGGCCGACCCGGCTGTGCCAGGCGCCGGGTCAAGAACCGGAGATTGCTCGCATGGACACCTTGTTGCAACAGGTCATCAACGGGCTGGTGCTGGGCAGCATGTATGCGCTCGTCGCGCTCGGCTACACGATGGTCTACGGCATCATCAACCTGATCAACTTTGCCCATGGCGAAGTGTTGATGGTCGGTGCGCTGACCAGTTGGACGGTGCTGCGGGTGCTGGCCGATTCGGGCCTGCCGGGTTGGGTCTTGCTGCTGATCTCTCTGGTCGCGGCGGTCGTGGTTTGCGCCGCGCTGAACTACGCGATCGAGAAGATCGCCTACCGGCCGCTGCGCAATGCGCCAAGGCTGGCGCCGCTGATCACCGCGATGGGCATGAGCTTGCTGCTGCAGACCTTGGCGATGATCATCTGGCAGCCCAGCACCAAGCCTTACCCGATCTTGCTGCCGTCCGAGCCTTTTTTCATCGGCGGCGCGGTGATCAACCTGACCCAGATCCTGATCCTGGTCGTCACCGCGATCACGCTGGCCGCTCTGATGTACCTGGTCAACCGCACCAAGCTGGGCCGCGCGATGCGTGCCACCGCCGAGAACCCGCGCGTGGCCGCGCTGATGGGCGTGCGGCCCGACCATGTGATCTCGGCCACCTTCATCATCGGCGCCGCGCTCGCTGCGCTGGCCGGCGTGATGTACGCCGCCAACTACGGCACGGTGCAGCACACGATGGGCTTTCTGCCGGGTTTGAAGGCCTTCACCGCGGCGGTGTTCGGCGGCATCGGCAACCTGGGCGGCGCGGTGGTGGGCGGCGTGCTGCTGGGTTTGATCGAGGCGCTGGGCTCGGGCTACATCGGCGCGTTGACCGGCGGCGTGCTGGGCAGCCAGTACAGCGACATCTTCGCCTTCCTGGTGCTGATCCTGGTGCTCACGGTGCGGCCGCAAGGCCTGCTCGGCGAACGCGTTGCAGATCGCGCATGACGCTGCAGGAGACAGCACCATGAAAAACAAACTCGTCGTCTTCCTGATCGCCGCCATCGCGCTGCTGGTGCTGCCCTTGCTGGCCCAGCATGTGGGCAACTTCTGGGTCCGGATGCTGGACTTCGCGCTGCTCTATGTGCTGCTGGCACTCGGCCTGAACATCGTGGTCGGCTATGCCGGCCTGCTCGACCTGGGTTATGTCGCTTTCTACGCAGTGGGCGCCTACATGTTCGGGCTGCTGGCGTCGCCCCACTTGGGCGAGAACTTCGCTGCGATCAAGGCCATCTTTCCGCAAGGCCTGCACACGCCGTTCTGGGTCGTGATCCCGCTCGGTGCGGCGCTGGCCGGCATGGCCGGGGTGATGCTGGGTGCGCCGACGCTCAAGTTGCGCGGCGACTACCTGGCGATCGTCACGCTGGGCTTTGGCGAGATCGTTCGCGTCTTCATGAACAACCTCGACCGGCCGGTCAACATCACCAACGGCCCCAAGGGATTGCAGCAGATCGACAGCATCAAGATGTTCGGCGTCGACCTGGGCAAGACCGGCGACTTGTTCGGCCTCGAAGTCTCGTCGGTCACCAAGTACTACTACCTGTTCCTGCTGCTGGTGGTGGTCAGCGTGGTGATCTGCTACCGCCTCGAGCGCAGCCGGATTGGCCGGGCCTGGATGGCGATCCGCGAGGACGAGATCGCCGCCAAGGCGATGGGCATCAACACCCGCAACCTCAAGCTGCTGGCCTTCGGCATGGGTGCGACCTTCGGCGGTGTGTCGGGCGTGATGTTCGCCACCTTCCAGGGTTTCGTCTCGCCCGAGTCGTTTTCGCTGCAGGAGAGCGTGATGATCGTCGCGATGGTGGTGCTGGGCGGCATCGGCCATATCCCCGGCGTGGTGCTCGGCGCAGTCTTGCTGGCCGCGCTGCCCGAGGCGCTGCGCTGGGTCGCCGGCGAACTCGACCTGCAGCGCATGACCGACGGCCGAATCGACGCGGCGATCCTGCGCCAGTTGATGATCGCGCTGGCGATGATCGTCATCATGCTCGCGCGTCCGCGTGGGCTTTGGCCCTCGCCCGAGCATGGCAAGGCGGCGCCGCAGCCGGTGCCTTCTGCTTCCCCGCGCTGATCGGAGTCCGACAACATGAGCGACATCGTGCTTCAGGTGGCCGGGGTTTCGAAACGTTTTGGCGGGCTGCAAGCCTTGTCCGAGGTGGGCATCACCATCCGCAAAGGCCAGGTCTACGGTCTGATTGGCCCCAACGGCGCCGGCAAGACCACTTTCTTCAACGTCATCACCGGGCTGTACACGCCGGATTCGGGCTCGTTCGACCTGGGTGGCGCGCCCTACAAGCCCAGCGCGGTGCACGAGGTGGCCAAGGCCGGCATCGCGCGCACCTTCCAGAACATCCGGCTCTTCGCCGAGATGACAGCACTCGAGAACGTGATGGTCGGTCGCCATGTGCGCACCCGCTCCGGCCTGGTTGGCGCGGTGTTTCGCACTGCTGGCTTCAAGGCCGAAGAGGCGGCGATTGCCCACCGCGCCCAGGAGTTGCTGGACTACGTCGGTATTGGCCGCTATGCCGATTTCAAGGCCCGCACACTGAGCTACGGCGACCAGCGCCGGCTCGAGATTGCCCGAGCGCTCGCCACCGACCCCAAGCTGATCGCGCTTGACGAGCCCGCTGCCGGCATGAACGCGACCGAAAAAGTGGTGCTGCGCGAGCTGATCGACCGCATCCGCAAGGACGGCCGAACCATCCTGCTGATCGAACACGACGTCAAACTGGTGATGGGCTTGTGCGACCGTGTCACGGTGCTGGACTACGGCAAGCAGATCGCCGAGGGCACGCCTTACGACGTGCAGCGCAACGACAAGGTGATCGAGGCCTACCTCGGCGCAGGCCACAAGGCGCATTGATCATGGCAAACAACAACGAAGTCTTTCTAGAAGTCAGCGGCCTGAAGGTGGCTTACGGCGGCATCCAGGCCGTCAAGGGCGCGAGCTTCCAGGTCCGCCAGGGCGAGTTGGTGTGCTTGATCGGTGCCAACGGCGCCGGCAAAACCACCACACTCAAGGCGATCACCGGCACCCAGCCGGTGGCCGACGGCGACATCCGCTTCATGGGCCAAAGCGTCAAAGGCCAGGGCGCCTGGGACTTGGTCAAGCAAGGCTTGGTGATGGTGCCCGAGGGTCGTGGCGTGTTCAGCCGCATGACCATCGTCGAGAACCTTCAGATGGGCGCTTATGTTCGCGAAGACGATGAGGTACAGGCTGACATCGCCAAGGTGTTCGCGATCTTTCCGCGACTGAAAGAGCGAGCGCTGCAACTGGCCGGCACGATGAGCGGCGGCGAACAGCAGATGCTGGCGATGGGCCGCGGGCTGATGGCCAGACCCAAGGTGCTGCTGCTCGACGAGCCGTCGATGGGCCTGTCGCCGATCATGGTCGACAAGATCTTTGAGGTGGTGGCCGACATCCACAGCCGAGGCACCACCATCTTGCTGGTCGAGCAGAACGCCAGCCGCGCGCTGGGCCTGGCCGACCGCGGCTATGTGATGGAGTCGGGCGAGGTGACGATGAGCGGCGACGCCAAGGCCTTGCTCGACGATCCCAAGGTTCGGGCAGCGTATCTGGGTGAGTGAGCCGAGGTCCGCCTGTCTTGGCGCTGTCTGGGCGAGTGATCCACAGCCGCGGGTAAGTCCGAGGCCTGGACTGCGGCTATGCTGATGGGTTTAGCGCTGGCGCCGCCTGACAAGGCTGAAGGCCACGCTTTCCCACTATCCAACGCCACAAGAGAGCCCCTGATGAGCCTTACCCCGATTCGACCCAATCCTTCCCTGACCGACCGCCGCCGCCTGCTGCTTGGCGCGGCGTCGGCGGCGGCCTTGCTGCCGGTCAGCGGCCGCGCCCAGGCCGCTTGGCCCAACCGGCCGGTGCGGGTGATCGTGCCGTTTCCACCGGGTGGCCTGACCGACGCCTATGCCCGCATGTACTGCGAGCACTTGTCGCGCAAGTTCGGCCAGGCCTTCAACATCGAGAACAAGACCGGTGCCGGCGGCACGTTGGGCGCTGGCGAGGTGGCCAAGGCCGCGCCTGATGGCTACACGCTGCTGATCAGCACCAGCACGGCGACGTGGCAGGCCAAGGTGCTGTACAAGAAGTTGCCTTACACGCCGGTGAAGGACTTCGACCCGGTGGCGCTGTTCCCCAGCGGCGCGCTGCTGGTGGCCGTGAACGCCAACGTGCCGGCCAAGAACCTGCGTGAGCTTGTCACCTTTGCCAAGGCCAACCCAGCGGCCTGGGGCACCTATGGCGCGGGCTCGTGGGCGCACATGCTGGGTGATGTGCTGAACAAGAGCGAGAAGCTCAAGATGGTGGTGGCGCACTACCGCGGCGAGGCACCGATGCTGACCGACCTGATCGGTGGCCAGATCCAGGCGGGGGTGGGCAGCGTGCAGGGCATCGTGCCGCACATTCAGACCGGCAAGCTTCGCGCCATCGGTGCCACCGGCAAGGTGCGCACGCCGCGCCTGCCCGATTTGTCCACGCTGGTGGAGCAGGGCTTCACCGCACCGGTGTTCGGCATGGAAGGCTTCCTGCCGTTTGCCGCACCGGCCGGCACGCCACGCGACATCCTCGACAAGCTCTCCGCCGCCGTGCGCGAGGCCTCGGCCACGCCGCAGCTCAAGGGCCTGCGTGACCAGTTCGGCATCCCCAACCTGCCGATGACCGACCCCGCCGAGTTGCGCAAGACCTGGGCCGAGGATTCGGCCGAATGGATCGCCCTGGCCACCGACCTGGGCATCACGCTGGATTGACGCTCGCTGCGAGGCGCATCAAGGCTCGTGCCGCCAACCGTGGCACAGTCGCTCCCCATGCTCGCTTACCGTCACGCTTTTCACGCCGGCAACCATGCGGATGTGCTCAAGCACGCCACCTTGGTCGCCGTGCTGGGCCACCTCAATGCCAAGGACAAGGCCTGGCGCCTGGTCGACACCCACGCCGGCGCGGGCGCCTACGCGCTACACGCCGACCACGCGCAAAAGCATGCCGAGTACAAGCAAGGCATTGCCAAGCTTTGGCAAGTGCATGCGCTGCCTGGCCTGCTGGCCGACTACCTGGCCCAGGTCCAGGCTTTCAACCCGCATGCCGAGTTGGCGCTGTACCCAGGTTCGCCACGCATTGCGCGTGCGCTGATGCGCCCGCAAGACCAGCTCCGGCTGTTCGAACTCCATCCCACCGACCATGCGCTGCTGGCCGAGAACTTTGCCGGCGACCGGCAGGTGTTGGTGCAGCGCGCGGATGGTTTCCAGGGCCTGAAATCGCAGCTGCCACCGCCGAGCCGGCGCGGTGTGCTGTTGATGGATCCGAGCTACGAGATCAAGACCGACTATGCCGAGGTGGTGGCCGCGTCTCGCGATGCGCTGACGCGCTTTGCCGAAGGCGTGGTGATGGTCTGGTATCCGCAACTCGACCTGCGCGAATCGGCGCAACTGCCGCAGCGGCTCAAAGCGGTGGCCGATGCCCAAGCCAAGAAGGGCTGGCTACATGTCCGCCTGACCGTGGCTGAGCCCAACGACAGGGGTTTCGGCATGTTGGGCAGCGGACTGTTCGTGATCAACCCGCCGCACACGCTGGCCTCTGCGCTGCGCGAGGCTTTACCGGTGCTGCTGCGCCTGCTGGGACAGTACGGTGGCGCTGACCATCGACTGGAGACTTCGGCCGGGGCTTGAGCAGCTGGCGCTAGGACATGAGGATTCAGCGGTCCATGGCCAGCAGCCAGGCCGTGACGCCGTCAGTCGTCGTCATCGCCAGGATGGCTATGCGCTTGTCTGGGTGCAACAGCGCGATGCCTGCCAGCTGTCGTGACTTGTCTGCGCACTGCTCTGCGACGATCAAATCGACCACCGCTTTGGCTTCGGCGCGAAGTTTGATCTGGCCCGCATAGCTGCAGCCAGTGCTGCCGGTGCCACTGAGGATGCCGGTGGCGGTGATGTGCCAGGTCAGCCTGCCTGGGCCTGACGTGGCAGTCCAATCGCCGGCATGGTCGGCCAGGGTGGCCGCCGTGTCGTAGCGGCTCTGGTAGCTCATCGCATAGGTCTCGGTCACGCCTGCGGTGGTCAAGGTCAAGCTCAGGCTGGACGCTGCGGTCTTGCCGGCGTTCAGGTCTATGGTGCCGACCGTGCTTGTTCCCAGCAGGTAGCGCTTGCCGCTGCCGATGAAGCCGCTGCTGTAGCCGGTGCCGCTGGCCTCCAGCTTGGCGATGACCAGGCTGGCCTGGCTCTGCATCAGCCATGTCTGGCCATCGGGCAGCACCACAGCCGAGGTCTTCACACCCGCGCTGCTGCTCTCCCAGATCCCCTGCAAGTCTGCGGTGACCGCCGCGATGGCAGGGTTCGGCGTCGGCGTCGGCGTCGGCGTCGGCAATGGCGTCGCAGGCGCGGCAATGCCACCACTGTTGCCGCCACCACCGCAGCCCGCCAGGGTTGCCAGCGTCAATACCCAGAGTCTGCAGAGTCGTTTCATGGCGTTCCGGTTCTTGTGGCGAGGGTTCAAAACCAGTAGTTGGTGTCGAGTGGCGGTGGCGCGTAGCCCACCAAGCTCAAGGCCATGAAGGCGGCTGCGCCAATGTCGTGGATGACGCCGTTGGTCAGCCCATCGGTGTCGAACGCGCCGCCATCGCTGAGATGGAAGTCCAGTCGGGTCTTGCCGTCGGCATTGCTCACCTGGCCACCGTAGGCGGCGCTGGCCAGGTTGGTCCAGGTGCCGTTGCTGCTTTGTTGCCAGAAACCGTTCATCCCCAGGCTGGCATCGACATACAGGCTGAACGATCTGGTTTGGCCCGGCTGGTCGAGCATGGCGCTGAAGTCGATCAATCCCAGCGCCATCTGCATCTCGGCAGGGATGTCACCGGGTGCTGCCAACTGGGCGAAGGCTGTGATCGCTGCATGGGTCTCTGTCGCGCTCTGGCCCAGCAATGCCTCGGCCACCAGCGTCGCATACAGAGCGCTGTTGCCCGGCCCCTGCACGGGGCTGGAGACCACGTTGGCCTGCTGGGCGTCGGCCAAACCGTCACCGTTGCCGTCACCCAACAGGTGCTGGGCGCGGTCGACCGCGCTCAGGCCGGGCGCCTGGGCTTCGAACACGTCGGGGACGCCGTCGCGGTCGCTGTCGACCAGGGCAGGCAGGCTGAGTGTCAGCGACCGATCGTCAAATTGCGCAGTTTCTACGCCGACCAAGTTGTCGCTGCCGTCTGGCCCGGTCACAGCCCAAGCGCTGAGCGATTGCACAACGGTGTACTGCGCCAAATTGCCGTGAAATACCGCGGTGTCGTTGCCTGCGCCGCCGGTCAAGCGGTCGTTGCCTGGGCCGCCGATCAGCGTGTCGTCGCCTGGGCCGCCGTCCAAGCGGTCGTTGCCACGCCCGCCGTTCAAGATGTTGGCTGCGGTGTTGCCCGTCAGCAGGTCGTCGCCGTCGCCGCCGTTGGCGTTTTCAATCACCGTGCCGCTGGCCAGCACCAGGCTGTGGCCAGCTATGCTGCTGATGGTCGCAGCAGACAGGTCGAGCGACACAGGGTCGGTGCATGCCGCAGCGTTCAGCGTGTCCACCCCCGTGGTGTCGACCAAGGTGGCGCGGGCCGGTTGGAGGACGCAGGACGCCGAGAATTCGTCCGTGTAGATGTAGACATCGTCCGCCGAGGCCGGCTTGCCGATCAGGTTCAAGGTCCAGGCGTCGAACTTCCCCACATCCCCTGAAGCATGGTCTATGACCCGCAGCGACCAGGTGCCCAGCGATGACTCGCCCCAAGACAGCACGGTGTCGAAGCTGAAGTTGATGTTGTCCTCGTCGGTGCCAGACGGGTCGAGCAAGGTCTTTTGCGGGTTGGAAAGCAGGTAGCTTTGGGTGCCGGTGGGCGAACTCAGGATGACTGACAGGTCGCCCACGAAAGGATGGGTCACCTGCAAGATCACCTCGACCCGTTCAACCTCCAGCGACTGCGTCACGTTGATGCGGTCGACGGCGCCTGCGGCCAGATTGTCCGGAATCACCAGCGCCGGGCTGTGGCTGATCAGCACCTGCTGCCGATTGGCGGCGGTGTGCGCGGCAGTCGACCAGGTCTCTGCCAAGCGAATAGCCATCCGTGCATCGACCAGTCCGTAGCCCAGGTGCTGGTCGACGGGCTCGTAGTGCAGGCCGCCGCCGTTCCAGTTCGTTGCGCCGTTGAAGGCCCAGACATGGTTGCTCGTGCCGCCTTCTCGCGCGCTGTAGGCCAGGATCTCCTGGACATCTCGATAACCCAGCGCTGGGTTGGCCTCCAGCATCAACGCGACCACGCCGGCGACGATGGGCGCTGCAAACGAGGTGCCGGCCAAACTGGTGTAGTCGCTGGTGTCGAATCCGGCAGTGCCGACACGGTCGGTGGTGACGATGTTGGTCAGTGGGTCGGCGCCACCACCGCCGCCGCCGGGTGCGCTGACCAGTACCGAAGCACCGGGGGTGCTGTAGCTCGTGACATTGCCGTAGAAATCGGTGGCTGCGACGGTGATGATGTACTGGCTGTTTTGAAAATTGTGCAGATTGGTGTCGTCGCCATCGAGGTGCCCATTGGCTGCGGCCTGAACCACCACGGTGCCGAGCCCGCCGCGACCGTTGGCCGCGAGCTTGGCCAGCGCGACGCCGGCCGCTGAAAAGAGAGGCTCGCGGAAGTTGTCGTAAAAAGCCCAGGTCGCGCCACTGGCAAACCCGCCGGCGAAACCCCAGCTGTCGTTGAGGATGTCGGCGCTTGTGGCGGCGTAGGTGTAGGCGTTGCTGATCTGCTTGGCCAAGCCACTGAAACTCAAAGGCGAATAAATGCTGACCAATTTCGCGCCGTAGGCCACGCCGACGCTGCCAAAGCCATTGAGCTCGGCCGCAATCGTGCCGGCCACTGCCGTGCCGTGGTTGTCAGCGGCCAGCACAGGCGCACCGCCTGCCGACAGGTCTGCGGCATTGCGCCCCGACGCGGTCAGCAATTGGTCCTGAAGATCTGGATGTTTGGAGTCGATGCCTTGATCGAAAACAGCGATTCGTACACCTTTGCCGTCGTAGTCGGTCCAGACCGGGAACGCATCGATGCCGTTGCCAGGGTAGAGGTACCACTCCAGGCGCAGCAACGGGTCCGCAGGCAAGGGGTAGGGGTTGTCGTTGTCGACGATGAAGCCATAGACATCGGTGCCGTCGAGCAGCGCGTGGCTCGGGTTGGACAAGACCACATGGATCGATTCGGTGGGCTCGAATGACTTGTCGCCCAGCACCTGAATCGTGAAGCTGGCGCTGGTCTTGCCGGCGGGAATCCTGACAACCGACGAGAAGGGGCGGTAATCGACGCCTGCCATGGAGGTGCTGTCGTTGAACGTCGTGACCTGCACCGAAACTGCTGCCGATATGGCGCTGGAGAGATGCAATGTGAACACCAGATCGGTGCTGCCGCTGTCAGCTTCGATCACCGTGGCGTCGGCGATCGAGAAATCAGGGGCCTCCAGCGGGTCCAGGCTGAAGCCGATGTTTGATTCATTCATGCGGAAGAACTCCAGGGAACCGTGGCGCTCGATGGTCCAGACCCCGCCCGCGCGGGGCTGATGCTGGGCAAGCGCCCACGAGCGAAGCGCTGTCGGCCGTCAAAGCTCGGCAATGGCGGCAGGCGGTCGATGGTGGATCGCCACGTGCGGTAGGGACTTGATGTTCATCAAGCAAGGCCTGGGGCTTGTCGACAGGGTTTGTGTCTGCTCACTGGGCTCGCTGCGGGTCGAGTCGTGGCTAGGGGTGCATCCTTACGTGGAAACCACACCGTTCATGGCGAGGCAGACTCTCTAGAATCGGGCCGTGTTCGAACGTCGAGGAGACATGCAGTGAAGATCAAGAGCCAGAAGGATTTCTGGTCGGGGTTGATGTTCGTGGTCATAGGCATCGGTTTTGCCTGGGGCGCCACGAGCTACAGCTTTGGCTCTTCGGCCCGACCTGGGCCGGGATTTTTCCCGCTCGGTTTGGGCTTTTTGATGGCGGCCCTGGGCGGCATCGTGCTGTTCAAAGCCTTGGTGGTCGAGACCGAGGATGGTGATCCGATCGGCGCCTGGGCCTGGAAGCCGCTGATCACGATCATGGCTGCGGTGGGTTTGTTTGCCTTCACGCTGCCACGGCTGGGCATGGTGTTGGCGCTGCCGATCATGATCGTGATGGCCAGCATGGCAGGTGACGAATTCCGTTGGAAGGAAGTGTTTTTCAACTGCGTGGTGCTCACCGTCGGGTCCTGGCTCATCTTCATCAAAGGTCTCAACCTGGTGATCCCGGTCTGGCCGAAGTTCATCACCGGTTGAGGAGAGTTACATGGATTTGATCAACAACCTGATGCTGGGTTTCGGCGTCGCGTTCACGGCGCAAAACCTGGCTTATGCTTTTTTCGGCACGGTGCTCGGCACGCTGATCGGCGTGCTGCCCGGCCTGGGGCCGGTGGCCACGATCGCGATGCTGCTGCCGTCGATTTATGCACTCGACGCCACACCGGCGCTGATCATGCTCGCCGGCATCTATTACGGTGCGCAGTACGGCGGTTCGACCACCGCGATCTTGATCAACGTGCCGGGTGAATCGAGCTCGGTGGTCACCGCGATCGACGGCTACGCGATGGCCCGCAAAGGCCGCGCCGGACCCGCACTGGCCGCTGCCGGCCTGGGCTCGTTTTTCGCGGGCTGCGTCGGCACCATCATCATCGCTGCTTTCGCACCGCCGCTGACCGAACTGGCTTTCAAGTTCGGCCCAGCCGAGTACTTTTCGCTGATGGTGCTGGGCTTGATCGGCGCGGTCGTACTGGCTTCGGGCTCTTTGGTCAAGGCGATCGCGATGATCCTGCTCGGCCTGCTGATGGGCCAGATCAACACCGATGTGATCTCTGGCGTGCCCCGCTACAGCTTTGACGTCCCTGAACTGACCGACGGCATCGGTTTCGTCGTGATCGCGATGGGCATCTTCGGCTTCGGCGAGATCATCAGCAACCTCGGCCGGCCTGCGGAACATCGTGAAGTCTTCACCAAGGACGTCAAAGGTCTTTGGCCGACGCTGCAGGACTTCAAGGATGCTGCGCCGGCCGTGCTGCGCGGCACTGCACTGGGTTCGCTGCTCGGCGTGTTGCCGGGTGGGGGTGCCTTGCTGTCTTCGTTTGCCGCCTACACGCTCGAGAAGAAGCTGAAGGGCCGCCCGGGTGAGGTGCCTTTCGGCCAAGGCAACATTCGCGGTGTGGCCGGCCCCGAGTCGGCCAACAACGCCGGCGCGCAGACCAGCTTCATCCCGATGCTCACGCTGGGCATACCGCCCAACGCCGTGATGGCGTTGATGGTGGGTGCGATGACGATCAAGGGTATCCAGCCTGGCCCGCAGGTGATGACGAGCAACCCGCAGCTGTTCTGGGGCCTGATCGCTTCGATGTGGGTGGGCAACGCGATGCTGGTGATCTTGAATCTGCCGCTGATCGGTATCTGGATCAAGCTGCTGACGGTGCCCTACCGTTTCTTGTTCCCTGCCATCGTGGTGTTCTGCTCGATCGGTTGCTACACCTTGAACAACAGCTCCTTCGACGTCTACATGACAGCGTTGTTCACGCTGGTGGGTTACGGCTTCTACAAGCTGGGATGCGAGCCTGCACCTTTGCTGCTGGGATTCATCCTGGGGCCGATGATGGAGGAGAACCTGAGGCGCGCGCTGCTGTTGTCGCGCGGTGACTGGACCACCTTCGCGACCCGGCCGCTGTCGGGCGGGCTGTTGCTGGCTTCGGTGCTGATGATCGTCGTGGTGATGCTGCCGTCGATCAAGTCCAAGCGTGAAGTAGCGTTCAAGGAAGAAGGCTGAACCAAGGACGTGTTGACGCGCTGAATTCGATGGCCCCGCGAGGGGCCATTTTTTTCGCGTCCGTACATAGGTCAGGTCGACCGCTGTTGCACCGACTGTCTTCTGAGTGAGCTCGATGCCCGCACCGACCAACACGCCCACCAAGCATCAACCCGAGCTCGCGGCTGACGAGGCTGCCGGCCTGTCGGCCGGCCCATGGCTGGCAATGGTCGGTGCTGTGGCGTTTTCCGGCAAAGCGATCATCGTCAAGCTGGCTTACCAGCATGGCGCGGACGCGGTGACCGTGATCATGCTGCGGATGGCGGTGGCACTGCCGTTCTTCCTGCTGATGGCCTGGTGGGCCGGTCGCCACCTGCCGGCGCTGGGCTGGCGCGACCGGTCGATCGCCGCGGCGCTGGGTTTCACGGGCTATTACCTGTCGAGCTACCTCGACTTCCTTGGCCTGCAGTACGTCACAGCCAGCCTGGAGCGGCTGATCCTGTACCTCACGCCGGCGGTCGTGCTGTTGCTGTCCTGGGCGATCTATGGACGGCGCGCCAGCGCCCGGCAATGGGTCTCGATGGCGGTGGGCTACGGCGGGCTGCTGCTGGTGTTCGGCCATGAGCTGCAGCTGGGAGGCTCTCGGGTCGCGCTGGGCGCCGGTCTGGTGCTGGCCAGCACGCTGAGCTATGCCACTTACTTGCTCTACAGCGGCGAGGCTGTCAAGCGCATCGGCTCGTTGCGCCTGACCGGCTGGGCCAGCAGCGTGGCGAGTCTGCTGTGCCTGGCGCAGTTCGCGCTGCTTCGACCGATCGGCGGTCTGGCGCAGCTTGCACCGCCATTGGCTTGGCTGTCGCTGATCAACGGCACGGTCTGCACCGTGCTGCCGGTGTGGCTGGTGATGCGCGCGATCGAGCGCATCGGCCCGGGCCGCACCGCGCAATACGGCATGGTCGGGCCGGTGTCGACGATCGTGCTCGGCGTGTTGATCCTGGGCGAGCCCTTCACCGCTTGGGTCGCCGCGGGGTCGATCTGCGTGGTGCTTGGCGTGATGCTGCTGGGTCGCGCCAAATAAGGTCGGTCCCCTGGGGTCGCCGATACACTGGTGGCCCAGAAGCTCTCAACGGTTCTTGCCTTGTCCGACCGCCTCGCAGTCCTGCCGCAATACCTGCTGCCCCAGCAGGCCCTGACTCGATTCGCCGGTGTTGTCGCGCGCTGGCGCGGCGGGGCGATCAGCACCGGCTTGATACGCTGGTTTGTCGGCCGCTACGGTGTCGATATGGCCGAAGCTGCCGAACCACGTATCGAAGCCTACGCCAGTTTCAACGACTTCTTCACCCGCGCGCTGCGCCCCGGAGCCAGGCCGTTGGCTGCCGCCGACTGGATTTGCCCGGTCGACGGTGCGATCAGCCAATTCGGTCGCATTGAGCGCGACCAGATCTTTCAGGCCAAGGGTCACCGCTACAGCAGCACCGCGCTGCTGGGTGGCGACGCCGCGCTGGCCGCGCCCTTCGACGATGGCAGCTTTGCCACGCTGTATCTCAGCCCGCGCGATTACCACCGCATCCACATGCCTTGCGCCGGCACGCTGCGGCGGATGCTGCATGTGCCAGGCGCGCTGTTCTCGGTCAATCCAAGCACCGCACGCGGCGTGCCGGGACTGTTTGCGCGCAACGAGCGGGTGGTCTGCCTTTTCGACGACGCCCAGGGTCGGCCATTCGCGCTGGTGCTGGTGGGCGCAACAATCGTCGGCAGCATGGCCACGGTCTGGCACGGGGCAGTCAACCCGCCGCGCCCGGGACTGCTGCGCGAATGGCGCTACGACGATCGCTTGCCGCCGGTCGCACTGGCGCAGGGCGCTGAGATGGGCCGCTTCTTGCTCGGCTCGACCGTGGTGATGCTGTTTCCGAACGATGCTGGGCTGGCGTTCGACCCGACCTGGGCTGCCGGCGGCCCGATCCGCCTGGGCCAGGCGATGGCCCAGCGTCGGCCCTGAGCTCGACCTTGGCGGCTCAGCCGCCCGACAGGCTCTTGCTGTCCTCGGCCGAACTGCCGTCCAGGTGGTCGGTGCTGTTGAGCTTGCTGACCCGGTGTGGCGGCGCTGCGCTGGCCATGGTCAACGAGGTGTTGGCCAGATGGTCGGGCGGTGCCATGCCGTCGGGCAGCAGCAGTGGGCCGCGCCACAGCCATTCGCGGATCACCAAGCCATGGGTGACCACCGCCAGCGGCCCGCCGGCAGTGGCCTGGTGCTCGCGCAACAGCGCCCAGGCTGCGGCGCAGCGCTGACGGAATTCAGCCTGTGATTCACCGCCCGAGGGTGCGCCTTCGGCAGTCAGCGGGTCGTGGTCCAGCGTGTCGTAGGCCAGGCCGCGCAGGTCGCCGAAATTGCGCTCGTGCAGCAGCGGCGTGGTCAGCACAGGCAGCCCGCAGGCGCGTCCAATTGCCTGTGCGGTTTGCAGCGCACGTGGCAGGTCGCTGCTCAGGATTGCCGCCAGACCGGCGCTCTTGAGCTGAATCGCCAAAGCCTGGGCCTGGGCCTGGCCGCGTTCTGACAGCGGCGTGGCGGCGGGTTGCAACACCCGAGCGACGTTGAGCGGGGTTTCGCCGTGGCGGATGATCAGCAGGCTCATGGTGAGTTCAAGTCCTTGAAGAAGGGTGTCAGCCGAAACGGGTCGCTGTGGCCATCGCGCCTAGACGTCGGCCGATGGCGTGGAACTCGGCGACGGTCTCGTCGATGATTTCCTGGACGGTCTTGACGCCGTGGATCAGCCCGACCGACTGGCCTGCCAGCGCCGGCGCGGCGTCCATGTCGCCGCCGAAGTAGACCTGCTGGATCCCCTTGAAGGTGTCGGCGGACATCAAGCCGGCCTCGTGGATCGTCTTCGTGAAGGCCGTCTTGAGTGCGCGGATGCAGGGCGTGGACTTGGTGTTGAGCACCCAGGTGCCGGTGGCTTCGGCGGCGACGATCGCAGCCTTGTAATGCGCGTGCACCGGGCTTTCGGCGCTGGCGACAAAGCGCGTGCCCATCTGGACGCCTTCAGCGCCAAGGGCGAAGGCCGCGGCCATGCCCCGGCCGTCGATGATGCCGCCGGCGGCGATCAAGGGCACATCGCAGCGCTCACGGATCGCCTGCAGCAGCACCAGCGTCGAGACCTCCTCGGGGTTCTTGAAACCGCCGCCCTCGCTGCCTTCGACGACCAAGCCGTCGATGCCGGCGTCTACGCATTTGAGCGCGGTCTCCAGCGTCGGCACGGCGTGGTAAACCTTGATGCCTGCGGCTTTGAGCGGCGCGATGAATTTGGCCGGACTGCCGGCCGAGGTCGTCACAAAGCGTATGCCCGCCTCGCAGACGAAGCGCAGCATCGCGTCGTCCTTCAGGAATCGGATCGGCAGGTTGACGCCGAATGGCAGGCCGCTGGCGACCATCGTGCTGATCTCGCGCTGGCACTGGGCGGTCTCGCCCGACGAGGTCTCGATGATGCCCAGCCCGCCGGCGCGCGACACCGCCGAGGCCAGTGTGCTGCGGGCGATCCAGCCCATCGGCGCTTGCACGATGGGGTAGGTGGCGCCGGTATCGGCGAGCACTCGGTTCATGGCGGTTCCAGCTTGGTCAGGGGATGGTTCAGTGTCGGCTTGGCCTGGCCGGACGGCAGTCGCCTAGGCGCCAGCTTGGCCTTGCCCACCGGGTGCCCAGTCGCTGAGCAAGTCTTGCGTGCTGGGTCGCTTGCTGCGCGGTGCAGCGCCGGCGCTGCCGATCGAGACGAAGCACAGCGCCTGTTCGTCGCCGGCGAGCGCCATCGCGCGGGCAAAACGCGGGCTGCGCACCGCACGGCCGCTGGTCAGCATTGCGCCAAAGCCCAGGCCATGCGCAGCCAGCAGCAGGTTCATCATTGCCGCGCCCAGCGTCACCGCGCGCTCGGTGATCGGCACCTCGGGGTCTTCGGGCAAACCTTTGAGCACGGCCAGCAGCAAGCTTGGCGCCCGGTAGGCCTTGTCGCGGCTGCGTGCGATGTCGGCAGCGCTTGGGTGGGCTTGTTCGGCCCCGGCGCGCTCTCGCGAACAGGCTTCGAACAGATCGGCCAGTGCGTCGCGCTGGTCGTCGGCGATGCGGATCAAGCGCCAGGGCCGCAGCGCTCGATGGTCGGGCGCGCAGGCCGCCGCTTCGACCATCTGCAGCAACTGTTCTGGGCTCGGTCCGGGCGTGTGCAGCCGCTTGGGCGCGATCGAGTGCCGCGTGCCGATCAGCGCCAGCACCAGCGTGGCGAGGTCGGCTGGACGGTCGTCAGGTCCTGGGTCCATGGCGATAGCGTCCGGTCAGCCGGGCGCGTCTGCTGGCCTGGGTTGAGCGCGAGCCTGCCGCGACGACACCAGGATGCCGGCGCCGATCAGCGCGAAAGCCAAGCCGTGGAAAGGACGCGGCCATTCACCCAGCAGCGCAGCCGACAACAGCGCGGCGAACAGCGGCGTGAGGTTGCCGAAAAATGCCGCCACCGCGGGCCCGGCTGCAGCCACCCCCAGGCCCCACAGCCGGTAGGCGACCAGTGAAGGCCCGACCGCGACGAACACCAGCGCGGCGACCAACCAGGGCGTCCAGACCACTGGCTCGGGACGCGGTTGGATCCACTCACCCAGGCCCGCACTGGCGGTCGCCCACAGCAGGCCGATGCTGATCTGCAGGCACAGGAACTCGGCCCAGTGCCAGTCAGGCCGCGCCGCGCCGCGCATTGACGCGGGCGGCCGCGCCAGTTGCCAGCTGTAGACACACCAGCAGAAGATCGCCCCCAGCATCATCAGGTCGCCCGGCACGAACTGCACGCTCAGCAGCGCGGCTGGCGTGCCGCGTGCCAGCACCACCGCCACCCCCAGCAGCGACAGCGCAGCGCCGACGAGCTGGGCCCGGCGCGGGCGCTCGCCGTAGAACAGCGCGCCGACCGCCAGCATCCACACGGGCAGGCTCGCGGCGATCAGCGTGACGTTGAGTGGCGTGCTCGTTCGCAGCGCCATGTACTGCAGCGCGTTGTAAGCGCCCACGCCCAGCAGGCCCAGCAGCGCGAGGTGTCGCCAGCGGGCCCGGATTTCGGCGCGTCGCCCGGCGCTGGCAAACACGCGCCAGCCCCAGGGCAGCAGCAAGGCCAGCGCCAAGGCCCAGCGGCTGGCGTTGAGCCAGAGCGGGCTGATCTGCCCGATCGCCAGCCGGCCGACCACCGCATTGCCGGCCCACAACAGCGGCGGCATGCTGAGCATCAGCGCCAATCTGGGGGTCAGTTGCATCGCGAGGCAGGGTCCGCAGGCATCCCCCGATTGTGGCCTGCTGCGCGCAGGCCTGCGCCGCAAGCCCGGCTAGTGCCCGGCTAGTGCCCGGTCGCGGCAAGGTCGATCGCCAACGGTTAGGCTCGCATCCTCAAAGGAGAACCAGACCATGAACCAAGCCATCCAGATCCAGCAATACGGCGGACCCGAAGTGATGAAGCTCGTCGACCTGCCCGTCGGCGAACCCGGTCCCGGCGAGATCCGTATCCGCCACCATGCGGTCGGCCTGAACTACATCGATGTCTACCAGCGCACCGGCTTGTACGCCAACCCGCTGCCCTTGAACCTGGGCATGGAGGGCGCTGGCATTGTCGAGGCGGTCGGCGCAGGCGTGACCCACCTGCGGGTCGGCGACCGCGCGGCTTACGCCAGCAACCCGCCCGGCAGCTACTGCCAGGCCCGGGTGATGCCGGCCAAGTGCGTGTGCAAGCTGCCCGACGCGATCTCGTTCGAAACCGGCGCGGCGATGATGCTCAAGGGCCTGACAGCGCAATACCTGCTGAAGAAGACGCTGCCGGCCGAAGGCCTGGTGGCCGGCGACTTCGTGCTGTTCCACGCAGCGGCCGGCGGCGTCGGTCTGATCGCTTGCCAATGGGCGCGCGCGCTCGGGCTGCAGCTGATTGCCACCGCCGGCAGCGACGCCAAATGCCAGCTCGCGATCGAGCACGGCGCGACGCACGCGATCAACTACCGGACCGAGGACTTTGTCGCCCGCGTCAAGGCGATCACCGGCGGCGCCGGCGTCAAGGTGGTCTATGACTCGGTCGGCAAGGACACTTTCGAGGGTTCGCTCAACGTGCTGAGGCCTTTCGGCCTGCTGGCGAGTTTTGGCAACGCCTCGGGTCCGGTGCCGTCTTTCGCACCCGGCATCCTCGGCGCCAAGGGTTCGCTCTACCTGACGCGCGGCACGCTGTTCACCCA
>CAMCTC010000029.1 GCA_945878355.1 Bordetella parapertussis | reverse complement strand
GATATCGAAACATGAAAGCGCGCCTTCGACCCGGTGGCGTCGTTGCAAATCCTCGCGATACCTCGGGTATCGCTGCGGTTTGCGCCTAGCCATCGGGCCGAATCCATCGCTTTCATCTTGTTTCGATCCTTCCGGGTCGCAGCACTAGCGCAGGTCGGCCAGCTGGATCACGCCGGCCAAGGCCAAACCTTCCAGCGCCTGGCCGCCGGCCAACAGCAACGCTCTTGCGGGCTGATGTGCGGCATGGGCGGCACGGGCAGCGTCGTTCAGCGCCCTCGCCAAGTAAGCCAGCGACGGCGGGTCGAGCCCGGCGCAGGGCTCGTCGAGCAGCGTCAGCGCAGCGCCAGTGGCCAGCGCTGCGGCCAAGCCTGCTTTGCGCCGCGAACCGGTCGACAGCGCGTACATTGGCTTGGCCAGGTGCGGCGTCAGGTCGAAACCTGCCAAGTGGCGCTGCCAGGCCACAAGGTCCAGCCCGGGGTGCAACGCGCGCTGCGCAGCCATCATCGCTTCTGGCGTCATCGCGTCCCAGGCCGGGTCGCGCGGGTCGAACCAGCAGCAATGCTGCCGATAATCCAGCGATTCAGCGGCCAAGCGGTGACCCGCCAATGTCAGCTCGCCAGCGTCAGCGGCCAGCTCGCCGGCCAGCAAGCGCATCAAGGTCGTCTTGCCGATGTCGCCATCGAGCAGCGTCAGCCCGGCGGGCAGGTCGACGCGCCAGTCGGCAAACAGCGCGGCCTGACCGGGATAGGCAAAACACAGTCCACGCACTTGCAAGACCGGGGGCAGGGGTTTGGGCATGGCCGGTACTTTACGGGCTGCACGCGGCTGGCGGCACAATGCGCCAAACCATGGAGGGACTCCGAATGACATTCAATTTTGCAGGCAAACGTGTCGTCGTCGCCGGCGGCAGCCGCGGCATCGGCCGCTCGATCGCGCTGGGCTTTGCGGCAGCAGGTGCCGACGTCTCGATCTGCGCGCGCAGCGCCGGGGCGTTAGAAGCCACCCGCGCCGACCTGGCCAAGCACGGCCACCGCGTCCACGCCGCCACTTGCGACCTGGCTGACGCCCAGGGCGTCGCGACTTATGTCGCGGCGGCGATCTCGGCGCTCGGCGGCATCGACGTGCTGGTCAACAACGCCTCGGGTTTCGGCATGGGCGACGACGAAGCCGGCTGGGCCGCAGGCCTGTCGGTCGACGTGATGGCGATGGTGCGCGCATCGCACGCTGCGGTGCCGGCGCTGCTGGCGAGCCCGGGCAGCTCGATCGTCCACATCTCGTCGATCTCAGGCTTTAGCCCGTCGACCCGTGCGCCGGCCTACGCTGCGGTCAAGGCCGCGATGATGAGCTACACCCGCAGCCAGGCCGCGATGCTGGCGCGCCAGGGCGTGCGCGTGAACTGCATCGCGCCGGGGTCGATCGAATTCCCCGGCGGCGTCTGGGACTTGCGCAAGCAAGCCGGCGAAGCGCTCTACGACCGAACGCTCAGCAGCATCCCGTTCGGCCGCATGGGCACGCCTGAGGAGATCGCCGAAGTCGCGCTGTTCCTGGCGTCAAGCAACGCGCGCTGGGTCACCGGCCAAGTGATCGCGGTCGACGGCGGGCAAATGTTGGGCGCTTGAGTTGGGCGCCTGAGCTGGGCGCCTGAGCTCGGCACTTGAGTTGGACGCTTGACCCGGCGCGCTGCTCAACCGGCCAGCGGCCGCGTTCGCTGTTCGGTCGGCATCCACTGGTAGCCCAGTCCGCGCAGCGTGCGCAGCGGCAGCGACTGGCCGGTCTGGCGCTCGACCTTGGCGCGCAGCCGGCTGATGATCACGTCGACGCGGTGGCGGTCCCATTCCTCAGGCTGCAGGCCCAGCGCGCGGCACAGTTCGGCCGTGCCGCAAGGGCTGCCGGTCTTGCTCGTCAGCGCGGCCATCAGCTGGCACTCGTTGAGCGTCAGGCTCACGCGCTCGCCGTGCGGGGCGATCAGGCTCAGCCCGTCGTCACTCAGCTGCCAGCGCGCTGCGGGTGCTGAGGGCAATGCCGGCACCGGCGCTGGCGTCGATCCCAGGCCCTGCGGGTCGCGCAGCATCAGCCGGCGCAGCACCAGCGCCAACTCGTCGATGTCGACTGGCTTCACAAGGTAGGCGTCGGCGCCGGCGGCCAACCCGGCCAGGCGCTCGTCACGCTGGCCCAGCGCGGTGACCATCACGATGCCGACGTCCGCGCTGTGGGCGCGCAGGTGGCGGCACACGCTCAGGCCGTCCTCGTCGGGCAGGCCGATGTCTAGCACCAGCACCGTGCTGGGGCGGGTGGCCAGGTAGCGGTAGAGGGCATGGCTGTCGGCGAAGGCCTGCACCACAAAACCCATGTGCCGCAGCTGGAAAGCCATCTCCTCACGCAACACCGGCTCGTCTTCGACCAGCGCCACGGTGTAGCGCAGGGCTTCGGGTTGCGGCAGGTCTGGGTCCATCAATGCCTATTGTCGTTGCGTCGTTGCCGGCAAAAATTTTGCGGCTGCCTGCCACAAACCGGGCAGAGCCGGCTGCCAAAATGCCGCGCATGACCGGATGGCTGCGCAAATTGGCGATCGTGATGGCCCTGTGCGCAGGCCCGGCGCACGCCGTGCTGCTGGACGCCCCGCAGCTCAGCGTGGCGGGCGCGGTCGACGTGCTCGAAGACCCCGCAGGACAGCTGGGCCTGGACGACCTTCAGCGGTCCGACGTCGCGCCAGGCTTCCGGCCGGCGACGGTGCAGGGCGATGCCATCAGCCTGGGCTTCACCGGCTCGGCCTACTGGCTGCGACTCACGCTGCAGCGCGGGGCCGATGCGCCGGCCGACTGGCTGTTGGTGCTGCCCCATGCCCAGATCGACCAGCTCACGGTGTACTTACCGGGCCAGCCGCCGCAGATCCTCGGCAGCCGCCAGCCGCCGCAGGCAGGGCAGTACTTCCACCGCTTCTTCGTCGTGCCGGTGGCGGTCGGCACCGCGCCGCAAGTGGTCTACCTGCGCGCAAAGTCGGACGCTGCGCTGACGCTGCCGCTAGAGGTCTGGCAGCCCAATGCCTTCAACCGCCACACCCAGCAGACGATGGTGGTGCAGGGCTTGTACGCGGGCGCGCTGCTGGGGCTGATGGTCTACAACCTGGTGCTGTGCGTGATGCTGCGCGACCGCCGGTTTCTGGACTACGCACTGTTCTCGGTCTGCATGGGCACGGCCATGCTGTCGGGCAATGGGCTGGGGCGGCTGTTCGTCTGGCCGCAAGCCCAGGCTTTCGATCCCGTGGCGCAAAGTTTTTTCCTGTCCCTGGCGCTGGCCTTTGCCGCACTGTTCACCCGCAGCTTCCTCGGCGAGACGCTGCGACGGCGCTCGCTGCGCCGGCTGCTGCCGGTCAGCGCCACGCTGAGGTTCGGCGTCGCGGCCGCGCTGCTGGCCAGCACCGTCTGGCCGCTGCCGGGCGGGTTGCTGCACCAGGCGATGGTGCTGGGCACGCTGGCCACCGCCACGCTGATCGTCACGTCCAGCGTCACCGCACTGCGATGGGGCGGGCGCAGCGTGCAGCTCTACGCCGCCAGCTGGGCGCTGATCCTGATGGGTGGCTGCGTCGCCACGCTGCGCACGATCGGCTGGGTGCCCACCAACACCGTCACGTCCTACGCGGTGCAGCTGGCATCAGCCGCCGAGATGCTGCTGCTGGCCCTCGCGCTGGCCGAGATCGTGCGGGCCGAGCGCCTGGCCCGCACGGCAGCGCAGGCCGACGCGCTGGACGCCAGCGCCCGGCTGACGGACAACCTGCGCCACTCCGAGACCCGCCTGGCCCAGGCCGTGCACGACCGCACCCGCGCGCTCGAAGACCTGCTGCGAAACCAGCAACGGGTCGAGGCAGACCAGCGCCAGATGCTGTCGCTCGCCGCGCACGAGTTCCGCACGCCCGCAGCGATCATCAAGAGCTCAATCGACTCGCTGCGCTGGCTGCAGCCGCAGATCCCGCCCGAGGTGCAAAAGCGCCTGGACAACATCGCCCAGGCCACCCGCCGCCTGCAGCGGCTGGCGCAAGACCTGATCCACGACGAACGCCTGAACCAGCAGGGGATCGCGCCACAGCTGCGGCCGCTGGCGCTGGGCACGCTGCTGCAAGCCTGGCTCGAAGACCGCCCCGTGGCGCTGCACATCGTCAACGCGCCGCCGACGCTGATGGGCGACGAAGCGCTGCTGGGCATCGCGGTGCAGAACCTGGTCGACAACGCGCTGCGCCACCACCCGGCCAGCGGCCCGCCGGTGCAGGTGACGCTGGACCAGATCAGCGGCCCCGGCGGCCCCAGCGGCCCCAGCGGCCCATTAGCACGCCTGCGGGTGTCCGACCGCGGCCCCGGCGTGCCCGAAGCCGACCGCGAGCTGGTGTTCGAGCGCCACTTCAGCACCCAGCCCAGCCAGCATGGCGCCGGCCTGGGGCTGTCGATCGTCCGGCGCGTGGCCCAGGCCCACCAGGGCCAGGTGCAGTTGGCGGCCGACCACCAGCCCCCCGGCGC
The DNA here is from genome assembly GCA_945878355.1 of Bordetella parapertussis. GTDB lineage: Bacteria > Pseudomonadota > Gammaproteobacteria > Burkholderiales > Burkholderiaceae_C > Pseudaquabacterium. The sequence goes on along the minus strand of CAMCTC010000029.1, from coordinate 45,034 downwards.
GGTGTTCGAGCTGCTGCTGCCGCTGCAGGCCTAGCGCTGGCCCAGGCGCTGGCCCAGGCGCTGGCGCTCGACAGGCGCCGAGAGGCGTTGAGAGGCTTGACAGGGTTGACCGTTTTTACCGATTTAATCGTTTTGAGAGGTTTGAGAGATTTCGAGAGCCAGCGATGGCGCGGCGTCGGTAACCTCTACCGCCATCGCTGACCGCCATCCTTGATCCGACCTCCTCACCCCGAGCGCCCACCATGACCGCTTCCACCGCCTGCGCCCATCCCGTCCGCCGTCCGGGCCTGATCGCCGCTGCCGCAGCGCTGACGCTGCTGGCCGGCTGCGCCATCACGCCCCAGCCGCTGGTCGATGCCGAGATGGCCACGCTGGGCCAGCAAGCCCGCGACAGCCTGCGCCAAGGCCAAGCCCCGCTGTCGGGCGCGCTCAGCCTGGAGGAGGCCATCGCCAGAGCGCTCAAGTACAACCTCGACCACCGCACCCGCATGCTCGAGCAGGCGCTGGCCTCGGGCCAGCTGGCCGCAGGCCGATTCGACATGCTGCCCAGGCTGCTGGCCAACGCCGGCTACAGCCACCGTGACAACGAGGCCACCCGGCGCTCCGAGGACCCGCTCAACCCCGGCCAGTTCAGCACCAGCACGCCCTATGTCTCGTCCGAGCGCAGCCACGCCAACCTCGACCTCGGCCTGAGCTGGAACCTGCTCGACTTCGGCGCCAGCTACTACGGCGCGCAGCAAAACGCCGACCGCCTGCTGGTGGCCGGCGAGCGCCGCCGCAAGGCCATGCACACGCTGATCCAGAACGTTCGCACGGCTTACTGGCGCGCGCTGGCCGCGCAGACCCTGGCCGACCCGTTGCGCAGCGCGATCGCCGACGCCGAGGGCGCTTTGGCCGACGCCAAAGCGCTGGGCCAGGTCCGCGTTCGCAGCCCAGGCGAGACGCTGCGATTCCAGCGCAACTTGCTCGAGAACCTGCGCGTGATGGAAGGGCTGGAGCGCGAGCTCAGCGCCGCCCGCATCGAGCTGGCCGGCCTGATCGGCCAGCCCGCCGCCACCCGCTTGCAGCTGGTCGAGCCGGCCGGCCCGGCGCCGGCCCCGATCGGCACGCCGATCGAGCAGCTCGAGGCCACCGCGCTGACCCGCAACGCCGACCTCAAGGAGGCCAGCTACAACGCGCGCATCGCCGCCACCGACACCCGCAAGGCGCTGCTGCGGCTGCTGCCGGGCATCAGCTTCGACGTGTCGGCCAAGCACGACAGCGACAAATACCTGGTCAACCAGCGCTGGCAGGAAGCCGGCGTTCGCGTCAGCCTGAACCTGTTCAACCTGTTGTCCGGCCCGTCTCAGATGAAGGCCGCCGAGCTCGGCGCGCAGGTCGCGCAGGCCAACCGCATGGCGCTGCAGATGACGGTGCTCACGCAGGTGCACCTGGCCTGGCACCAGTACGACGACGCGCTGCGCCAGTACCAGCGCGCCGATGCGATCAGCGGCGTCGACGGCGAGCTCGCCCGCCTCGCCGAAGGCCAGGCGCAGAGCGAGATGGCCAGCCGGCTCGACCGCATCTCGGCCCAGCTCAGCGCGATCCTCAGCAGCACGCGGCGCTACCAGGCGATGGCCAAGGTGCACGAGAGCGGCAGCCGGCTGCAGGCGCTGCTCGGCCTGCAGCCCGAGATCGGCAGCCTAGACGACACCGACCTGCCGACGCTGCAAAAAAGCGTCGGCGAGTCGCTGCAGCGCTGGTCGGCGGCAGCGATGGGGCAGCCGAGCGCCGCCGTCCCCGCCGTGCCCGCGCCAGGCCTGGCCGTCGCAGCGGCGGCCCGGTGAGCCGGGTGCGCGCGAGCTGGGTGCGCGTGGTGAGGCTGGCGCTGCTGGGGCTGCTGGAGATGCTGGCGCTGGGCGGCCTGCTGACCGCGGTGCGCCAGGCCCACGCCCAGGCCGCGCCGTTTGCCGTCGACCGGCAAGACCTGCGCGCCCAGCTGATCCCGCAGCGCTTCACCACGCTGTCGGCCGAGCTCGGCGCCAAGATCAGCCGCATCGCGGTCAAAGAGGGCGAGCCCTTCAAAGCCGGCCAGCCGCTGGTGGTGTTCGATTGCGCGCTGCAAAAAGCCCAGCTCGACCGCGCCAACGCGCAACAGGCCGGCGCGCAAAACACGCTGGACGGCAACCGCCAGATGGCCAAGCTCAACGCGATCGGCCAGGTCGAGCTGCGCAACAGCGAGGCCGAGCTGCTCAAGGCGCAGGCCGACGTGGTCTACCTGCAGACCACGATCGACAAGTGCACGATCACCGCACCGTTCGACGGCCGCGCCGCCGAGCAAAAAGCCCGCGAGCAGCAGTTCGTGCAGCCCGGCCAGGCGGTGATCGACATCATCGACGACAGCGCGCTCGAGCTCGAATTCATCGTGCCCTCGCGCTGGCTGGTCTGGCTCAAGCCCGGCCACAAGCTCAACGCGGCGATCGACGAAACCCGCAAGACCTACCCGGTGCGCCTGCTGCGCATCGCCGCGCGGGCCGACCCGGTGAGCCAGTCGGTCAAATGCGTCGGCCTGGTCGACGGCCACTACCCCGAGCTGCTGGCCGGCATGAGCGGGCGCGTGCTGCTGACCGTCAAATGAACACCCCCGTAGCGGCTACGCCGCCCTTGCAGGTCGCGCTGTGCCAGCGGCACAGCCCTTCGGCAGGCACGAACGGCGAGCCGTCCGTGTCCGGCCTCAGCCCCCTCGAGAGGGCGCCGCAGCGCGCTGGCAACCAGCCCGCCGAACCAGCCGCTGTCGCCCCGATTCCCTTCAGCATCCACCCCGGCGCAGCGCCGGCAGGAGCCCCGCGATGAACCACGTCTACCGCACCCTCTGGAACGCCGTCACCCGCAGCTTTGTCGCGGTGGCCGAAAACGCCAACTCGCTGGGCAAGCGCAGCAGCGGCAGCAAGGCGCGCAGCCGGGCTGCCGATGAGGCGGTGACCGCCGCGGGCCCCAGGTCCAGGCGCGCGCTGGTCAGCACCCCGCCCAGCCTGCTGCGGCTAGAACCCCGGCTGGTGTTCGACGGCGCGGCGGTGGATACGGCCTTGCACGCGGTGGCTGACTCTCAATCCATCGTCGCTGAGGTTGCTCCTGTCGAGCAGGAGATCTCCAAATCGGCACCGATCAAGAACGATGCAGACTTCGTGCCGGCTGCGGTGGCAGGCGCTCCCGCCGCTACCACGCAGCGCACTGAAATAGTTTTTATAGAAAATAACGTCGTCAATTACGAAACCCTGTTGAACAGTGTCAATCCAGGCGCTGAAGTCCATGTACTGGATGGCACGCGCGATGGCCTTGCGCAGATGGTCGAATTTCTTGCAGGGCGCAGCGGCATTGATGCCATCCATATTTTCTCGCATGGCGAAAAAGGCGCTATTGGCCTCGGTACGACTGTGCTCAACACACAGAATTTGCCAGAATATGCCCTCGACCTGTCGGTCATCAAAAGCGCCCTTAACCCGAATGCCGATATTCTATTGTATGGCTGCAACGTGTCACAAGGCAGCGAAGGTGCCGCCTTCATCGCCGCTTTGGCTCAGGCAACCCAGGCAGACATTGCCGCCTCCACGAACGCGACAGGTTCGACCAACCTGGGCGGCGACTGGATGCTGGAGTCAAAGACCGGAGAAATATCCCAACAGACCACTATCGTAGATGTGTCTGGGTATGAGGGAGTACTCGCTGCACCCAGGGTGCTGGACGGCAGTGGGGCAGTTTACGTTCGACCAGGTGGCACGAGCTTTACCTGGACTTACGGGGTCGGGGCGCGCCCAGACAACTTGACGCTCTACGCGCCGATTGCCACGATCGATTATCATAATGCCGATTTTCCCCCCACTGGAGTGGGGTCTGAGGATTGGATACTAACTCGTGGCAAGTATCAATACAGCACCAATAATGGATCGAGTTGGACGAATTACACCGTAAGCTATACGACAAACTATGTCGCGGTTACCGGGAAAATATGGCGTTTCGTGGACAACCTTCCTGGCGACACAACGACCACAAATAGCGTCGGCAACGCCTGGACGGTAACGGGATACAGTGGCATTGTTGGCAGCGGCGCAACCGTTTATCCTGACAACGCCCCTACGGATATCACCAGTAGCAAGGATTATTTTCTATCTGACGTTACTAACGGCATGACGGTCGCAACGCTGACCCCAGTCGATACCGGCCTTAACAACTCCGGCTATTGGGCTATCGATAGCCAGTCAGTGAGCAATCTTTTCACGCTTACGGCGGATGGTGCCACAACGAATACGGCGACCCTCAAAATAAGCACGGGCACTTTGCCCGCCGTTGGGCAAACCGCGACGGTAACGGCCCGCTATTACGACCTGTATCAAACCGATACCAGCGGCAATCCGATTAACGGTCAGGGTATTAGCAAGCAATTCACCTACACCGTTATTGACGAGCAAACGGCGGCTTTGAACTTTGGCAGTGATCTAAAGGCTAGCACCACCACCGCCAACGACCAGATCAACCCGGCTGTCACGACCCTCAGCAATGGCAACTTCGTCACGGTCTGGCAATCGTCGGGGCAAGGAGAAACCGTAGGCATCCATGGCGTCTATGGGCAAATATACAGTGCGGCCGGCGTTGCGGTAGGCAGCGAGTTTGCCATCACTGCAGCAGGCAATGGCATCAACGAGATTACGCCGGTCGTTACTGCGCTAAACGCGGGACGTTTTGCCGTTGCCTACACCACCACACCAGGCAACAACGGGCTGGACATCGGCTATCGCATCATCGAAGCCAATGGCACCGTCGGAAGCCAACTCGTAGCCAATACCACGGTAGCTTCCGATCAAACCACACCGACCATTGCGACCTTGACCGACGGTTCATTCGTCGTCGCCTGGGCCACCAGCGGAGAGATTCACGCGCAAAAATTCAACGCCGCCGATGGCAGCAAGAACGGTTCTGAGTTGACTATCGATTCCGCTATAGGAGCCAACTATATCAATCCTAGTATCGCGGCGCTCAGCAACAGTAATTACGCAGTGGTGTGGGCAGACGGCTTTACATTCAACATCAAGGCGATGGTAAGCGGTGCGCCATCGACGGTCATCGGCGTGACTTCGGCGGGCTTGGCCGCTGCCGACGTATACATCACTGGCCAGCCGCTGGCTCGTGTAGCTGGTTTGGCGGGTGGCGGATTTGTCGTGGTCTGGAGCACCTACGATGCAGACTATGGTCAGACCGACATATTTTTTCAGCGCTACGATAATACGGGTGCGGCGCAGGGAAGTGCCACCCAGGCAAATAATTTAAGTACTGCAAATACCTACAAGGACAATGCCACCGTTGCCGCGCTGTCGGGCGGTGGTTTTGTCGTCGGCTGGCAAGCGGATACGGGCGACTACGACTTGGGCGGAATTTTCGGTCGCCGTTTTTCCTCAACCGGTGTGGCTGTAGACGCAACCGATTTTCAAATCAACCAGCACCGCCGCGGCGACCAGAATAAACCTGTCATGACTGCGGTGGGCTCCGATCTGTTTGCTACTGCGTGGATCGACAACACATCGGACATCACTAGCGCAGGGATTGAGGCGCGCATCCTGCTCCCTTACGGCCCCGGCGCCAAGCTGGCCAGCGCGGTGGCGGTCAGCACCACCGCGCCGCTGCAGGCCGGGCAGACCGTGACGATCAACATCGACCTGAGCGCCCCGGCCACCGACCTCAGCCTGGACGACCTGCGGGCCACCGGCGGCAGCCTGTCGGATTTCAGCGGCTCGGGCAGCCGCTACACCGTCAGCTTCACGCCGACGCCGCTGTTCGTCGGCAACGCCACGGTCACGCTGGCGGCTGGCAGCTTCCACGACGCGGCCAACTTGGTCAACACCACCGACGCCAGCCTGACACTCGCGGTGGACGCCACGCCGGCCACCTTCAGCGCCGACAGCCTGGTCGGGTCGGTCGACCACCTCAGCCTGAGCCTGACCGCCAGCAAAGCGCTCGCGGCCGACGCCGCGCTGCCGCTACCCAGCGCTTTTGCCGTCACGGTGGACGGCCAGGCGGTGGCCGTCAGCAGCGTGGCGGTGGCCGATGCGGCCAGCACCGGCACCAACGCCAGCACCACCACCGGCACCACCACCAGCGGCACGACCAGCGGCACGACCACCACCGGCACCGCGCGCAGCCTGGTGCTGCGCTTTGCCAGCCCGCTGCTGGCCGGCAGCGGCCCGGGCGTGGTCCGCGTGGTCTACACCGACCCGAGCGCCGGCGACGACGCCAATGCCGTGCAGACCGCCATCGGCAAGCTCGACAGCGCCAGCTTCGACTTGAGCGCGCGCAACCTCAAGCCGGTGCTCGCCACCACCAGCCCCACCACGCCCAAGGGCTGGACCGAGGGCACCGCGGCGGCGGCCGTCGACGCGTTGCTGACGCTGGCCGACGCCGACGACCTCCAGATCAGCGGCGCCCGGGTGCGCATCAGCGCAGGCTTGACCACCGGCGACCTGCTGGGATTCACCGCCCCGCCGGCCGGCTCGGCGATTGCCGGCAGCTACGACGCCGCCACCGGCGTGCTCAGCTTCAGCGGCGCGGCCAGCCTGGCCGACTACCAGGCGCTGCTGCGCACGGTGTGCTTCAGCAGCAGCAACCCGGCGTCCACCGCCACCAGCGCGGCGCGCAGCATCGAATGGACAGTGAGCGATGGCGACAGCCGCCGGCTGGGCGCGCAGACCAGCGCGGCGATCAGCCGCAGCCTGGCCATCACCGCCGCCGACCAGGCGGCGCCGTTGCTCGACAACAGCAAATCGCCCGCGTTGCTGCCGGTGATCGCGGGCCTGGGCGCACCGGTCAACGGTGTGTTGCCGGCCAGCGCCACCCGCGTGGCCGACCTGATCGATGCCGGCGACACGCTGGCCAACTTCAGCGACGCCGACGGCGACCTGCCGGGCATCGCGATCACCGGTGTCAACGCCGCCGTCACGCTGTACTTCAGCACCGACAACGGCGCGAGCTGGAAGCTCGCGAGCGGCGTGACGGAGGCGAAAGCCCTCACGCTGGTCGCCGACAGCAAGACCTGGGTCTATGCGATGGCCAAGAGCGGCGGCACGCTGATCGACGCGATCACGGTCAAGGCCTGGGGCCGCAACGGCGGCTACACCAACGGCCAGACCGGTGTGGACGCCAGCCTGCTGGTCGCAGCGAGCACCGATTACCTCACCGGGCCGGTCGGCACGGCGCAGGGCGTGTGGTTGGTCGACGCGGCGGCGAACACCGTGGTGCTGGCCGACAACGCGGGTGGCGCCCGCTTGCTGGACATGAGCAACCCCAACAGCCCCAAGGAGCTGGGGCGGCTCGGTGGCACAGGGTCGGTCGTCGACATCCGGATGGACGCGAACTACTTCTATCTGGCCCAAGCCACCGGCGGCTTGAGCATCTACACCAAGGTGGCCGGCAGCGCCTACACCACGGCGATGAAACCAGTCGCGAGCATTCCCAGCACGGCTTCGGTCACGAGCGTGGACGTGGTCGGCAACATGATTTGCGTCGCGCAGTCCGATGGCCGGGTCCGCCTGTTCGACTGGAGCAACAAGACCGCGGCCCCGGTGGCCAAGGGCGCGACGAACGTCGGCCCGGTCAGTGTCAGCGGGCTGGCCATGTCCGGCAACACCGTCTTTGCGGCGGCGGGGTCGCTCGGCCTGAAGCTGCTGGATGTCACGGTGCCCAGTTCGCCCAGGCTGCTGAACTCAAGCGCTGTGGGCGCAGGCGCGGTGGCCGTGACCTTGAGCGCGGACGGCAAGACGGCTTACCTGGCTTGCGGGGCCAACGGCCTGACGGTGTGCGATGTGTCGTCGCCGAAGACGCCGGTGGTGCTGGCCACGCTGAAGACCACCGTGCTGGGCCTGGCGGGGACGACGGCCCAGGGGCTGCAGCTGGTCGGCAACACGCTGTGGGTGGCCAATGGCGCGGGCGGGGTGTCCGCGCTGGACGTGAGCAACCCCGCCGCCCCGGTGCTGAAGGCCAGCGCGGACACCGCCGGCAACGCGAGAGGGGTGGCCGTGCTGGCCAATGGCCAGGTGGTGGTGGCCGACGGCGTCGGCGCCAGCGGCTCGAACAAGGGCCTGGCCATCGTCAGCCGGATCGTGACCTTCTCGGCCGCGGCCGACACCGTCAGCCTGACCGTGCGCATCAACAATGCGCCGGTGCTGGCGGCCGGGCCGTTCCAGCTGCCCGACATGCTGAGCACCGCCACCGCCGCGCCGGTCAACGGCAGCACGGCCGGCAGCCTGCTGGTCAGCAGCCTGCTGGGCAGCGCTTTCAGCGATGCCGACCCGGGCGACGGCCCGGGCATCGCGCTGGTCGGCAGCAACAGCAAGGGCACGGTCTGGTTCAGCACCAATGGCGGCGACAGCTGGCAAAAGGTCGGCGCGGTCACCCCGGCCAGCGCCCGCTTGCTGGTGGCCGACGCCAACACCCGGCTGTACTTCCAGCCCGACGGCAGCAGCGGCACGCTGGCCGACGCGATCAGCTTCACCGCCTGGGACCGCCAGGGCGGCCATGTCAATGGCCAGGCCGCCGTCGACACGGTGGCCAACACCGCCAAAGCCTTTGGCGCCAGCACCGCCTTGGCATCGCTGCGGCTGCAGGTGCCCGACACCGCGCCCTCGTTCGCCGTCAACCTGGCCGGCGTCACGCCACTGACTGTGACGGGGTACCAGCCGGTGGCGCTGGCGCTGGACGCGCAGGGTCGGCAGCTGGTGCTGGTGCAGTCGGGGATCTATCCCTTGCTGACGCGCCTGCTGCCCGACGGGTCGCCAGACCCCAGCGTTAATACGAAGGGCCAAGCCGGCGCCGCCAACGATGTGTTGGTGCTGCCCTCTGGCCAGATCGTGCTGGCGGTCAGCGGCAGCACCGGCGACATTGTGCTGAACTGTTTGGATGGCAGCGGCAAAGTGCTGGGCAGTCCTTTCACGCTCGACTTCGCCAGCGGCGCCGACAACAAAGCGCAGCTCGCGGTGGACAGCCAGGGCCGGTTGGTGGTGGCCTGCCTGTCGGGGTTCAAAGACACCAAAGGTGTGGCACGCACCGGCGTCGGCGTGGCGCGCCTGACGATCAGCGCCACCGGCGTGATGGCGCTGGACACCAGCTTTGGCACCGGCGGCAAGGCCTTGATCAGGATGCGTGGCGTCGGTGGTTGGTCAGTGAACTTGCGTGACGCGGAAGGCTCGATGTTCAACGGCGTGCAGCTGTCGGTGGACAGCACAAACCGCGTGCTGGTGGGTTTTACGGGAACGGTGTACACCACCTATCAGTTTGCGATGGTGTACCGATTGACCTCGACGGGCACCTACGACACATCATTCGGCAACAACGGCTACTTCGCCCCGCCTGAATACATGGTCGGCAACTTTGGCAGCACCGGTACGGTCCGGGTGCTGGGCATCGCCAGCGGTCCCCAGGGCGACGCCTGGGTGGTGTACGCGGACACCACGACGAAAACCAGGGTGTCCGTCTACCATCTGGACGCCAATGGCAAGAACGCAGCGGGTCAGGAGTACCCGACCCTCGACTCGCCCACCAGCCAGGCGGTGGGCATGGCCGTCGACGCGGCCGGCGTGCTGCACCTGTTGGGCACCAATGGTGACGGCGCAACCTGGGCGGTGGACTTCACCTACGCTGCAAACAAGGTCGCGCGTAGCGCCTCGAAAATCAACGTCTACACGGGCAGCAGTATCACCGGGCGGCAGCTGGTCAGCGCGGCGCGCACCGCCAGCGGCAATTGGCAGGCCTTGGGCTATTCGTCGACCAGCGGTGGCTACGCGCTCTCGCTGAACAGCAGCGACGGCAGCACCGCCCAGCTCCAGCCGAACCCCGCGGCCGCTGGCGCCGCCACCAACACGCTGGGCGGCACGGCCAGCTTCAGCCAGATCACCAACCTGCTGGCGTTTCTGGATGCCGATGTGCAGCTGCTCGACCGCGAGCTGGGCGCCAGTGACCGGTCGTCATACCAGGGCGTGACGGTCACGCTGCAGCGCAGCCTGGCCGCCAACGCCGGCGATCTGTTCGGCTCGAAGCTGTTCAGCGGCAACGACCTGCTGGTCGGCGGCCAGAAGGTGGGCAGCTTCACGCAGGCCAAGGGCCAGCTGCTGCTGCGATTCACCGAGGCGGCAGCGACCCGCAGCGCCGTGAACGAGGTGCTGCGCAGCATCAGCTACAGCAACACCGAGGCCACGCCGCCGGCCAGCGTCACGATCACCTGGCAGGCCAATGACGGCAACACCGGCGCGCAGGGCGCGGGCGGGGCGCTCGACAGCGTGCTGGGCACGACCACCGTCAAGGTCACGGCCAAGCCACTCAATACCGCGCCGGTGCTCAAGGTCACCGGCGGGCTCGTCAATCCGAAGTTCGCGGCGGGTGACGGGTCGACGGGCTTTCTGTTCCCAGACGCCACGGTGACCTTGACCGACGCAGAACTGATCCAGTCCCTCAGAGGAGTCATGGTCCTGCAATACCCCGGCGCCAGCTTGACGGTGCAGCGCGCGGGCGGGGCCAATGCCGACGACCGTTTCAAAGTCCAGTCCTTCGGGGCTGTCGTCAGCCAGGCTGGCGGCACGCTGACGGCCACCTTTGGTGCGAACACGAGCATCACCGCGGTGACGTCTTTCCTCAACTTCCTGCAGTACAGCAACGCCGGCAGCCAGGCCGGCGAGGTGACGCTGGAGATCAGCTTCAGCGACGGCAACACCGGCCAGCAGGGATCGGGCGGCGCCAAGAGCAGCACCATCACCCAGCGGGTCAGCGTGACGGCGCCCCGCAGCATAGACGCCCGCACCACCGCGGTCGCCAGCAGCCAGACCGGCCCGGTGGACCTGCCCAGCACCGCCACCAGCGCGGCCAGCGCGGTGCCGGTCTACCGCTTCACGCTGACCGACAACGACGCCAACGGCGACGGCCTGGTCGACAGCGGCGCCAGCGACGGGCTGCCGTCGATGGTGAGCAGCGTCACCTTGCAGGTCAGCGACGCGCTGGCCGACGGCCTGAGCTTCTTGCTCAACGGCCCGCTCCTGAGCGCCCCGGTGAAGGGCGTGGTCGCCAGCACAGCCGTCGGCGGCCTGCGCGACATCGTGTTCAACACCGACGGCATGGGCGTGATGGACGCCACCCAGGGCACGGTCAGCGTCAGCGCTTTCCGCAACGCCGAGGGCCCGTTCGTCGACAACACCCTCGGCACGCTGCGCCTGGCGGGCAGCGACATCGCCGGCAGCACGCCGGGCTTGCTGCTGGACAAGAGCGGCTCGCAGTTGCTGGCCAACCCGCTGGCCAACCCGCCCAAGACCGGCGTGACCGACAACGGCACGTGGACACTGCGTGAGCAGGTGACGGCCACGCAGCTGGTGTTCGCCACGCAGCCCGGCCGATCGGAAGTCAGCGGCCAGCTGCTGAGCGCGCAGCCGGTGCTGCAGGCGGTCGACTCGGCGGGCAAGCTCGACCTTGATTTCAATGGCCCGGTCACGCTGAGCGCCACCGGGGCGGGCAGCCTCAGCGGGGCAGCAGGCCTGACGGTGAACGCGGTGCGTGGCGTCGCCACGTTTGCCGGCCTGGTCTACACCTCGGCCGCCGACCAGGAGGCCGTGACGCTGAACGCCAGCGCCGACGGCCTCGGCAAGACGGCGACCCAACAATTTGCCGCAGATGTGGTGGCCACGCGCCTGGTGTTCAGCGCCCAGCCACCGGCCAGCACCGCGATCACCAGCGGCGTGGCGGTCCGCGCCGAGGTGTCGGTGCAGGCGGTGGATGCCCAGGGCACGGTGGACACCGGCTTCAACGGCGTGCTGACCTTGTCACTGACCGACCCGACCGACGGCGCGCTGGACGGCACGCTGAACGAGCTTTCCGTGAAGTTGGGCGACAGCGACAGCAACCCCGGCACGGTGACGGTCAACGCCACGAGCGGCTTGGCCAGCTTCAGCAACCTGGTCCTGCGCTACACCAACAGCGGCAACCGCGACGCGCTGGCGCTGGTGGCCAGCAGCGCCGGCGTGGCCAGCGCCACCGGCGAGACCTTGAACAGCCGACTGCCGGCAGCGGCCAATACCGCGCCGGTGATCGCCGCCCATGGCAACACCAGCGTGAGCTGGACCGAGGCCAACAGCGCCAACGCCAGCGACAACCTGGCGGTGGCTGTGGCAGCAGGCTTCACGCTCAGCGATGCCGAGCAGGCTGCGCCGGCGTCGCTGACGATCAGCCTGCCCGATGCGCAGGCCGGCGAGCGCCTGCTGTTGGGCGACACGCCAGCCTCATTGGCCTGGGCCTTCGCCCCGGGCGACACCAGCGTCACGCTCAGCGCCAAAGCCGGCGCCAGCGCGCCGACGATGGCCGATTTCCAGACCACGCTGCGCGGCATCCGCTACGCCTACGACACCAACGCGCCCGACACCACGTCGCGCCTGGTGACCATCAGCGTCGATGACGGCCAGGCCAGCAACAACAGCGCCAGCCTGGATGTGACGGTGCTGCGTGCCGCGGTCAACGACGCACCCAGCGCCGCCGACAAGCTGCCCCCGTCGCAGACCATACTAGAGGGCGCGCGCGAACCCTTGCAGCTCAGCAGCCTGGGCCTGTTCACCGACCCGGACGGCGACAACCTGACGCTGAGCGTCACGGTGTCGGTCACCCCCGGCGTCGGCCGGCTATACGCCTATCAGGGCAAGGGTCTGACGATCACCGGCATCGACACCCATTCACTGGTGCTGACCGGCACGACCGGGGCCTTGAGCAGGTACTTCGAGAATGCCCGTGACGCGGTGAGCTACCGGGGCGGCAAGAACATCAGCGGCCTGGCCGCTGACACCGTGACCGTCAGCGCCGATGATGGCTTCGGCGCCGTGACGCTGGGCACCATGGCCATCAACCTGACCCCGGTGAACGACGCGCCCACGCTGGCCGGCTTGCCCGAGCTGGCCAGCGGCACGCTGATGGTGGGCCTGGCGCGCGCGCTGGACCCCTTCAGCGTGGCCGATGTCGACAGCAACAAGCTGACCGTGACGCTGACCCCGAGCAACGGCAGCCTCGGTGGCCTGGTCGATGCCGACCCGGCCCCCGGCGTGCAAATCACCGGCACGCCCGCGGCGATCAATGCCGCGCTGGCAGCCGCCACCTTCACCGCCAGCGCAGCCGGCGGCGCAGGCCTAGCCGTGAGCGTCAGCGACGGCGAGTTGAGCGCCAGCGGCAGCTATCCGCTGCCCAAGGCCCTCAACCCGAACACGCCGCCGACTTTGGCAACCGTGGCCGCGCAGACATTCGCCACCGGCGAACGCCTGGGCCTGGGTTTCATCAGCGCCACCGACCCCGACACCGACCAGACGCTGACGCTCACGCTGAGCACCAGCAACGCCACGCTGCGCGGCCTGCAGGATGCCGACGTCTTCACCGCCGGCCTGCAGCTGCGCGGCAGCGCGGCCAGCCTCAACGCTGCGCTGGCGGCCGCCACGCTGACGGCCAATGCCGATGGCGCGGTCAGCGTCAGCGCCAGCCTGAGCGACGGCGTGGCCGCCAGCCCGGCCACCGCCACTTACTCGCTGACGGCCGCCAACGTCGCACCCACGCTGACGAGTGTTACCGCGCTCGCCGGCGGCGAGGAGGACAGCCCGAGCGCGATCAGCTTCAGCAAGCTGCTGGCCGCGTCCAATGCAGCAGACCCGGGCGGCGCGGTGCAGGCCTTCGTGGTGCAGGCCGTCAGCAGTGGCAGCTTGACCCTCAACGGCAATGCCTGGGCTGCCGGCACCAACGACCTGATCGACGCCGACCACAGCGCCGAGTGGACGCCGCTGGCCAATGCCTTTGGTGTCGGCGCCAGCGCGTTGAACGCTTTCACGGTGAAGGCGCGCGACAACAGCGGTGGGCTGTCGGCCAGCGCGGTGCAAGTCAAGGTCGAGGTGGCGTCGGTGAACGATTCGCCCACACAGGCTGGCGTTTATGCCTTCACCGGCATCACCGAAGACAGCGCCGGCAGCACCGGCGTTCGGGTGTCAGCGCTGCTGGGCAGCCTGGCCGCGGCCGACGTCGAGAGCATCGCATTGGGCGTGGCCATCACCGGCAGCAGCGCGCTGGGGAATTGGCAATATTCCAGCAATTCGACCAATGGCAGCGACGGCAGTTGGACCAACGTCGGCGCCGTGCTGCCCAGCAGCGCCCGGCTGCTGCCGGCCGATGACTGGCTGCGTTATCGACCCGACCAGGCCCATGGCGAAACCGCGCAGATCACGCTGCGCGCCTGGGACGGCAGCACCGGCGTGGCCCACGGCCTGGCCAACGCGGTGGCCAACGGCGGCGCGACGGCCTTCTCGGCCACCGCGGTGACGGCCACGATGGTGGTGGCCGCGCTCGACGATGCGCTGTCGCTGTCGCTGACGCTGACCGACACGGCCCACGCGACCCAGACCTACCTGGAGAACGCCGACCTGGCGCTCGACGCGACGCTGACGCTCAACGACCCCGACGCCACCGGCCTGACGCTGACCGGCTCGCGCGCCTACATCAGCACCGGCCTGGTCAGTGCGGAAGACCGGTTGCTGATCAACGGCCTCACCAACGGCAACGTGACGCTGCTGGGCGACACCATCAGTTTCAGCTACAACAACCTGACCGGCGTGATGTCACTCGACGGCAGCGCCAGCCAGGACGCCTACCAGGCCGCGCTGCGCCTGGTGACTTACCGCAACCTCAGCGACAACCCGACCCTCGCTGCGCGCACGATCGACCTGGTGGCTGGCACCACGCTGGCCACCACGCTGGACGGGCAGATCCACTTCTATGACTACGTGCTGGCCAACGGCAGCGCGGGCCACCCGCGACAGAGCTGGACGCAGGCCCGAGACGCCGCAGCCTTGCGCAGCTATGCCGGCATGACCGGCTACCTGGTGACGGTCACCAGCGCGGCCGAGAACGACTTTCTGAAGACCGCGCTGCCAGGCTCGGCATGGATAGGCGCGAGCGACGCAGCCGCTGAGGGCCGCTGGTTCTGGGTGACCGGCCCCGAGGCGGGCCAGCAGTTCTGGCAGGTGGACTACGACTTCTGGGAAAGCATAGACGCCAGCTATGCCAAGAACGGCCTGTTCAGCAACTGGAACCCCGGCGAGCCGAACAACTCCGGCGGCGCCTTCGTGACGGACTACGACGGTGTGGAGAACTACGCCTCGATCGTCAACGGATCGGGCAAGTGGAACGACCGCGAGATCACCGACAACAACGTCAACGGCTACCTGGTCGAGTACAGCGACCCGGCGGTCACGACGGTGGTGTTCAGCAAGCGCATCACCGTCACGCCGCAGGCACAAAACGACGCGCCGGTGCTGAGCGCCGCCAGCCCCGCGCTGACGACGATCGACGAGGACGCCATCAGCCAGGGCAGCAACGGCGGCCAACTCGTCAGCAGCCTGGTCAGCCTGGCCACAATCAGCGACGCGGACCCGGGCGCTGTGCGCGGCGGCATCGCGATCACCGCCACCGACAGCGGCAACGGCCAGTGGCAGTACCGGCTGAACAACGCCGGCGCCTGGACCAGCGTCGGCACGCCCAGCGACAGCGCGGCGCTGCTGCTGACGCAGGCCGACGCGCTGCGATTTGTGCCAAACGGGCTGAACGCGAGCACCGGCAGTTTCAGCTACCGGGCCTGGGACGCGACCACCGGCAGCGCCGGCCTGAGCGTCAACACCAGCACCAACGGTGGCAGCAGCGCTTTCTCAACGGCCGTGAACACCGCCAGCATCACGGTCAGCGCGGTCAATGACGCGCCGGTGATCGCCGCCGCGGCCAGCGTGACGATGACCGCGATCAGCGAAGACGTGCTCAGCGCCGACAACCCCGGCCAGACCGTGGCGAGCCTGTTGGGCAGCCTCTACAGCGACGTGGACCTGGGCGCGACCAGCGGCGTGGCGCTGGTCGGCAAGAGCGGGCCAGGCACAGGGCTGTGGCAGTACTCCATCGACGCCGGCACCAATTGGCTCAACACCCCGGCACTGGCCGACACCGGCGCGCTGCTGCTGGGCGCCACCGACTTGCTGCGCTTCAGCCCGGACGGCCTGCTGGGCGGCCCCGCGACCTTGACGCTGCGCGGCTGGGACCAAAGCACCGGCGTGCACGGCAACACGCCCAACATCAGCACCACGCTGGGCGCCAGCCATGCGTTTTCGAACCTCAGCGCGGCGCTGAGCCTGACGGTGGCCAGCGTCAACGACGCGGCGCTGCTCACAGCGAGCGGCGGCGGCGCGGCCTACACCGAGCTGGCCGCGGCCGTGGCGATCGACGCCGGGCTGACGCTCAGCGACGACAGCGCGAGCTTGAGCGCGGCCAAGGTCGCGATCAGCGCGGGCTTCAGCGATGGCGACCGGCTGAACTTCAGCACGCAGGCCGGCATCAGCGGCAGCTTCAACGCCGAGACCGGTGTGCTGACGCTGACCGGCAGCGCCAGCGTGGCCGACTGGCGCACGGCGCTGCGCAGCGTCAGCTTCAGCAGCACCAGCCACGACCCGACGGCGCTGAGCGCTGCGCGAACGCTGCAGTTAACAGTGACGGACGCCGAAGGCCTGACCAGCGCTGCGGCCACCCGCGCGCTGGCCATCACCGCGGTGGCCGATGCCGCCACCGCGACCGCTCTGCCCACAAACTTCAAATACACCGAGGACGATGGCGCCCGCGTGCTGGCGCCGGACCTGTTGCTGATCGACCGCGACGACATCGACTTGGCCAGCGCCCGCGTGACGCTGGCCCCGGGCGCCAACGGCTTTGTCGCCGCCAGCGAACTGCTGGGCCTGAGCGACGCGGCACAGATGACCGCCAATGGCACGGGCTGGACCGCCACCGTCGGCGCGATCTCGCTGACCTATACCCGCAGCACCGGCCAGCTGGACCTGAGCGGCACCGCCTCGGTCACCGATTACCGCAAGCTGCTGCGCAGCGTGACCTACACCAATGCGCAGGACTACAGCGCCAACCCGGGCGGCGTGACGCTGGCCGGCAACGACAGCCGCAGCATCGCCTGGCAGGTGACCGACGCCAATTCCGACGGCGTGGGCGCGAGCACGGCCTTGCTGGGCAACACCGCGATCACGCTGCACGACGCCAAGGAGGTGCCGCAAGTCACCGGCGCCAACACCGGCGCAGCCTATACCGAAAACGGCGCGTCAGCGGCGCTGGCCGCCGGGCTGACGGTGCTGGGCGACCCGACGCTGGCGCGCGCCACCGTGCGCATCGGCGCAGGCTACAGCGAGGGCGACGCGCTGGGTTTTACCAACCAGGGCGGCATCACCGGCAGCTGGAGCGCCAGCGAGGGCTTGCTCACGCTCAGCGGCAGCGCCAGCCTGGCCAACTACCAGGCGGCGCTGCGCAGCGTGAGCTTCAGCAGCAGCAGCGACAACCCCACGGCCAGCAGCGCGACGCGAACGCTGCGCTGGCAGATCCTGGACAACGCCGGCACGCCGAGTGCGGTGGACGCCGACGCCACCACCACGCTGACGATCACCGCGGTCAACGACGTGGCGAGCCTCAGCGGCCTGGCCGCCAGCGGCAGCGTGACCGTGGCCGAGCGCGGCGAAGCGGTGAGCCTGGCGCGCCAGCTGCAGCTGACCGACTTGGACGACGCCAAACTGGCCAGCGCCCAAGTGCTGCTGGGCGGCGCCGGCTTCGACGCGGCCCACGAGGGCTTGCGTCTGGCCGGGCAGACTGCCAGCACCGGCAGCTTCACGCCGGGCAACAACTGGACGGTGGCCAACGTGGCGGGCAGCGGCGTGGCCGCAAGCTATGTCGCTGCCACCGGCACCCTGAGCCTGACCGGCACGGCCAGCGTCGAGCAGTACCAAAAGCTGCTGCAGCGGGTGCAGTTCCAGACCGCAGGCGATGACCCCACCGCCACCGCCGCCAGCCGCAGCCTGAGCTGGACGGTGACCGATGCCAACGGCAGCAACGCCGGCAACGGCGCGCTGACCAGCGCGGCCGCCAGCAGCGGGGCGACGGTCACCGCGGTGAACAATGCCGCCAGCCTGACCGGCCTGTCGGGGGTCGCTGTGGCGGCGACCGAGCGCGTGGCGATGCAGCCGGGCAGCGCCATCGTGCTGAGCGATGCCGACGACACGCAGCTGGCCTCGGCCCGGGTGTGGATCAGTGGCGGGCTGAGCACCGGCGACACGCTGGCCTTCACGAACGCCAACGGCATCAGCGCCAGCTACGACGCCACCACCGGGGTGCTGGCGCTGACAGGCACGGCCAGCGTCGCCCAATACCAGGCCGCGCTGCGAAGCGTGAGCTTCAACACCGGCACCGACCCCACCGCGCTGACGGCCGAGCGCGTCATCAGCTGGCAGTTGACCGACGCCAACAGCGACGGCGCGGGTGCGGCCCGCAGCGAGGTGGCCAGCGTCTTGCTCAGCCTCACAGCGGTCAACGACGCGCCGGTGATCACCGCAGCGGCCACCCCCAGCTTCACCGAGGGCAGCGCAGCGGTGGTGATCGACGGCGCGCTGACGATCAGCGACATCGACGACCAGCAGATCGCGGGGGCCACTGTCAGCATCGCCACCGGCCTGACCGCCGGCGACTTGCTGGCCTTGCCAAATGGCTATGCCAGCACCAGCGGCACCACCGGCATCAGCGCCAGCTACAACGCTGGCACCGGCGTGCTCACGCTGACCGGCACGGCCAGCGTGGCGGCCTACCAGACGGCGCTGCGCGCGGTGAGCTTCCGCAACACCAGCGGCGAGCCCACCGACAACGGCGCGGCGCTGAACCGCGGCATCGCCTGGGCGGTGACCGACGCGAACAGCGCCGGCGTGGGCGCAGCCACCAGCGCGGCCGGCGGCACGGCCGCCAGCAGCATCACGGTGCAGGCCGTCAACTCGGCGCCGATGCTCGGCGCCGGCGGCCAGCTGGCCTACACCGAGGGCGGCGTCGCCGCAGTGCTGGACAACAGCATCACGCTCAGCGACGTCGACGACACGCAGATGAGCGGCGCGGTGCTGCGAATCTTCAACGGCTTGACGACCGGCGACACGCTGGGCTTCACCAACCAGAACGGCATTACCGGCTTCTATGACGCGGCCACCGCCGTGCTGACGCTGACCGGCAGCGCCAGCGTCGCGCACTACCAGACAGCGCTGCGCAGCGTCAGCTTCAGCAGCAGCTCGGAAGACCCCACGATCACCAGCGCGAACCGAACGGTCAGCATCCAGGTCACCGATGCGAACAGCGACGGCGCGGGCGCGGCCACCAGCAACACCGCAGGCGCGGTGGTCAACATCACCGCGACCGGCGACGCGCCAGTGGTGGGCGGCCAACCCGTCGCGCTGGCCTGGACCGAGGCTGACCCGGCACTGACGCTGGCGCCTGCGCTGACGATCAGCGACGCCGATGACAGCCAACTCAGCCAGGCCACGGTGCAGCTCGACGGCCGCCTGAAGGGCGATGTGCTCGGTTGGAGCGCCGCAGCGCTGACCGGCACCGGCATCAGCGCAGACTACAGCGCGACCACGGGCGTGCTGGTCTTCAGCGGCGCGGCCGACCTCAGCGCCTACCAGGCGCTGCTGCGCACGGTGAGCTACCGCTCGAGCAGCGATGACCCGACCGACGGCGGCGCCGCCCCCACGCGCACGCTGCGCTGGACCGTGACCGACGCCAACAGCGACAGCACTGGCAAGCTCGACAGCGCCACCGTCAGCAGCACGCTGACCATCACCGGCGTCAACGGCGCGCCGGTGGTGACTTTGCCGGTACCCATCGGCGATTGGACCGAGGGCGACGCGGCGGTGCTGGTCAGCCCCAGCCTGAGCCTGTCCGACATCGACAGCAGCAATTTGACCGGCGCCACGCTGCGCACCAGCGGCGGTTGGTTGGGCGACCAGCTGTTGTTCAGCGCGCAAAACGGCATCACCGGCAGCTACAACGCCACCGTCGGCCTGCTCACGCTGACCGGCACGGCCACCCTTGGCCAGTACCAGACGGCGCTGCGCAGCGTGCAGTTCTCCAACGGGTCCGAATACCCGGCCGGGTTCAACGTCATCGGTGGCAACAGCATCCGCACCTTCACCTGGACGGCCAGCGACAACGCCACCCCGGCCGGCACCAGCGCTGCGGCCACCAGCATGCTGTTGGTCAAGGGCGTGAACGACGCCCCGACCTTCAGCGCGATGAGCGGCGCAGTGGGCAGCGCGGTCGAGGACGGCAGCGGCACCAGCGGCCGGGTGGCCTTCACGCTGGCCAACCTGAAGGACTCGGCCAATGCCCGCGACGTGGATGGCTGGGTGACGGCATGGCGGGTGACCGAACTGAGCAGCGGCAAGCTGCTCATCGGCGCCACCGAGGCCACGGCCACCGCCTGGAGCGCCGAGGGCAACGCCACGATTGACGCCACGTTCGGCGCTTGGTGGACACCGGCGGCCAATGCCAACGGCGCCGCGCTGCCTGCGTTCAAGGCGGTGGCGGTAGACAACCAGGGCGCCGAATCAGAAACGCCCGTGCAGGTGACGACCCAGATCACCGCGGTGCCCGATGCAGCGCTGGTGACCGGCGTGGACCTGCCGCCGCCAGGCACTTATGCGATTGGCGACACGTTGGACTTCACGGTGAAATACGACCGCGCGGTGACGGTGAGCACTGCCGGCGGCACGCCGCGCCTGCTGGTGACGCTAGACACCGGCGGCACGGTGGCGGCGCAGTATGTGTCGGGCAGCGCCAGCAAGGCGCTGGTGTTTCGCATGATGGTGGCCAGCGGCGCGCTGGACGCCGACGGCATCAGCGTGGCCGGCAGCATCGCGCTGAACGGCGGCACGCTGACCAACGTGGACGACGGCCAGCCGACGAACGCCGGGCTGACGCTGACCGGCCTGGGTAGCACCGCGGGGCTGAAGGTGGACGGCGTGGCGCCTGGCGTGCAGACCATCACGGTCAGCGGCGCGGCCAATGCGGCCACGGCCCGCTACACCGTCACGCTCGGCGAATCGGTCACCGGCGTGGACGCCAAGGACTTTGTGCTGAAGGCCACCGGCACGGCCACCGGCCGCATCAGCGCGGTGACGGGCAGCGGCAGCAGCTACACCGTGACGGTGGCCGACATCGACGGCACCGGCGGGCTGCGGCTGGATGCGCGCGCCAGCGGCACGGGCATTCGCGATGCGGCGGGCAATGCCATCGTTGGCGGCTTCACCAGTGGCGCGGTTCACGCGGTGGCCCGCGTCGCGCCCACGCTGGCCATCACCAGCGGCATCGCCAAGGACAACGTGCTGAACGCGACCGAGGCCGGCAGCGCCTTGACCGTGGCCGGCACCACCAGCGCCGAAGACGGCCAGACCGTGACGCTTGGGCTGGGCGGCCAGACACACAGCGCCAGCGTCAGCGGCAGGGCCTGGGCGGTGACGCTGCAGCCCGCCGAGATCAAGACCTGGGCGCAGGGCTTGCTCACGATGACAGCCGATGTGAGCGACCAGGCAGGCAATGTCGCGATCACCGGCAGCGCCAAGCTGACGGTCGACACGCTGGCACCCACGCTGACGGCCGACGTGGTGGCGGGCGACAACCGCATCAACGCCAGCGAAGCGGGCGCAGGCCTCACGCTGTCGGGCAGCACCAGCGCCGAGGACGGCCAGACCGTCACTTTGGGCTTGGGCAGCCGCAGCCAGCGGGTGCTGGCCAGCGGCGGACGCTGGAGCGCGAGCTTTGCGGCAGCCGAACTGGCGAAGCTGGGCGATGGCGACCTGCCGCTGCAGCTGCTGGTGACCGACGCAGCAGGCAACGCGACCACCACCAGCCGGATGCTGCAGCTAGACCGCAGCGCGCCGGTCGTGGTGGTCGACCCGGTGGCCGGGGACGACAGGCTCAATGCGGTCGAGCAGCGCCAGGCGCTGACCATCACCGGCAGCGCCAGCGGCGCCGAAGACGGCCAGCTGCTCAGCCTGACAATGGGCGCGCTGAGCAAGACCACCGAGGTGGCGAACGGCCTGTGGTCTGTCAAACTGACAGCTACCGAGTTGCAGACCTTGGCCGACGGCGACTTGGCGCTGAGCACCGACCTGCGCGACCTGGCCGGCAACATGGCCAGCCCCGCCAACCGCACGCTGCAGGTCGACACCGCTGCGCCGGTGCTGGGGCTGGACGCGGTGACCGGCGATGATGTGATCAACTTGGCCGAGCACGACAGTGGCTTTGTGCTCAGCGGCACGGCCAACGAGGGCTCGTCGGTGATCGTGTCTATCGGCAGCATCGCCGGCGTGCCGGCGCTGGTGGACAACAGCCAATGGCAGCTCTGGGTCGGTGCCGACCAGCTACCCGCGGCCAGCGCCACCCAGGTGCCGGTGACGCTGCGCGTGACGGATGCTGCGGGCAACACCAGCACGCTCAACCGCACGCTGGCGATGAACGCGGTGGCGACGATGGCGCCGGCGCTGCGTCTGGCCACCGGCACCAACGGCACCAGCGCGGCCGCAGGCATCTCGGGCGTCGACAGCCTGGTGCTCAGC
Organism: Bordetella parapertussis; assembly: GCA_945878355.1. Lineage (GTDB taxonomy): Bacteria > Pseudomonadota > Gammaproteobacteria > Burkholderiales > Burkholderiaceae_C > Pseudaquabacterium. The sequence goes on along the minus strand of CAMCTC010000029.1, from coordinate 22,553 downwards.
GGTGCAGCGGCCGGCGTCAAACTGGTCTACACCGTCAACGGTGCGCTGTCGTACGACCTGGCCGCCGCGCTGGTGGAGGGCGACAACGAAGTGAGCGTGCTGCAGGTAGACGCTGCCGGCAACGTGTCGGCGCCCAGCGCGCCGCTGCAACTGAAGCTCGACCGCACCGCACCGCGGTTGACGCTAGCCAACGCCGATCCCGACACCGGGGTCGACCAGGTCACGCTGGCCGAGAACAGCGCCACCAGCGTGCCGATCTACACCGTGCAAGCCAGCGACGAAAGCAGCCTGGTCTACAGCCTGAGGCCGGGCGTGGGCGACGCCGACCTGCTGACCATTGACCCGGCCACCGGCGCGGTGACGCTGTCGGGCGCAGCGGCCGACCACGAGAGCGGCAAGACAGCCTACCGCTTCACCGTGCTGGCCACCGACGAGGCGGGCAACCGCAGCCTGCAGGCGGTGGTGGTGCAGGTGCTCAACCTCAACGACAACGCGCCGCAGGCCGCGCTGCGCAGCGATGCGGTGTCGGTGGACGAAGGCCGCGCAGCCGGCGAGCTGGCCGGGGCGCAGGTCATCGCCAGCGACGCCGATGGCGACACGCTGGTCTTCAGCCTCGTGAACGCGCCGGTAGACGCCCAGGGACAGGCCTTGTTCAGCATCGACCCAAGCACCGGTCAGCTCAGCCTGACCGAGGCAGGGTCAGCCTGGCTCGATGCCGATTCGGGCACCAGCGCTTACCGGCTGACCTTGCGCACCAACGACGGTCTGGCCGCGCATGACCAGCTGCAGGTGTTGACGGTGACCGTGAACAACCTCAACGACAACACGCCGGTGCTCACGCTGCCCAACACCCAGGTCAGCCTGCCCGAGAACGCTGCGGCCGGCGACATCGCCGGCGCCAAGGTCGGCGCCAGCGACGCCGATGGCGACCCGCTGTTGTTCGGCCTGGTTGACGCGCCGGTGGACGGCCAGGGCCTGGCCCTGTTCGCGATCGACGCGGCCAGCGGCCAGTTGCGGCTGACGGACGCAGGCGCCGCGGCCACGGACTACGAGTCAGGCGTGCGGGGCTTCCAGCTCACCGTGCAGGTCGGTGACGGCGACGCCGCGCACGACCGGCAGCAGACGCTGGCGGTCTCGCTGTCCAACGTCAACGACAACGCACCGGTGCTCAGGATGCTCAACGCGCAGGTGAACATCCCCGAGAACGCTGCAGCCGGCAACATCGCCGGCGCCAAGGCCAGCGCCAGCGACGCCGATGGCGACCCGCTCTTGTTCAGCTTGGTCCGCCCGCCGGTGGACAGCCAGCGCCTGGCGCTGTTCGCGATCGACGCGGCCAGCGGCCAGCTGCGGCTGACGAAGGCCGGCGCTGCGGCCTTGGACTACGAGTCAAGCGTGCGGGGCTTCCAGCTCACCGTGCGTGTCGGTGACGGCGACGCCGCACACGACCGGCAGCAAACGCTGGCGGTCTCGGTGGCCAACGTCAACGACAACGCGCCGGTGCTCACGCTGCTCAACGAGCAGCTGAGCATCCCCGAGAACGCTGCAGCCGGCGACATCGCCGGCGCCAAGGCCAGCGCCAGCGACGCCGATGGCGACCCGCTCTCGTTCAGCCTGGTCAACGCGCCGGTGGACGCCAAAGGCCTGGCGCTGTTCGCGATCGACGCGGCCAGCGGCCAGGTTCGGCTGACGAGCGCCGGCGCTGTTGCGCTGGACTACGAGTCAGACGTTCGCGGCTACCAGCTCACCGTCCGGGTCGGCGACGGCGACGCCGCGCACAACCAGCAGCAGACGCTGGCGGTCTCGCTGTCCAACGTCAACGACAACGCACCGGTGCTCAGGCTGCTCAACACCCAGGTAAGCATCCCAGAGAACGCCGCGGCCGGCGACATCGTCGGCGCCAAGGCCAGCGCCAGCGACGCCGATGGCGACAAGGTCTTGTTCAGCCTGGTCGACACGCCGGTGGACGCCAAAGGGCTGGCGCTGTTCGCGATCGACGCGGCCAGCGGCCAGTTGCGGCTGACGGACGCAGGCGCCGTGGCGCTGGACTTCGAGACCAGGCCTTTGTACCAACTCCAGGTGCAGGTCAGCGACGGCCTGGCCGCCCATGCCCGCACCGCTTTGTTGACCGTGGCGCTGACCGATGTGGTGGAGAGCTCGACGCTGGTGGCGAGTCCGGCGGCCCCGCCAGCGGCAGCACCGCCGGCGGCGCCAGCCGCCGCGCCGGTGTACGGCCATGAGGCGCCGCCGCCCGCTGCGCTGAGCCAAGTCGTGGAGGCCGCAGCTGTTGCAGCACCTTCGGCACCGGCAGCACCGTCGGCACCTGCAGCACCCGCGGCGGCCGCCGCGCCAGCGGCGCCATTGGTCGACCGACCGGCCGCAGCGCCGGTCTCGACCGCCACACCGACCACCACACCGACCACCACACCGACCGAGGCCGCACGCCTGACGCAGGGCTTCCCGGTCCAGGTGGTGACATCGGGCAATTCGGCCGACGCAGGCCTGCGCCTGCAGCGCGAGCTGCCCGAGCAGCTGTACAGCGGCGGCACCTTGAGGGTGCAGCTGCCCGCCGATGCCTTTGTCCACAGCAATGCCGGGGCCACCGTCACGCTGCAGGCAGTGATGGCCAGTGGCAGCGCGCTGCCGGCCTGGCTGAGCTTCGACGCGAACCGGGGCGAGTTCGTCGGCGTGCCGCCGGCCGGACTGCGCGGCGAGCTGGTGCTCAAGGTCATCGCCCGCGACGAGTCTGGCCGCCAGGCAGAGACCACGGTGCGCATCCGGCTGGACGTCAAGGTCGAGCGCAGCGGTGCGCTGGGCGGCAAGGCGGTCGGCAAGTCGGGGCTGAGCGCGCAGTTGCAGCGTCAGGGCGTTTACGCCTGGAAGGCCGAGCGCGACCGGCTGGTGCGCCTGGCGCGCGAGGCCATGCCGAGTCAGCGCCATGGTTGAGCACCTGCCGCTGCCGCCGATCTGCGCCTTTTCCCGGGGAACGCCGTGATGCCACTGCCCGGAGATCACGCCGAGTGGGGAATGGCGCCACGCACTGCCTCGCACCCCGCGCCAGGCGCACTGGCCACGCTGGTGGCGCTGGCCGGCCGGGCTCGCAGCGCGCGCGACACCGCGGAACTTCGCTTCGTGCTGGTCAACGAGACCCACACGCTGACGCCCTACCGGCAGGCCGCGCTGTGGTGGTCGGGCAGCGGCGTGGCCGCGCTGTCGGGCGTGGTGTCGCCAGAGGCCAATGCGCCGTACGTGCAATGGCTGGGCGAGGTGATGACGGCCTGGGCAGCGCGCGCCAAGGACACCATCAACACGCAGACCCCGCTGCTGGCCGACGTGCTGGCGCCCTCGGACCTGGGCGACGAACTCGCCCAGGCTTGGGATGAATGGCTGCCGATGCATGTGCTGTGCGTGCCGATCGCCCCGGCGGCGCCGTCCGACGCTGGCGGGTCTGTCGCGGACGGCGCGGCAGCCGGCTGCCTGCTGCTGGCCCGCGACGAACCCTGGAGCGACACCGAACTGGCGCTGCTCGACGAGTGGGCCGCCATCTGGTGGCATGCCCACCGGAGCGTGGCGCGCAGCCGCTGGTCGCGCTGGCTGGGCGCCGACCCGGCAGCTGAGAAGCGTGCCGGGCGCGCCACCCGTCTGGCCGGCACGACGCTGAAGCTGGCGGTGGCTGGCGCTGCGCTGGCCGCGCTGGCGCTGCCCGTGCCGCTGACGCTGCTGGCGCCGGCCGAACTGGTGCCACTGGACCCTGCCGTGGTGCGGGCGCCGTTGGACGGCGTGGTGGGCCGGGTGCTGGTACAGCCCAACCAGCATGTCAAAGCGGGCGATCCGCTGCTGGAGTTCGACCGCATCAGTCTGGAAAGCCGGCTGGAGGTGGCCCGCCGCGCGCTGGGCACGGTGCAGGCCGATTACCGGCAGAAGAGCCAGCGCGCGCTGGTGGACGGCGACAGCCGGGCGCAGCTGGCGGTGCTGCAAGGCCAGATGGACGAAAAGAGCACCGAGGTGCGCTACCTGAGTGCGCTCAACCAGCGCGGCACGGTGCCGGCGCCACGCGACGGTGTGGCGCTGTTCAGTGACGCCAACGAGTGGCTGGGCCGGCCTGTGGTCACCGGCGAGAAGATGATGGTGGTCGCAGACGAGCATGCCGTCGAACTGGAGGCATGGCTGGCGCCGGCCGACGCCTTGCCGCTGGCTGTGGGCAGCTCGGTGAAGGTCTTTCTCAACACCGACCCGCTCACGCCGCTGAGCGCCACGCTGCGCTATGTGGCGCATGAGGCGGTGGAGCGGCCCGACGGCCACCCGGCCTACCGCGTGCGGGCCACGCTGGCGCCCGGCCAGCAGGTGCGTGTGGGGCTGAAGGGCACAGCCCGGCTGGAGGGCGAGCGGGTGGCCCTGGTCTACTGGATCCTGCGCCGGCCCCTGGCCGCCGCGCGTGCCTGGGCCGGCTTGTGAAAGCTGCCTCGGCGATGGCCGCAGCGATGCCGCCAGCGGTGGGCGCCGCGATGTCAGCCACGGCCAGCCGACCGGCTTGGGCCCCGCTGCGCGAGGAGATCAGCCTGCTGCCCGGCCCGCAGGCCCGCGACGGCGCGCCGACCTGGTCGCTGCACGACCCGGCGCGCAACCTGTTCTTCCGGATCGACTGGCTCAGCTTCGAGGTGCTGGCGCGTTGGCATCTGGGGGTGGACGGCGGCGCGGCGGCCATCGTTGCCGACATGGCCGCCAGCACATCGCTCAACCCCGCGCCGGCAGAGGTGGAGTCGGTGCTTCAGTTCCTGTCGGCCAATGAACTGGTGCGCCGCAGCACGCCGCAGGCCACTGGCGCGATGGCGCAGCAGGCCAGGCGCCGGCGTGCCAGCCTGGGTTCGTGGTTGCTGCACCACTACCTGTTCTTCCGGGTGCCGCTGTGGCGGCCCGATGCCTGGCTGGGCCGCGTCACGCCCCATCTGGGCTGGCTGTTCGGCCGCAGCTTTGTGCTGCTGACGCTGCTAGCGATGGCGCTGGGCTTGCTGCAGGTCTCGCGGCAATGGCCCACCTTCGTCTCCACGCTGCTAGACACCTTCAGCTGGCAGGGCCTGATGGGCTACGGCCTGTGCCTGGGCGCGGTGAAGTTCCTGCACGAGCTCGGCCACGCCGTGACGGCCAAGCGCCTGGGCTGCCGGGTGCCGACGATGGGGGTGGCGTTCCTCGTGATGTTCCCGGTGGCCTACACGGACGTCAACGAGACCTGGAAGCTCAGCGACCGTCGCCAGCGGCTGGCGGTTGGCGCCGCAGGCATCCTGACCGAGCTGGCGGTGGCCGCCTGGGCCACGTTGGCCTGGGCCCTGCTGCCCGAGGGCGGCGGCCTGCGCAGCGCCGCTTTTCTGCTGGCGACCACCACCTGGGTGTCCACGCTGCTGATCAATGCCTCGCCCTTCATGCGATTTGACGGCTACTTCCTGCTGATGGACTGGCTGGACCTGCCCAATCTGCACGCCCGCGCCTTCGGCCTGGGCCGCTGGCGGCTGCGCCGTGCGCTGTTCGGCTTGCGCGATGCCGCGCCCGAGGCCCTGCCGCCGGCGCTGGCCTCGGGCTTGACGGCGTTCGCGTACGCCACCTGGACTTACCGGCTGGCGGTCTTCCTGGGCATCGCGGCGATGGTGTACGCCGCCTTCCCCAAGCCGCTGGGGCCGCTGCTGGGCGGGGTGGAACTGGCGGTGTTCATCGCCTGGCCTTTGGCGATGGAGGCCAAGGTGTGGGTCAGGCGTTGGGCGGACATCGTGCGCTCGCTGCGGGCCTGGCTGACGACCACCGTGTTGGCTGCGGCGCTGGCCGCTGCAGCCTGGCCCTGGGACACCCGCGTGGCGGCGCAGGGCGTGCTGCGTCCGGCCGACAGCGCGACGCTGGTGGTGCCTGGCGCGGCGGTGCTGCTGGCCCGGCAAGCGGGCGAGGGCGCGCAGGTGCAGGCTGGCCAGGCGCTGATGACGCTGGACTCGCCCGACCTGCCGTTCCAGACCGAATCGGCCCAGGCCAGGGCCGCAGGCTTGCGCTGGCAGGCCGATGCAGCCGGCGTGGATGCCAAACTGCGCGAACGCGCTCCGGTGGTGCGGGCCGAGGGGGCCAAGGTGGCCGCTGAGCTCAAGGGCCTGGGCCAGCAACAGGCTCGATTCACCGTGCGAGCGCCGATCACCGGCACCTTGTTCTACGCCCAGCCCGACTTGGCGGCAGGCCAGTGGCTGCGCAAGGACGAGCGGCTGGCCGTGATAGCCGACCTGCGGCGCTGGAAGGTGGAGCTGTACCTGCCGGAGTCCGACCTCTGGCGCATCCGGGTGGGCGACGCGGGCAGCTTCCATGCCGAGGCGCTGGGCTGGGGGCCCGGCGCGGTGCTGCGGCTGGCAGTGACGGCCATAGACCGCGACGCCGCGCACCTGCTGCCCGAGCCCTTGCTGGCCTCCACGCGGGGCGGCGCGGTGGCGGTGCGCGAGCAGGGCCAGCAGCTGATCCCCGAATTGGCGCTGTACCGCGTGACCCTGGCCGTGCAGGGTGATCAGCGCCCTGCCAGCGCGCAGGTGCTGCGCGGACAGGTGGTGATCGACGGGGCGCCCAAGTCCTGGCTCAGCGACATCGCCCGCGCGGCCGCCGCACTGTGGGTGCGCGAAGCGGGCTTCTGACGGGCCAACAGCTGCTGGGCGCTCGACAGGTCGGGCAGGTCCAGCCGCCTCTATAGTCGTCTATAGTTCGCTCTAATCGGGCCGCTGGCCTGTTTGGAGGGGACAGGTGCCCGTCTTTCACCGCACCGCGTTGGCCCAGGACATCGCCAGCAAGCTGGTGAGGCCTCCGGCCACCTCGGCGTCCGGCTCAGGCCTCTTTCTGGCGGCGCCACGGCGCACCGGCAAGAGCACCTTTTTGCGTGAGGACCTGCGACCCGCGCTGGAGGCCATGGGCGTGCTGGTGGTCTACGCCGATCTCTGGGAGAACAAGGCTGCCGACCCTGGCGTGGTCATCATCGGCGCCATACGGGCCGCGCTGGCCCAACGTGAGGGCGTCGTGGCTCGCTTGGCGCGTGCCACCGGGATGGAAAAGGTGACGGTGGGGGGTCTCGGTTTCAACCTCGACAAGGTCGGCATGCCCGACGGTGCGTCGCTGTCCGCAGCCTTGTCGGCCCTGTCGGACGAGACCCAGCGGCTGATCGTGCTGATCATCGACGAGGCCCAGCACGCGATCACCAGCGAGGCAGGCTCGAATGCGCTGTTTGCGCTCAAGGCGGCACGCGATGAGCTGAACTCGAGCGCCCACCACGGTTTGCGCATCGTGGCCACCGGCTCGAACCGGGACAAACTCGCGATGCTGCGCGCCAGCAAGGACCAGGCCTTCTTCGGCGCGCCGCTGGTAGCGTTCCCGCCGCTGGGCAAGGACTACATCGCATGGTTCATCGCGCGGCTGGACTTCAAGGACGAGCTCGACGTTGAGCTCGTCCACGACTGGTTCTCGAAGGCGGCTTTCCGGCCCGAGGTCTTGGGTGCTGCAGTCGATGCGCTCACCTATGACCTGGCGGTCCAGCGCGGGGGCTACGCCCATCAGTTGCAAGCCTTGGTCGACGAGCAGATCCAAGCCAGCAACGCCGAGGCACTGCGTGTCGTGCACAGCCTGACGCCGCTGCAGTCCGCCGTCCTTCGGGTGATGGCAATGACAGGCATCGACTACGCGCCCTTCGAGCAGAACACGATGGAACGCTACCAGGCCGTGCTGTCCAAGACCGCGCCAGATGCCAAAGTGGAGCCTGACACGGCCAACGTGCAGCAAGCCCTGATCGCACTGCAGGAAAAGAGCCTGGTCTGGCGCGCTGCGCGCGGCGTCTACGCGCTGGAAGACACGTTCCTGGCAGAGTTGATGCGCAAGGCCGGGATGCTGGCCTGAGCTCACGGGGCGATTTCGGGCGCGGTCAGGCAAGGCCTGGGCGGGCCATACAGGCATTGGCTCGTTCGTTGTGTGCACCCATAGAGATGCGCTACGATGTATCTTATGTCAATTGTCTTAAGCAGTCAAGACTACCCATGCCTACCGCATCTGATCGAGATCGACCTTGAAGCGGCACGCACTGGGTCAACATGGCACCACCGATGTACAACGCCGACACCAGCTGCCGGGGATGGAGGCCTTGTAGGCGTCGCCCGGCTGTTCCGTGCGCAAGTTGATGGCGACCTGGTCCTCGCCCAGGCCCGACAGATTCAGGGCAATGCTCAACCTGTGCGAGGTGCCGCCGCAGAAAGAGGCGTGGCCCATGAAGGTGACCGGCATTGCCGGGTGGCATTGGCACTGCGCTGAGAGTGAATCGCTGCTATGAGTGGCGCAATGGCAGGCACGTGTTGCCGCAAAGGTCCCGTTCGCTGTCCTGAAGCGGCCATTCGAGTGCGCCAGCGCCTGGCCGAAGCGGTAGGCCATGACGGGGGCAGGTCACAGTAGACGGAACTACTCGCTCTCGCCCCAGCGTAGGCGCTCGAACTGCATGAAGCGGCTATGGAATTGCGGGGCAGTGTGGGAGGCCAAGCGCCAACGACTAGATGAGCTCGGCAGCCTCTCGCAGTCGCTGTGCCGTAGCCGGCAATCCGCCGCGCTCCATTGCGGCTGCAAAGTCCTCTGCACTTGCCTGAGGCTTCTTCCACCGCGCTCGCATTCGCTTGAATGCGGCCACGGCCACCAACTGTTCCAGATCCCACTGCGCCACGATGAACTGGTCAGGGTGAATCACTTCGATGCCCAGGGGCGCGACTACTTCCGCGGGAAAGTCCTTCAAATTGGCCGTGACTATGCAGTCTGCATGGCCAGCCAACGCGGCTGCCAGCACATGAACATCATTGGGATCCGGCAACTCTAGTCCGCGTGCACAGATCGTCCAAGCCTGTTCGTCCACTTCCCAGTCTGGGACAGCCTCACGCATCTGGTCGCGGCGGTGGTCCAGCCGACCTCGGAGGTCGGGGCGGTTCTGCTCAAGTGATCTGATCCACTCGGTCTCAATGCGGGTCGTCCATTTGGCTGCAAAGAGCCCGGTAGTGGCCAAGCTCATCAAGGCATCGGCCATGGCCAACGGGTACAGCACGCACGCGTCGAGCAACGCCGTGTAACGCGCATGCCCCGCCATCTCAGTAGTCCAACCCCAATTCGCGAGCGTTCTCCGCCATGCGTTCGAGGGCAGCCTCTTGCTGCTCGCGCATCTTGCGGGCATAGGCAATCAGGTCCTCGAAGGCAACACGCCGATGGGTGCCAACCAAGCGGTGAGGCAGCCGGCCAGCATCGATTTCCTTGACCACGAACGGTCGCGACACATTGAGAAAGTGGGCTGCTTCGACCGTGCTGAGTTCTTGGCTGGACGGCACCAAGGTGATGGGTCGACCCTCGCTCATGGCGCCCAGCAGCTGACCGATCAATTTCAGCGCCGCGGGCGGCACATCGACAGTCGGATGCTCACCGCTGTCCGTGGTGAGCGTGATGGCCGCGGCGCGTGAATGGTCCAGCGCTTCCATGATGCAGCGCTGGGCCACGCGCGCCATCTCGATGTCCTTGGCCGACATGGTGGGAGGAATGACTTGTCGAGATTTGTCTATTGTGCGCATGGTGCTCTCCTAGATGATTCGACTGCTGCGCGAGGAATTCGCGGCCTCGGCTGATCACTGCTGTGTTTTCGACATGGTAAACCACAAACGAAATAAGTGCAGCAAACGCTTTAGGTGTCGGAATCGACACAGTTCGTTGGCTCATGGAATGGTCGAACGAGCGCCGTTGCCTCCCGGTGCCTTCAAAAGCAGCATCGGTCTTGACAACGAGGATCGGTGCGGCCTGCAGCGCCTTCCCGGTGGTTTTCGCACATGTTTATCCACAGACACGGTGGACAACATGTCCCGGGAGAACCGCCGCGCGCACCGTTCATCCCACGGCGCCGCCCTCTTCCCTGGGGCGCAGAAGTGCAGCAGCCAAGACCGGATTCAACCTCTCAATCACATACAGCTACCTTGATAACTGTTATTATCATGGCTATTGTTTTAGGCCAGCCAATCTATCTTTCAGCGAACAGATCGAAAAAATACCTGCCCTGACAATCACTTGCCTGGGCCCTGCCGCAGAACGCCAAGGCTTCGAACACCGACCGCACCATGTCTGACCAACCCGCTGCCGAGCGAAAGCTCGGGCACCCGCAACTGGCTTTCGTCCGCAGTTGGGCCGAAGGGCTGGATTTGGCCTCGGCCTGGGATCGCTACCTCTATGTCGACGGCGCGGCCGACGCCAGGCGCGCGCGCGGCGAACTGCAGCGCCTGCTCGAAGCCCTAGGCCGCCTCGCACGTGCCCATGGCAGGCCTGAGGTGGCCGCGCTGCTGCGGCGCGACCCACAAGCGATCGCCGAGCGCGGCGGCGACCAGCCCACGCTCGACGAGTTTCGCGACCAGCAGCCGCCCGACTTCTACAGCGAGGCCGAACTGATAGCGCTGTACCAGGCCAGCCACGGGGCGCTGGATTCACGCAGCGCGGCGCGCCGACGCGAGCGACTGCGCGACCGGATCCTGGCGGCCATTCAGTGGCTCGAGGGTCTGGTCGCACGTCAGCCCTCACCCGCTGACCCAGTCGGGGCCTGGTTGGACGAGCGTGTCGCGGCGCGGCTGGCGGCGGTGGGCATCCAGCGCTTGAGCGATCTGACAGCGTTGATCGCCAGCAAGGGTTTCAACTGGCACCGCAAGGTGCACAAGATCGGCCCAGAGGGCGCGCGACGGATCGTGCGCTGGTTGTGCGAGCAGTCAGTCGCGCTGGGCGCCCTGCCCTCCCCTGCGCTGCAGGCCCGCGCGCTGGTCGACACCCGCGCGTTCACGCCCTCGCCTCGCGACGGCATCGTCCCGCTCGAGCGCTTCTCGCCGCCGCACGGGCTTGACGGCTCTGCCGGGTCGAACCGGGCGCCACTGGCGCGCTGCAAGCTCGCGGCGCAGACCGACTACGACGCGATCGGCGCCTGGCTGCGGCTGCGCATCGAATCTAGCCACACCTGGCGCGCATACCGCAAAGAGGCCGAGCGTTTCTTGCTCTGGGCGGTGGTCGAGCGGCGCAAGGCCTTGTCATCGCTGGACGGCGACGACTGCGTGGCCTACCGAAATTTCCTGGCCGCACCGGGCCCGGCTTGGACCGGCCCGCGCAACACCCAGCGCTGGAGCGAGGCCTGGCGGCCTTTCGAGGCAGCGCTCGCCCCTCGATCAGCGGCGACCGCGATCACCATCGTTCGCAGCCTTTGCGAATGGCTGGTGCGCAGGCTCTACCTGGACGCCAACCCTTGGGACGACGTGCCTCAGCGCCCCGATGCGCCGGCGATGCCCCAGCTGCGTGCCTTGTCACAACAGCAGTGGCAGGCCGTTCAGTCCTGGCTTGGCGATGGGCTGGCGGACGGACCTGCGTCCAGGCGGCTGCGCTTCATGCTGACGCTGGCCTACAGCACCGGCATGCGCTTGTCCGAGTTGGCCAGCGCGACCGTCGGCTGGCTGCGCCACGAGCAGCTCGACGACGGCGATTGGTGCTGGTCGATCATGGTGCTGGGCAAACGCGCGAGGTGGCGCGAGGTCGCGTTGCCGAGCGCTACGGTTGCGGCAATGCAGGCCTATTTTGGTGACCGCGGGCTCGAACCGGACCTGCTGGCCAACGACCCGGCCACGCCGGTGCTGGCCCAACTCGAGGCCAACACGGCGCTGTCGCCAGCCCGGATCTACGAGCTGCTGGTGCAGGGGTTTGATCGCTGCGCCACCGATTTGGCGCCCCGCGACCCGCGCTCAGCGCAGCGAATTCGCCAAGCCACCACGCACTGGCTGCGCCACACCCATGGCTCACACGCGGTGGCCAAAGGCGTGCCGCAGGACGTGTTGCAGGCCAATCTCGGGCACCGCAGCCTCGCCACGACCTCGATCTATGTGACCGCCGAAAAAGGTCGCCGCCAGCGCGCTATCGAGCTTGCGTTCGGCGCAGCTGAATCTTGAGCTTGCACGCCAGAACATCGCGGACTGGCAACCTGGTTGCCAGTCAAACCAGGCAGTGCTGGCAACCAGGTTGCCAGTGGGTTTTTTAGCGCGCCAGCGCCTTGACGATCGAGCTCATCAGCAGGTCGATTCGCTCGTCGGTCGCCACGCCGGCGTCGAGCTGAATCGTCAAGCGCCCTGCCCCGTCGCGCTGCCACTTGCCCACCGCCCGGCCGTCGATCTCGATCGCTGTGGCAGCCGTCGCCTCGCTGCCGTCCACCGCCCCGAGCAAGGTCGCGACCACCGCCGCAGGCACCAACTTGCGCTGCTGCTGGCGCAATTTGTCGGCGCGTCGAAGCACTGCCTTGCGGTCTTTGTCGAGCGCTGTGGCAATGGCGCGGGCATGGCGGTGCGCCAACTCTAGCGGCGAGCGAAAACACTCGATCACCGAGGGCGGCAGATCGGCCACCATCAGCACGTTGGCGACCCAGGTGTGCGACACCCCGAGTGCTTCGGCCAAGCGCCTGTTCGACGGGTAGAGTTTCTCGTCGAGCGCCCGCCTGTACATCGTGCCCTGCTCGTAGGGCGAGAGGTCGGCGCGCTCGCGGTTCTCGCGGTCCATCGCCGAGAACAGCTCCAGGTCAGAGCTGGCCGAGGTGTCGATGGTCGCGAGCACCGGCAGGCCTAACTCGGAACATGCGCGGTGCCGCCGGTGCCCGAAAACAATCTCGTAGCGCCCGACCTGCCCTGGCAGCGCGCGCACCGAGATCGGCTGGACGTTGCCGCCGGCAAGCTCAATGTCCTGGCGCAGCCGCGCGAACTCGGCCCGGTTGAACGCATCCGGGTGTCGATTGGCCCAACGGCTCGGGCTGATGCAATGCGGGTCGAGCTTCTTGGTCGGCACCGAGTCATCGTGCTCTTTGAGCCGCTCGCGCAGCTTGCCGATCTCACCCTCGACCGCGAGCATCTGCCCGCGAAACTGCAGCATCTGCCCAGGTCCGGTGCGCGCTGCAGCGCCCGGCACCACCGGCGGAAACCGCGTTGCGGGTCGCTCGGCGCTTGCCGGCTCAGGCGTGGCCTCGACCAAGGCTTGCGCCAGCTTGTCCTCGGGCAACTGCAGGTCGCCCGTCATCGCCAGAAGTTTCGATTTGGTGCTCATTCAAGCGCCCTCCTGTGCTGGCAACCTGGTTGCCACCCTGGACCACCCTGCCCTCGCCATCCCTGCCCTCGCCATCCCGGCCCGTGTCATCCCGGCCCATGTCATGCAGCCTGCCCGCTTCACGCTGACACCCCGCGACTGCGCCAGGCCTCAACCACCGACTCCTCCACCAAGTCGACGAAGCGGTCATAGGCGTCGACCGCTCGCTTGTAGGTCTTGGCAGAGCCGTCGTACTTCTGAACATCGTAGACCGTCGCAAACTCGGCCGCCTTGTTGCTGGTCACCGAGGTCTTGGGGATCTCCACCGGCAACACGAACTCACCGTAAGTCGCCTGGATCCACTGCCGCACCGCCGGCGAGGCGGCATCGGCCTGGTCGACCCGGCTGAGCAAGATGTGCAGGAAGTCAAACACCTTGCGCGCGCCGTCCACCTCTTGCTGGTCGAGGTTGCCACCCAGGTCGGCCAACAGTGACCAGAACTGCGCCGAACTCGCAAAGTCCAGCCCCGATGGCGGCACCGGCACCACGATGCCGTCGGCAGCCCAAAGACCGTTGATCGTGACATAAGACAGCGAAGGCGGCGTGTCGATCACGATCACGTCGTACAGATCACGAACCGGCTCGAGGCCCTCGCTGAGAACATCCCAGAAACGCGCACCGGTGTCACTCATCTGGCGCGCCGGCAATGCAAATTCAGCCGAGAACAGAAACGGCGCCGCCGCCACCAGGTCGATGCCGTCCCAATAGGTCGAGCGGATCGCCGGCGTGATGTCCTGGCTGGTGCCGTGGCACAGCGGCGAGATCGTCATCTCCTCGGTGACCTCGGTCTCGGGCAGGATGCCGTGCAGCGTGGTCAGCGAGCCCTGCGGGTCGATGTCGATCGCCAGCACCCGGTGCCCGCGCAGGCTCAAGCCCTGGGCCAGGATCATCGAGCTCGTCGTCTTGGCCACACCGCCCTTGAAGTTGGCCACCGCGATACAGATCGCGCGCTGGCCTGCCGGCTTCATCTTGTCCTGCCGGTAAGCCCGCGCCCAGAGCCTGGCCTCGCTCAGCGTGAACTCACGCTTGCCGCCGTTGGGCGTGAGCCGACCCGAAGGCAGATCGCCCTTGGTGAGGCGGTAATTGACATGGGACTTGTCCACGCCGCACAGGGCGGCGAGTTGGGCCGCTGAGTAATGCGGCGAGATCTTGCGCGACTCGGGCGCCAGCAAGCGGCCCCGGATCTGCTCGACCATGCTCGACGCTCGAGTGGCCAGTGCCAGTATCCTGCGCATGTCGATCGGCGCGCGCGGCGCCAAAGAGGGCGAGGGCAGGGCGCTGGCAACCTGGTTGCCAGTCTCGTCCGGAGGAGGGAACAATTCAGCTGCTGGCGTGGCCACGAGGTTTCCTTTTTGTCAACGCTTTCCATCGAGTTTACCGGAAACCGTAGAATCCTCAAATTCCGCCGATGTCGAGCATATACAAGAGTGAGAAAGTTTGGGGATCCATCTACTCTGCGCCGCCCGACGCGTCCTGAACTGTGAGTCTTTTTGGGGAACCCAGAGGCCCAATGACCTATTCAAGCCCCACACAAGCCCTGCGGACAGGTGATGCATCACGGATTGCACCGTAGCAGCACAGCCGACATCGACCAGTCCCCCAAATCCACTCACCGAGAACCCCAAAGACTCTCCACCGACACAGCCAAGATCCCCATATCCACTCGCTACTATCCCAAAAAGTCTCAGTCAGAACCCCAAATCCACTTCATAAACATAGGCTATGTTCATGACTTTAAAGGTTTTTTCAGGCCACCAACTCTTCAATTCTTCAAGTGTTCAAGATCAACAAGACAAGGACAAGAACAAACCGTAAAGCCGATCATCTGTGAATTGACAAATTCACAATACCAATACAAGATGTGAAGCAGCAGGCAAGAAGAGGCGCACCAGCAGTGCAAGACGACACCCCGGAACTCCAAACCAAGCCGAACACCGCCAAAACCGCATTGGCGTTGGAGTTGCGCCGCAAGCAAGAAGAGCAGGCAGTCTCCAAAGCCAACGAGGCGATCGCGATCCGACCCAAGCGCGGCAAGCTCACGCTGCTGTCCAGGCGAATCTACAACGTCTTTCTCTACCACGCCCAGCGCCAAGGCGTGGACAAACCGAACTACTCGATCTTGCTGTCCGAGCTGATCGACGACGCCCGGTTCACGTCCAACAACACCGAACTGCTCAAGTCGCACATCCGCGACATGCAAGCCACCACCATCGAGTGGCACACCAGCGCTGCTGGCGCCAGGCAGTGGACATCGACCCAGTTGCTAGGCCCGGTGACGATCGACGAGCCCGGTCGTGGTCGCGCGTGCACGCTGACCTGGAGCTACCCCGAGCCGATCCGCGAGCGCCTGGTCAGACCGGCCCAGTACACCCGCGTGCTGCTCGAGATCAGCTCGCAGATGCGCAGCTACGCCGCCTCGGTGCTGTACGAGCTCGGCGCGCGCTACCTC
This sequence comes from Bordetella parapertussis, assembly GCA_945878355.1. Classification (GTDB taxonomy): domain Bacteria; phylum Pseudomonadota; class Gammaproteobacteria; order Burkholderiales; family Burkholderiaceae_C; genus Pseudaquabacterium. The sequence goes on along the minus strand of CAMCTC010000029.1, from coordinate 6,949 downwards.
ACCTCGCCGGGCCGCTTGACGATGCGCGAGGACGTGATCTGGTGGGCCTCGGTGCTCACCGGCCGCAGCGACATCACCACCGTCGACTACCGCATCCTGCACCGCGACACGATCAAGAAAGCGCTGGCCGAGCTCGACACGCTGAGCGAGGACTTCCGGCTCGAGGTGGTCGAGCACAAGCGCGGCCGCAAGGTCGAGGAGTTGCAGTTCCGGGTCATCGCCAAACCCCAAGCCACCGCCGAAGGCCTGCGCGATGCGGCCAAGACAGTCTTCGACCTCGAGCTCGTCGAACGCCTGGTCGTGCTCGGTGTCAAGCGCGCCGAGGCGCAAGACCTGTACGCAGTCACCGACGAAGGCGTGTTGCGCGCGGCGGTCGACCATGTCGAGCAACGCATCCAGAGCCAGAACCTGCCAGCGCTGAAATCGGCCGCCGCCTACCTGCGCGACGCGCTCAAGCGCCAGTACGCCGGGGCAGGGGAGGGCGATGCCAAATCGGCGCTGCCGCGCCCCAGCGCCGTGCCCAGCGTCGACGAGAAGCTGCAGCGCTTGCGCGAGGAGTGGCAGCACCAGAAAGCGGTCGAGGCCAAGTCCTTGTTCAACGAGATGACCGAGGCCCAGCGCGCCGACCAGCTGCAGCGCTTCGAGACCGAGCGCCTGGGCGAACTCGCCTCACCGATTGCCAAGGCTTGGCGCCGCGACGGCATCAACAGCCGGATCGCCGCCAGCAGTTTTTTCCGCTGGCTGCCCAGCGCGCTGTGGCCAGGGCAGGTCACCGACAAGGAGTTGCTGGACTTCGCGATGTCACGCGCGGGCTGATCTGCCGCCGAGCCTGGCCATCAAGCGCCGGCCCGCAGCCGCTCAGCGCGACTCGTCGGGCCCGTAGTGCCCCATGCGGCGCGACTTGGTCTGCAGATAGCCCTGGTTGTGCGGGTTCGACGGCATGTGCAGCGGCAAGCGCTCGACCACCTCGATGCCCAGGCCTTGCAGCGCGTCGACCTTGGCCGGGTTGTTGGTCAGCAAGCGCACCTTCTTGATACCCAGCTGGGCCAGCATGTCGGCGGCCACCGCGTAGTCGCGCGCGTCGTCGGGCAAGCCCAGCAAGCGGTTGGCCTCCACCGTGTCGGCGCCGGCTTGCTGCAGTGCATAGGCGCGGATCTTGTTGACCAGACCGATGCCGCGGCCCTCCTGCCGCAGGTACAGCAGCACGCCGCGGCCGGCTTGGGCAATGGCTTGCAGCGCACCTTCGAGCTGTGTGCCGCAATCGCATTTCAGGCTGTACAGCGTGTCACCGGTCAGGCACTCGCTGTGCAGGCGCGTCAGCACCGGCTCGCCGTCATCCAGCCGGCCCAGGCTCATCGCCGCGTGCTCGGCCCCGGTGACCGCATCGACCAGGCCATGCAGGTCGAATTCGCCCCATCGCGTGGGCAGCTTGCAACTCACCAGCTGGCCCGGCGTGGGCGGCAAGTGGACAGTAGGTGTCGACTCGGCCCCGGCGGGTCCCAGGGCTTTGGCGAGCGCGTTGGCAGGCAGGTGGCGGGCGTTCATTGCATCAGCTCTGCGCGCGGGCAGGGCCTGGAGAGAAGGTTGGGCCGGCATTGTCGGCGATCGCGAAATTGCCAGCGTCGCGGCGGTGACGGCTGAAACAAGCCTCGCCGCCTCGGACTAACTGGCTTCAGGCGATCCGGCGTCTCAAGCGAATGTGGCTTTGCCACTTTGCTTGATCCCCACGGGGGGCGGCCGGCTTCAGCCGGCCTTGGGGTGCTCAGACTATCCGGCTCTTGCGCCCGGCCCAGTACGGGTCGCGCAGCAAGCGCTTGTAGAGCTTGCCGGTGGGCAGGCGCGGCAGCTCGACGCTGAAGTCGACCGACCTCGGGCATTTCTGCTTGGACAGGTGCTCGGCGCAGAAAGCCATCAACTCCTGCGCCAGCTCGGGGCCGGGCACCACGCCGGGCATGGGCTGCACCACCGCCTTGACCTCCTCGCCGAAATCCTCGTTGGGCACGCCGAACACCGCCGCGTCGGCCACTTTCGGATGCGTGATCAGCAGGTTCTCGCATTCCTGCGGGTAGATGTTGACGCCGCCCGAGATGATCATGAAGGTCGATCGGTCGGTCAGGTACAGGTACCCGTCGGCGTCAACATAGCCCATGTCGCCCACTGTGCTCATCGTGCCGTCGGGCGAGCGGGTCTCCGCGGTGCGCTCAGGGTCGCTGAAATAGACGAACGGCGTCGCGGTCTTGAACCAGATCTCGCCCGGCGTGCCCTGGGGCACCGGCTGCATCGCCTCGTCGAGCACATGCAGGTCGCCCATCAACACCCGGCCCACCGTGCCGCGGTGCGCCAGCCACTCGGCGCTGTTGCAAGCGGTGAAACCCATCGCCTCGGTGGCGCCGTAGTACTCGTGGATGATCGGCCCCCACCAGTCGATCATCTGCTCCTTGACCTGGGCCGGGCAGGGCGCCGCAGCGTGCACCGCGATCTTCAGGGACGACAGGTCGTAGCGGTTGCGCACCTCGGGCGGCAGCTTGAGCATGCGCGAGAACATCGTCGGCACCAGCTGGCTGTGGGTGATGCGGTACTTCTCGACCAGCGCCAGGTACTGCTCGGGGTCGAAGTGCTCCATGATCACCACCGTGCCGCCGTGGCGGATCGCCAGGCTGACGTTGGCCAGCGGCGCCGAGTGGTACAGCGGCGCCGGTGACAGGTAGACCATGCCCTCCTCGCACTGCCAGAGATTGCTCAAAAAGCCGAACAAGGGCAGCGGCTCGCTCGGCAGGTTCTCGGGCAGCGGCCGCAGGATGCCCTTGGGCCTGCCGGTCGTGCCCGACGAGTACAGCATCGCCGTGCCCAGGCTCTCGTCGGCCACCGGCGTGCCCGGCAGCCCGGCCAGCGCCGCTTCGTAGCCGCGCACCTGCGCCGCCCCTACGCTGCCCTCGACCTCGGCGCCTCCACCCACCACCAAGCACAGCGTGACCTGCGGGCAGGACGCCAGCGCCTCAAGCGCCACCGCGAGCCTGGCCTTGGACGTGATCAGCAGCCGCGACTCGCTGTTGTTGAGGATGTAAGCCAGCTCATCGGCCGTCAGGTAGGCGTTGATGCAGGTGTAGTACAGCCCACAGCGCTCGCCGGCGATGCAGGCTTCAAAATAGCGGCTGTTGTTCTCCATGAACACCGCGTAGTGGCCCAGCCGCTGCAGGCCTTGGGCGCGCAGCAGGTGGGCGAGCTGGTTGCTGCGACGCTCGAGCTCGCCATAGCTCATCGACTCGCCGCTGGTGGCCATGATGAAAGCCGGCCTGTCGGCATGCTGCTGGGCGTACTTGCCTGGGAACATCTTCAATCTCCTTGAAACTGGAACAGTGGGCGCATTGCCGCGGGTGGGCTAGGGTCGCCATTGTCTGGACTTGCAAGCGACTCGGCCTTGCGGGTTTGCCCGCTGTCGGCCTCTGGGTTTGACAAAACCGGGGTGGAGTGCAGGCCAGCGTCAGGCGGCAGGGGAGGGCGCGCCCGGCGTACGGGCGGCGCATTGCGCGACCCAGCCGTCAAAAGCCGACAGCAGTGCGTCGTAGCGAGCCGGTTCTCGCTCGAGCTGCCCCAGCCCCAAGCAGGCGGCCTCCAGCGTCGACCGCTGCTCGGGGCGCTGCGCCTTGCGGATCGCGTAACGTGAAGGCGGCAACGGCCCCAGCCCCCAGCGCGGCAAGGCCTGCAACAAGGGGTTGAGCGCCAGCATCTTGCGTGCCTTGCGCCAGGTGGCGTCGATCAGCACCAACTGCCATTCGCCGATCGCTGTCGGTTCGGGGGGGTCGGGCGCTACCGCTGGCCCAGGCGCCGCATCGGCAGGCATCTCAAAAGCATCCCGCCCGCCCGCCTGGCCCGGCACCTGCGGCAACGCTTGCGGAAACTCTTGCGGAAACTCTTGCGAAAACGCTTCCGGAAACGCCTGCGGAAACAGCAGCAGGCTGCGCACGGCCCCACCCGCGGGGGTCGCTGCCAGCCAGCCCGCCAAGGCCTCGGGGTCGAAGCGTTCACCTTGCTCGCAGCGGCAACGCGCCAGGCTCAGCCGCAGCAAGCGGGCGCTGCCCTTGGCCTGGTCGCGCTCCATCGGGTGCTGCAGCACCAGCACCGAGGCCTGGTTCGCGGTCGGCCTGACCCAGGCGCACAGGCAACTCGGCATCGGCAGCGCGCAGCGCGGGCAGCCAGGCCGAGCTGCGCGCTGGCATCCAGGCCGAGCTGCCAGCTGGCAGCCAGGCAGCGCTGTGCGCGGGGGCAGGGTCTCGGGCAGGGCGGGTTTCATCGGCGGCCTCAAGCTAACACAGCCTCGTACACTGAACCCCCGTTCCGTGCCGGAACAACCCAGCCCGCCAGTGACCGAAGCCACCGAACCCTGCCCCCCGACCTTCGCTGCGCTCGGCCTGTCGCACGCGCTGTCCGAGGCCGCAGCGCTGGCCGGTTGGGCGGCCCCCACACCGATCCAGGCCGCTGCGCTGCCCGCCATCCTGCAAGGCCGCGACCTGCTGGGCATCGCGCCGACCGGCTCGGGCAAGACCGCGGCTTTCGTGCTGCCGATGCTGCAGCGCCTGTTGGCCGACCCGGCAGTGCTGGCGCAGCGTCCGCGCCGGCTGCGCGCGCTGATCCTGGCACCCACCCGCGAGCTCGCGCTGCAGATCGGCGCTGCTGCCAGCGCGCTGGTCAAGTCTCATGACAAGTTCCAGGCCTTGGTGCCAGGGCAGGGCGCTGCCGCGCCGCTGAAGACCGTGGTCGTCGTCGGCGGCCTGTCGATCAACCCGCAGATGATGGCCTTGCGCGGCGGCGCCGACCTGGTCGTGGCCACGCCGGGCCGCTTGCTCGACCTGATCGACCACGGTGCGCTGCGCCTGTCAGCGCTCGAGCTGCTCGTGCTCGACGAGGCCGACCGCCTGCTCGACCTTGGCTTCGCCGACGAGATCCATCGCGTGCTGACGCTGCTGCCGGCGCGGCGCCAGGCCTTGCTGTTCTCGGCCACCATGCCCGCGCCGCTGGCCTTGCTGGCCGAGCAACTGCTGCGCGACCCGCTGCGCGTGGACATGCCTGCCGGCGCGCAGTCCGCAGCGCCCGACATCGTGCAGCGCGCGATCGAGGTCGACACCGCTCGCCGCACACCGCTGCTGCGCCACTTGATCGCCACCGAAGGCTGGCAGCGCTTGCTGGTCTTCGTCGCCACCCAATACGCCAGCGAGCATGTGGCCGACAAGCTCAACCGCGCCGGCGTCACCGCTGCCGCGCTGCACGGCCAACTCAGCCAGGGCAAGCGCAGCCAGGTGCTGGCCGACTTCCAGGCCGGGCGACTGACCGCGCTGGTGGCCACCGACCTGGCAGCACGCGGCATCGACATCTCGTCGATGGGCGTGGTCGTCAACCACGACCTGCCGCGCTCGGCGGTCGACTACACCCACCGCATCGGCCGCACCGGCCGAGCCGGCGAAGCCGGGCTGGCGCTGAGCTTTGTCTGCGCCGACGCCCCAGGCAGCGAGGCCCACTTCAGGCTGATCGAAAAACGCCAGCAGCAACGCGTGCCACGCGAGCAAGTCCCAGGCTTCGAGCCATCTGCCGCGCCGCAGCCGCAGGCCCACACCCCGGACCCGACTGGCGGCGTCAAGGGCCGGCGCAAGAGCAAAAAAGACAAGCTCCGCGAAGCCGCCTTGGTCCGTACCGGGTCTTGAATCTGAACCCCCTAAGTGCCCTTGCCGCCGCGGGCTTGGGTCACCGCTGGACCTGCAAGCTGGTTTGAGGCTTGTTCAACGCCTGTCATCAATTCAGGCTTGGTTTTTTCTCAAATGAGATACAAAATCGCCACCAGAAGAGGTGCGACATGGCAACACACAGTTCAATGCTCCACATCCGGGTCGAGGATGACATCAAGCAGCAGGCCACTCAGGCACTGACAGCGATGGGTCTTTCGATGTCTGACGCTGTTCGTCTCTTTCTGAATCGCGTGGTGATCGATCAAGCGTTTCCACTCGAACTCAAGGTGCCCAATGCCGAGACACTTGCCGCGATGGCAGAGTCGCGGTCCATGATGGCAACGCAACGGGCCCGTTTCGCTTCTGCCGACGCGTTCTTCGCCGATCTTGAAAAGAACAGCGGCCAGTAAACGCGCGGGTCTGCCCAGGGCCGCAGACTATTCGCGTGCTTTTCTCAAGAATTGGCAACGGCTGTCTCATGCCGGGCGCTACGACCTACAGCGTCTCAAGCAAGTGATGATGATGTTGATTGCCAATGAATCACCGCTCGGCATCGAATGGCTGGATCACCCATTGAAAGGTGAATGGGCCGACCATCGTGAATGTCACATCGGGGGCGGCTTCTTGCTGATCTACCAGCTTGGAGACAACCGAATCAACTTTGTGCGATCTGGCACGCACGCCGAACTCTTCGGTTCCTGACTCACCCCGTACCGGGTCTTGAATCTGAACCCCCTAGGCCTGCCGTCGATCTGCAGGCACGCAACATCAGCCGATGCGCTTGCGCCCCGAGCGCGGGCTTGCCGCGATCATCGCGCAGCCTTCTTGCGGCCAGGTCGACTGGTATCAGCACCGGCGGGATGTTGCTCTCCCAGGTCAGCAGCCTCGGGGCCATCGGCCGGCGCAATCTTGCTGCCAGCCCGCAGCCTTGGCCGCGGCACTGGCATCAGCGCCAAGTCTTGCAGCTTGCGCCCCAGCTTGTCATCCGCTGCGATCGCGTTGATGTCCGACTCCAGCCCCAGCACCGCCAAGACCCGCAGGTAGGTCCCCAGGGTTGCGCCCGGGTTGCCGGCCTCCGCGTTGTACAGCGAACTGCGCGATATGCCTGCACGCTGCGCCACCGTGGACGTGGTCAGCTTGCGGCGCAGCCTGGCCAGCCGCAACCGCTCACCGAATGCGCTGAGCAGCCGCTGTTCTTGCGGAAAGACGACGGGCGGCTTGCTAGGCATGAT
>CAMCTC010000028.1 GCA_945878355.1 Bordetella parapertussis | reverse complement strand
CTTCGGGAAAGCACTGAGTCCCAGGCCGGCGTTTTTGTCTCACATCAACAGGTGCTCGCCGGCATTTTCGCCGCCCAGCACCACGTAGTTGACGCGCTTCAAGTCGGCCAGTACCCGGCCGCCGGCATAGCTGATCGAGCTCTGCAGGTCTTCGCGCATCTCGCGCAGCGTGTCGGCGAGTTTGCCTTTGACGGGTTCGAGGATGCGCTTGCCTTCGACATGCTTGTACTCGCCCTTGTTGAAGTCGCTGGCCGAGCCGTAGTACTCCTTGTAGAGCTTGCCATCGACCTCGATCGTCGCGCCCGGCGATTCCTCGTGGCCGGCGAACAGCGAGCCCACCATCACCATGGCGGCGCCAAAGCGAACGCTCTTGGCGATGTCGCCGTGGTGGCGGATGCCGCCGTCAGCGACGATCGGTTTGCTCGCCACGCGCGCACACCATTTCAGCGCGCTGAGTTGCCAGCCACCGGTGCCAAAACCTGTCTTCAGCCGCGTGATGCAGACCTTGCCTGGGCCGATGCCGACCTTGGTTGCGTCGGCGCCCCAGTTCTCGAGGTCGATCACGCCCTCGGGCGTGCCGACGTTGCCGGCGATCACGAATGCCGAAGGCAGCTTCTGCCGGATATGGGCGATCATCCGGCGCACGCTCTCGGCGTGGCCATGGGCGATGTCGATCGTGATGTAGTCGGCGCCCAGGCCCTCGGCGGCCAGTCGGTCGATCACCGCCACGTCCTCGGGTTTGACGCCCGAGCTGATCGAGACGAACAAGTCCTTGTCTCTCATTCGCCGGGCGAAGGCCACGGCGTCGAGATCGAAGCGGTGCATCACATAGAAGTGGCCGCCAGCGGCCAACTGCTCGGTGATGGCCTCGTCGACCACCGTCTTCATGTTGGCCGGCACCACCGGCAGCTTGAATCGGCGCGGGCCGAACTCGACCGAGGTGTCGCAGTCGGCGCGGCTGTCGACCCGGCATTGACGGGGCAGCAGCAGGATGTTGTCGTAGTCGAAGATATCCATCGCGGATGAGCTTTCGTAGCGGTGAGCCTAGGCGTTGTGCAGTGCCACGGCGAAGGCTGCGAGCGCTTGACCTGGATCCCGGTGCTGCCGCGACGCCAACCCGTCAGGGGCTTGGTGCGGTGACCGGACGCCAGCATTTGGGCCCGGTGGTCGATTCTACGCAGAGCGCTGCGGCGGGCTCGGTTCGCACCACCGTGGCTCCTAGAATCCATGGATGGAAGAACAGTACTCTCAGGCGGACACCGCCGCAGTCCCCGGCACCGGGTCTTTGCTGAAGGGCCTGAACCCCGAGCAACTCGCCGCCGTCACGCTGCCTGCCCGACCCAGCCTGATCCTGGCCGGCGCCGGATCGGGCAAGACCCGGGTGCTGACCACCCGCATCGCCTGGCTGATGGCCACTGGCCAGGTCTCGCCGGGCGGGTTGATGGCGGTGACCTTCACCAACAAGGCGGCCAAGGAAATGCTGCACCGGCTGTCGGCGATGCTGCCGGTGGCCGTTCGCGGCATGTGGATAGGCACTTTTCACGGCCTGTGCAACCGCTTTCTGCGCGCGCACTGGAAGCTCGCCGCGCTGCCGCAGTCGTTCCAGATCCTCGACACCGCCGACTCACTCTCGGCGGTCAAACGCATCATCAAGGCGATGCAGCTCGACGAAGAGCGCTTCGTGCCCAAGCAGGTCAGCTGGTTCATCGCCGCGCGCAAGGACAACGGCGAGCGGCCGCAGGATGTGGCGGCGCAGGACCCGCAGTCGCGCAAGATGGTCGAGATCTACCAGGCCTACGAAGACCAGTGCCAGCGCGAGGGGGTGGTCGATTTCGCCGAGCTGATGCTGCGCACCTATGAGCTGCTGCGCGACAACACCCCGCTGCGCGAGCATTACCAGCACCGTTTCGCCCATATCCTGGTCGACGAGTTCCAGGACACCAACCGCCTGCAATATGCATGGATCAAGATGTTCGCCCCGCCCGGTGGCACGCAAAGCGTGTTCGCGGTCGGTGACGATGACCAGAGCATCTACGCCTTCCGCGGTGCGCAGGTTGGCAACATGGCTGACTTCGAGCGCGAGTACCGGGTTCAGCATGTCATCAAGCTTGAGCGCAACTACCGCAGCTTCGGCAACATCCTCGACTCGGCCAACGCGCTGATCGCCCACAACACCAGGCGCCTGGGCAAGAACCTCAGCACCGAGGCCGGACCGGGCGAGCCGGTGCGCGTGAGCGAGGCCACCAGCGATTACGCCGAGGCGCAGTGGCTGGTCGAGGAAGCCCAGCAACTGCACCGCAGCGGCACCGCGCGCAGCGAGATCGCCATCCTCTACCGCAGCAATGCGCAGAGCCGGGTGATGGAGAGCGCGCTGTTCAACGCCAGCGTGCCTTACCGGGTCTATGGCGGGCTGCGCTTCTTCGAGCGCGCCGAGGTCAAGCACGCATTGGCCTACCTGCGGCTGCTGGAGAACCCGAACGACGACACCTCTTACTTGCGGGTCGTGAACTTTCCGACGCGAGGCATCGGTGCGCGCAGCGTCGAGTTGCTGCAGGACGCTGCGCGCAGCAGCGGCCGCAGCCTGTTCCAGAGTGTGGCTGCGGTGGCCGGCAAAGCAGGCGCCAATCTGGTCGCTTTCAACGCGCTCGTCGACGGTCTGCGCGCGGCCACCCGTGGCCTGACGCTGCGCGAAATCATCGAGCAGATGTTGGCGAGCTCGGGCCTGCTCGACTTCTACGCGACCGACAAGGAAGGCGCAGACCGGATTGAGAACTTGCAGGAGCTGGTCAACGCGGCCGAGGCCTTCGTCACGCAAGAGGGTTTCGGCAAAGACGCGGTGGCGCTGCCGGTCGACGAACACGGACCCGGTGTGATGGCGGCGGGCAACCCGGCCAAGGGCACACCGACCGCGCTGGCGGCGGTGGACTTGACACCCGATGCCGAGACCGGCGAGATCATGTCGCCGCTGGCTGCATTCCTGACCCACGCGGCGCTCGAGGCCGGCGACAACCAGGCCCAGGCGGGCCAGGACGCGATCCAACTGATGACGGTGCACTCGGCCAAGGGGCTGGAGTTCGACTGCGTCTTCATCACCGGGCTGGAGGAGTCGCTGTTCCCGCACGAGAACTCGATCACCGATGCCGACGGCCTGGAAGAAGAGCGTCGGCTGATGTATGTGGCGATCACCCGAGCCCGCAAGCGCCTGTACCTGAGCTTTTCGCAGACCCGGTTGCTACACGGCCAAACCCGTTACAACGTCAAAAGCCGGTTTCTTGACGAATTGCCAGAAGGCGCGCTGAAGTGGCTGACGCCGCGCAACCAGGGCTTCGGGTCTGGCTATGCCCGCGAGTACCAGCAGGCCTGGCAAAAAGGCAGCGGCCTGGGTTCGGTGGTCGGGGCCGGACGGGTGGCGGGGCGGCCTGCGGCGCCACCAGCGCCACCGGCCTTGGTCCCCAAGGCGCCGTCGCACGGCCTGCGGGTGGGGCAGGGGGTTTTCCACACCAAGTTCGGCGAGGGCGTGGTGCTCACGCTCGAAGGCGCTGGGCCCGACGCGAGAGCGCAGGTCAATTTCGGCCGCCACGGCGCCAAGTGGCTGGCGCTGGCGATCGCCAAGCTCACGCCGGTGGATTGACGCTGGGCTGGCTCAAGCCAGAAACGACTCCAGCGCTCTGGCCAGCGCCTCAGGCTGGTCATGGTGCAGCATGTGGCCGGCGTCGTCGAGCTGCACCTGCCGCACCTCGGGCACATGGGCTAAGCGCGACTGGAACTCGGCATGGGTGTAGCGGCCGGCCCAGTAGCCGTCGATCCTGCTGCCGCGGCCCTGCACCCACAGCAGCGGCGCGGTGATCTCGGACCAGGTGGCGATCGCTTCTGCGGCTCTGAACATCACTGGGTTGATGCGTTTGTGCGCCGCGTCGGCCAGCAGGTGCCAGAGCCCGTCGGACGAAGCCTCGGACCAGTGGCCAGCCAGCCACAGCGCTTTGTCGGCGGGCAGCCGTGGGTTGTTCTTGCGCAGCCGCTGTGCCACCTCGGCCAAGCTGGCGTAGGGTTTGAGCCGCTTGGTTTGCTTGAGCTGGTCGAGCCAGGTCGTCAGGCGTTTGGGCGCTTCGGCCGGTGGCTGATCGGGCAGGCCGAAGCCCTCCAGGTTGATCAGCCGGCGCACACGGTGCGGCCGCACGCCGGCATACGTCATCACGACGTTGCCACCCATGCTGTGACCGGCCAAGTCGACTGGGGCGTCCGGCGACAGCGCGTCGATCAGCGCGTCCAGATCGCCCAGGTAGTCGGCAAACCAGTAGCTGTCGGTGGGCGGCGACTCGGTACGGCCGAAGCCGCGCCAGTCGGGTGCGACGATGCAGCGATTGGCCAGCGGGCCGTCGGCCATGGCGTCGACGACGAACTGGAACGAAGCGCCCACGTCCATGAAGCCATGCACCATCACCAGCAAGGGCTGACCCGCCACCGGCTCGCCCCACTGCGTCAGGTGGTACTGCAGGCCGCGCACCGGCAGCTGTCGGCTGCGGCTGGTGCGCCGCAATTGGTAGGTTTCACTCATGCCCGCACTGTAGGGGGCAGCGCCAAGCAACGGCTGTCGGTGCGGCGACAGCCGGCGCGGCATCGTTGGCCAGCCACTGGCGGGCAGCTGCCATGTGGCTACCAAAATCGCTCCATGGTCGGATTCGATCTGCGTCCTGCCGAGCCTCGCGATGTGTCTGCCATCGTCGGCCTGAACACCGAGTTGGCCGAGCTCGAGCAACTCGCCCGTTTGGGCTGGCGCTCGACGGCCTGGTGCCCGACGGCCTGGTGCCACCTGCTCGGCAAGACGGCCCTGCGCACGGGACCTGCACCACGTCACGCCGCCGACGGTGCGTCCGCTGCAATTAAGAAAGCCTTAAGTTGCCACTCCGACAGTACGGATTCAACGTCGCGGCCTGGCCAACGGCGCACCCAACCAATCCCTACCTACCGGACATCCTCCCGTGAACCTGATCCCCACCCAGCGCGCGCCCCTGACCTTGTCGGCCCTGATGATCGGGCTTGCGCTGTTGCTGCCTGCCTGCGGCGGCGGTGGTGACAGCGACACCAGCGCCAACGAACTGGCACCTGCGGCGGCGCCCATCCAGCAGGCCCAGAACGCCCAGACTGCGATCTACTTTACCGACGACTTCTCGGCGGCCTATGACGCGGTGTGGATCAGCGTCAGCCGCATCACGGTGCTCAGCCCAGCCGGGGAGACCGAGTTGATGCGCTACGACACACCCCAGTTGCTGAACTTGCCTATGCTTCGCCGCACCGGCGCACTGATGACCACCGCCGGCGTACCGGTGGACGCCACCGAGGTGCGGGTGTACGTGGCTGGCGGCGCACGGTTGCAGCAGTTGGACGGCAGCATGCTGGACGTGGGCCTGCAGGCACCCTCGGGCTACCTGAGCTTCCGACTCGACGGCTGGGACAGCCGCAGCGGCGCGATGGCGCTAGACTTCGACCTGCCCAACTTCAGCCTGCAGGGCAACACCCTGGTGGCCGCCACCCGGCTGGCTGGCAGCACCGACCTGGCCGGCTGGAACAGCCGCCACACCGAGGTGACCGGCACGGTGACAGCGGTCTCGGCCACCAGCATCAGCGTGCAAACGACGGCCCTGGGCTCGCAGACCTTCATGCTCGATGCCCAGACCACCTTCCTGTCCGAGCGCAGCGCTGGCTGGGTGCCCGTGGTGGGCAGCGCGGTCGAGCTCTACAGCAGCGTGGCCGGCCAGGGCAGCCAGGCCCTGCAGTTCATCGCGCGCACGGTGAAAGACCGCAGCGCAGGCGTCAGCGCCAGCAGTGCCAAGGTGCATGGCCTGATCACCGCGGTCGACAACGGTCTGGTCACGCTCAGCGTCGACCGCAGCAGACTGGTCGGCGCCACCGGCAGCATCACCGTCGACCTGCGCCAGGCCATCTACAAGCGCGGCAGTGCGGCGTTGCTGGCACCGGGCATGCGGATCGAGGCCTATCTGATGCCGGCCACCAGCGGTACCGGCTTCAGCGCCAGCGTGCTGGAGATCGACGGCGCTGCCAAATCGGATGCCAACAACAGCAGCGACAGCAACAGCAACAGCAACAGCGACAGCGACAGCGACAGCGACAACAACAGCAACAGCAATAGCAACAGCTATGCTGAGGTTAAGGGCGTGATCAGCAGCATCAACGGCCAGCAGGTGGTGCTGAATGCGCTGTACGCCAAATATCTGCCGACAGTGCTGCGGGGTACTTCGCTGACGCTGGACCTGACGAACGCCTATTTCGAGCGGGGTGGACTGTCTTGCTTGGTGGCCGGCACGCCGATCGAAGTGAAGGGCGCCGTGAACGCCGCCGGCCAGCTGCAGGCGGTGAGGGTGGACCTGGAGGGTGGCTGCGCCAGCGCCTACCCGGTCAGCGGCTTGTCCAATGCCATCGCGCCCACCCCGCCGACGATGATCGGCATGCAGTTCGTGGAAGCCAAGGGGCTGATCACGGCGGTGCGCCCCGATACGTTCGACCTGCAGGTCTACAAGATCGAATACGCCGGCGCCGCGCCCGCCACGCTGACGGTGCGCTATGGTGTCAGCACGCTGTTCGGGCGCTTGTCGGGTGCCCAGCTGGCTGTGGGACAGTTCGTCGAGATCAAGGGCAACCTGCAGGGCGCGCTGCTGGACGCCAGCAAGGTCGAACTGGACTGACCTGTCCAGCACGCCCGAGGATAAGCCCGAGGCGGGGGTCTGGTTGCGCCGCTCGCGGCAGGCACTGTGGCCGTCAGCGGCCGGTACAGGGCGCGCTCATGCCCGCACTGCAGAGGGCAGCGCCAAGCAAGGGCTGTCGGTGCGGCGACAGCCGGCGGGTCTGTTGGGCCGATCGCCATCCGACAGGCCTGTTCGGCCTCGTGCAATCCGACAGGCCTGTTCGGCCTGGTGCCAGAATCAGGCGATGATCAATTTCAATCTCCGCCCCGCCCAGCCCCGCGACGTACCGGCCATCGTCGGCCTGATCACCGAGCTGGCTGAGTTCGAGCACTTGGCGCATCTTCTGCAGCTCACGCCCGAGACGCTGTCGCCGCACCTGTTCGGCGAGCGTCCTGTGGTCGAGTCTGTGGTCGCCGAGACCGACGGTCGGATCGTGGGTTTTGCGCTGTTCTTCACCAACTTCTCGACCTTTCTGGCCAAGCCTGGGCTGTACCTGGAGGACCTGTACGTGCAACCGGCTTGCCGTGGCCAGGGCATCGGCAAGGCCTTGCTCAGCCACCTCGGTGCGCTGGCCAACGCGCGCAATTACGGCCGCTTCGAGTGGAGCGTGCTGGACTGGAACGAGAACGCCATCCGCTTCTACGAGAAAATGGGTGCGATCGTGATGCCGGATTGGCGCATCTGCCGGGTCGCCGGCGCCGCGCTGCAGGCCTTCGTGCCGAGGTCGGCCGAGGATTGAACTCCGGGGCAGCGTTGCCGCTAGATTGCAAGCGTGTGATCCTGCCACCACAGCCGAAAGCGCAGGCCGGAACAAGACCCTGCCTGCGCCGCGATGCCCATCCACCCAGAACCAGCCTGCCCACCATGACCCAGCCTCTGATCACCGCCTCCGCGCTGCGCGCTCTGTTGGCCAGCGGCTCGCCGCTGCTGCTGTGCGACTGCAGTTTCGACCTCAGCGACACCGGTGCGGGCGTTCGCAGCCACGCCGAGCGCCATATACCCGGGGCGATCTACCTGAACCTGGACCACGATCTGTCGGCGCCCAAGAGCACGGTGGCTGGCGCGCCCAGCGCCGGGCGCCACCCGCTGCCAACGCGCGAGGCTTTCGCGGCCAGACTGGCGGCCTTGGGTTTTCGGGACGACCTGCCGGTGGTGGCGTACGACGGCTCGGGCGGGATGTACGCGGCGCGGCTGTGGTGGATGCTGCGCTGGGTCGGCCACGCGACGGTGCAGGTGCTCGACGGCGGCTTGGCGGCCTGGGCTGCTGCCGGCGGCGCGCTGCAGTCCGGCGCTGTGCCAGCGCGGCCAAGCGGCAGTTTCACGCTGCGCCCGCCGCTGGTCAGCACGCTGGCCTTTGAGGATCTGCTCGACGGCCTGGGTCGTGGGTCGCGCTTGATCGTCGACGCGCGCGCGCCCGATCGATTTCGCGGCGAGAACGAGACGTTAGACCCGGTCGGTGGCCACATCCCGGGCGCCGCCAACCGCTTTTTTCGCCACAACCTGGGCCCTGACGGTTGCTTCAAACCGGCCGATCAGCTGCGCAGCGAATGGCAGGACCTGATCGGCGGCCGCCGTCCTGCCGACCTGGTCCAGCAGTGCGGATCGGGCGTCACCGCATGCCACAACCTGCTGGCGCTGGAAGCCGCCGGCCTGGGTGGTTCGGCGCTGTACCCGGGGTCGTGGAGCGAATGGTGTGGAAGGCCCCAAGCGCCGGTGGCCACCGGCGCTTGAGTGCAGGACCCGCCGGTGGCTACCTGCGCTTGAGTGCAGGACCCGCCGGTGCCCTCAAACGAGCCTCTATTCACCCTGGCGCCGGCCCGGTAGTGCCCTGCTGCGGCACACTGGCGGTTTTTTGCCGAGGCAGCGCCGCATGACTCCATCCACGATACCGACCACCCTTCTCGGCCACAGCGACCTGCGGGTGACCCGCATCTGCCTGGGCACGATGACTTTCGGCGAGCAGGTCGACCAAGCCGGTGCTTTCGAGTTGCTCGACCACGCGGTGGCGCGCGGCATCAACTTCATCGACACCGCCGAGATGTATTCGGTGCCGGGACGGCGTGAGACCTATGGCTTGACCGAGACCATCATCGGCCATTGGCTGGCTGCGCGACCGGGCATGCGTGAGCGCATCGTGCTCGCCAGCAAAGTGGCTGGGCCGGCACGGGGCATGGATTGGGTTCGCAACGGCGCCGACAACCTGACGGCGGCCGACATCGTCCAGGCCTGCAACGACAGCCTCAAGCGCCTGCAGACCGATGTCATCGACCTCTACCAGATCCACTGGCCGAACCGCAATGCGCCGGCTTTCGGCGTGGTCTACCTCGATCCCGCCAAGGATCGCGAGTTCACGTCGATCCGGGTCCAGCTCGAGGCGCTGGCCACGCTGGTCAAGGCCGGCAAAGTGCGTCACATCGGGCTGTCGAACGAGACCCCATGGGGTCTGGGCGAGTTCGTTCACCAGGCCGAACTGCACGGCCTGCCGAAGGTGGTGTCGGTCCAAAACCCCTACGCGCTGGTCAACCGAGTGGTCGACAACGGGCTGGACGAGAGCTTGCTGCGCACCGGTGTCTCGCTGCTGGCGTACAGCCCGCTGGCCTTCGGCGCGCTGACCGGCAAGTACGATGCACCGGGCTTCGATCCGGCACAGCCCGCCTTGGGTCGGCTTTCTCGCTTCGAGAGCATGCGCAAGCAGCGTTGGGGCAGGGCCGACACCTTGGTCGCGGCGCGGCGCTACAACACGCTGGCGCGCGAGCACGGCCTGACGCCGACCCGGCTGGCGCTGGCTTTTTGCTACACCAGCTGGCGCGTGGCGAGCACCATCATCGGCGTGACCACTCGGGCCCAGCTCGATGACGACATCGACGCCTGGGGCACGACGCTGTCGCCTGAACTGTTGGCAGCGATCGACCGCATCCGCTGGGAGATCCGCGACCCGGCGCAGTGAAATGGCCAGGAAGGAAAAACACGTCAGCGAAACCCCCGCGACGCAGCGGCTGCGCGCCGCCGGGGTGAGCTTTACCGAGCATGTCTACGACTATGTCGAGCATGGCGGCACCGCGGAGTCGGCGCGATCTCTGGGCTGGCCCGAGCATGCGGTGGTCAAGACCTTGGTGATGCAAAACGAGCGCGCCGAGCCGCTGATCGTGCTGATGCACGGCGACAAGCAGGTCAGCACCAAGAATTTGGCCCGCGCGATCGGTGCCAAGAGCGTCGAACCCTGCAAACCCGAGGTGGCGCAACGTCACAGCGGTTACCAGGTTGGCGGGACCTCGCCGTTCGGCGTTCGCAAACCGATGCCTGTGTATGTCGAAACATCGGTGTTGGCATTGCCCCAGATGCTGATCAACGGCGGTCGCCGTGGTTACTTGCTGGGGATTGCGCCTGCGGTGCTGCTCGATTTGCTGCAAGCGCAAGCCGTTGATTGCGCGATTTGACCTGGGCCGGCGCCAGCCGGCTCACGGGTTTGGCGGCAATCTGCGCACGGTGTTGATGGCCAGAGATTTCACGCCCTCAGCCTGCTGCACATCGGCCTGTGATGGCCACATTACGGGGCTTGCCTTGGGCTCGCGAGGGGCTGCTGTGGACGCAGCAATCCTTGCCCCGGCAGGATCGCCATTGGGCGGCCGCTGATCGCTGGCCCACCAGGTGGCCCCTAGCACGGTGATGATCGTCGCGAGGTTTGCTGCCCAAGGCAGCATCTTGAGGGTCGAAGAATGTTCCATGTCAAAAAGTATCGGTGGCATCACGCACTGCCTCAAGGTGGCACAGACCCCTGGGTGAGTGGCCGGGCCCGCGTTCGCGGGGGCTGCGCTGCGCAGGAATGCCGCTTGTTGTTGACCCCGCGGGTGAACCGCTTGAAGTCGCCGGGCGTGACCTCGCTGCGCTGATGACGCTGGTCTGCGTTCTTGCGGGCTTCGCCGAATGGCGCGAGCCCAGCGCAGCCGCGTATCGGCTGTGGCATCATCCGGCCCCCCGAACGATCGCCGCTTTGCGCGGCTTGAGCGACCCAAGATGGACTTGAAACTGCCGATCACGATTCACGACGAACTGGACGAGGAGGTGATTGAATCCACCGGTGTGCTCGACCTAGCCAGCGGCGAAATCCGCGATGTCAAATATGTCGACTTCGACCCCGAGGTCGGCGGATTCCCCGCCGAGAGCCAGGACTACGACTTCACCTGTGGCACCCTGAGCAACGGCAGCAAGGATGTCGAGTTCCGGATCGAGGTCGACGTGGTCGGCCGCAAGTACTCGATCACGCCCAGCGAGTTGCTGGAACTCAAGGGCCGCGCGGCCAAACTGTTCACCGCGCCGCCGGGCGGCCATCCGCCGCCAGAGCCTGCGGCCAAGACCTTCGTCAAGCGCGGGCGCAAGTAGCTTGCCGGACCGGTCGCTCAAGCCTGGCGCTGCGACCTCACCCATGAAAACGGCAACTGCCATGCTGAGGCTGCTGGTCGGCCTGGCCTTGACCGGTGGGTCGATCAACGCACTGGCCGGCGAGGTGTCGGTCGCGGTCGCAGCCAATTTCGCTGGCCCCTTGGCCAAGATCGCCGAGGGCTTTGCCGCGGCCACTGGCCACCAACTGCGGGTCTCGGTGGGGTCTACCGGCAAGTTCTACAGCCAGATCGTCGCCGGTGCGCCATTCGATGTCTTGATCGCTGCCGACGACGAAACGCCGAAGAGGCTGATGCTGCAAGGCCATGCGGTGGCCGGCAGCGCGTTCACCTATGCCATCGGCCAGTTGGTGCTGTGGAGTGCACAGCCTGGCCTGGTGGACGATCAGGGTGCAGTGCTGGCGTCAAGCCGGTTCAGCCGATTGGCGCTGGCCAACCCCAAGCTCGCGCCCTATGGTCAGGCAGCGATCGAGGTGCTCAAGGCGCGTGGACTGATCGATGCGGTCAGGCCCAGGTTGGTGACCGCTGAGAGCATAGGCCAAGCCTTCCAGTTCGTCGCGACTGGCAACGCCGAACTCGGTTTTGTCGCGCTGTCGCAAGTGATGGTGCCGGGCAAGCCGGCAACCGGTTCGCACTGGCGGGTGCCGCAATCGCTGTACGCTGAAATCCGGCAGGACGCCGTGCTGCTCAAGGCCGGCGAGTTCAAGCCGGCAGCGACTGCATTGCTGACCTGGCTCAAATCCGCACCAGCCCAGGCGGTGATCCAGGCCTATGGCTTCCGCCTTTGACTTGGCTCAGTGCTTGTGCTCGGTCGGCGCGCCCAGCGCTTTGACGGGTGCTTTTACGGCAACGGTCTCTTTCTTGCCGTCCTTGCCTTCGATCACCAGGGTCAACGCCACGGAGTCGCCGGCCTTGAGCGGCGCTTTCAGGTCCATCAGCATCACGTGGTAGCCGCCGGGCTTGAGTTCGACGGCTTTGCCTGCGGGCAGGTCCAGCGCTGCGATGGCAGTCATTTTCATCGTGCTGCCTTCCATCTTCATCTGGTGGATCTCGACCACGCCGGCAGCGGGCGAGCTCACCGATAGCAGCTTGCCGCCCTGGGTTGAGGTCAGCTGCATGAAGGCGCCGGTGGCTTTTTGCTCGGCCACGGTGCCGCGCACCCAGGCTTGCTGGACGCTGGTCTGCGCCAATGCGGGCAGGGCGATTGTTGTGGCCAGCGTGGCGCTGGCGATCAGGCGGACAGCGTTCAATTTGTTCATCCTCGGTTCATCGGCGGGCTGATCTCGTGCGAATTGGGCCAACACCCACCGGGCATGGTCCGACCAGGAGCATAGCGGCTGGCCGCTGCGCGTGGCGGCGGCTTACACTGTTCCTCCAGAGGGTTCAGGTCAGGCACCGATGCGGCGCCTGACGATTGCAAACTTCACCACCAGCCAATTTGCCATGGACTTGGTCTACATCTACAGCGCCCTTCTGATCGCCTACCTGGTCGGTTCGCTGTCGTTCGCCGTGATCGTCAGCCGCGTCATGGGTCTGTCCGACCCTCGCAGCTATGGGTCGAAAAACCCGGGTGCGACCAATGTGCTGCGCTCGGGCAACAAGTTGGCGGCGGTGCTGACCTTGTTGCTTGACGCGCTCAAGGGCTACGCGCCGGTGGCGCTGGCCCAGCACTACGGCGCCAAACTGGGTTTCGAAGACACGACGATTGCCTTTGTAGGTTTTTCGGCTTTTCTGGGGCATCTGTACCCGGTGTTCTTCCGATTTCAAGGTGGCAAGGGCGTTGCAACAGCGGCCGGTGTGCTGCTGGCTTTCGAGCCACTGCTAGGCCTGGCCACGCTGGCGACCTGGGTCGCGGTCGCGGCGCTGTTTCGCTACGCGTCCTTGGCCTCGGTGCTTGCAGCCTTGCTGGCGCCTTTCTTCACGCTGCTGTTTTTCGACCGGCCGATGCTGGCGATGGCGGTCAGCGCGATGGGCTTGCTGCTGATCTGGCGCCATTGGCGCAACCTGGTCAATTTGATCGCCGGCAAGGAATCCAGGCTTGGCGAGAAAGCTGATCCGACCGAACGCAAGCGTCGGCGGCGGATTCGGCAAAGGCACGACGACCGTGCTTCAAGCAATTCATCCCACCGTTCAAAAGGAAATTAGAAATCATGGTCCAGCGATTTGATGTCGGCGCCCGCATGTCCGAGATGGCTGTGCACAACGGGGTTTGCTATTTGGCCGGCCAGGTGGCCGTGGAGGGGGAGCCCGACATCGAAGGTCAGACCCGCGAGGTGCTGGCCAACATCGACGCGCTGCTGGCCCGGGCCGGCACCGACAAGAGCCGCATCCTGCACGCCCAGATCTTTCTGGCCGACATCGCCGAGTTCCCCGCGATGAACAAGGTTTGGGACACCTGGGTGGTGGCCAACCACACGCCCACCCGCGCGACGGTTCAGGCCACGCTGGCCCGGCCCGAGTGGAAGGTCGAGATCGTCATCACCGCGGCGCTGTAGCCCGCGGCAGACTACAGGCCCAGCCGGGCCAGATCGCCACGCCCTTGCCGAACCAGCAGCGGCTGCTCGCCTGTCAGGTCGATCACCGTGGTGGCCTGCATCGGGCAGGCGCCAGCATCGATCACCGCGGCCAGTAATTTCTGGAATTGCTCGCGGATCTCTTCGGGGTCGTTCAGGGGGTCGCTCGCGCCCGGCGCGATCAAGGTGGTCGCCAGCAGCGGCTGGCCCAACTCGGTGAGCAGCGCTTGCGTCACCTTGTGCTCTGGCACGCGTAGGCCGATGGTTCGGCGCGACGGGTGTGACAGGCGCCGTGGCACTTCCTTGGTCGCGTCGAGGATGAAGGTGTAAGGCCCGGGCGTGCCGAGCTTGAGCAACCTGAACTGGCGGTTGTCGACCTGGGCGTAGCTCGCCAGTTCAGACAAATCGCGGCACAGCAGCGTGAGGTGGTGCTTGTCATCGACCTGACGGATGCGGCGCAAGGCCTGGGCCGCGACCTTGTCATCGAGGTGGCAGACCAGCGCATAGCTCGAATCGGTCGGTACTGCGCAAACGCCACCGCTGTGCAGCAACTGCACCGCTTGCTTGATCAGCCGCGGCTGGGGGTTGTCGGGATGGACTTCGAAGTACTGCGACATGCGCGTTGTCCGTTAGCAGGGGAAGCGCTGACTCTAACGCCGGCGGTGAATCCGACGCATTGTCGAAGTGGCCGAGAGCCGTTCACGCTCATGAGAAACAAAACGTTCCGCATTGTGGAATGACCCAAGTTCGGTCGTTTCTCCGCGAACGCCGGGCGCCGACAGGGGCCTGGGATGCTCTCAAGCAAATGTGGCTTTGCCACTTTGCTTGATCCCCACGGGGGGCGGCCGGCGTCGGCCGGCCTTGGGGCGCTCAGTGGCAGCTCATGCCGCGCGCCGCACCCGATGCGTCAGCGACTGCCACACCGGTGACACCGCTGCGGGCAGGTCGGGCAGGCCGCCCAGATCGATCCGGCTCTCGTTGGGCGAGTGGAAATCGCTGCCGCGCGAGGCGAGCAGGCCGAATTCCTGGGCCATGCCGGTGTATTTGACCGTGTCGGCATGGCCGTGGCTGCTGGTCAGCAATTCAACGCCCTGGCCGCCATGGGCCTTGAACTCGGAAAACAGCGCAAACTCCTCGTTGACCGTGAATTTGTAGCGCGCAGGGTGAGCGACCACCGCGACGCCGCCTGCCTGGGTGATCCATTGCACTGCTTCGCCCAGTCCAGCCCAACGGTGCGGCACGAAGCCTGGTTTGCCCTCGGTCAGGTAGCGCCGAAAGACTGAACCCGTGTCGGGACAGACGCCAGTGTCGACCAGCCAGCGCGCGAAATGGGTGCGTGACATCAGGTCGGGGTTGCTGACATAGCGCAGCGCACCTTCGAACGCGCCGCCGACGCCGACCTGGGCCAATCCGTCTGCCATCTCGCGCGCCCGCTTCAGGCGACCGCCCCGGGTCCGGGCCAGGCCCTCGCGCAGCGCCAGGTCATCGGGGTCGAAGCCCAGGCCAACGATGTGAACGGTTTCGCCAGCAAAGGTCACCGACACCTCGACCCCGGTGAGGAAATCCAGCCCCAGCGACTGCGCGGTGGCTTCGGCCTCGGCCAGGCCACTGGTCTCGTCGTGGTCGGTCAAGGCCCAGAGCGCGACGCCGTTGGCGTGAGCTCGCTCGGCCAGGGCTTTGGGCGTGAGCGTGCCGTCTGAGTAACGGGAGTGGCAATGCAGGTCGGCGTTGAGGTGGTGCACGCCGGTATTTTCGCCGCTGGCGGCCGGCCTTGCTCGTCAGGGGTCAGCCCGAGACCACGCGCACCGGCGCGCGCTGGGGTTCGGGCTCGGAGTCAAAGCGCTCGAAACCGGTGTAGCAAAGGAAATGCCGGTTCGCTGCGCGGCCGAACAAGCTCATGCCCAGTTGCTCGGCCAGGCCATGGCCCATTGCGGTGACGCCGTTGCGCGAGACGATGATCGGCACACCCATCTGGGCCGATTTCATCACCATCTCACTGGTCAGTCGGCCTGTGGTGTAGAAGGTCTTGTCGGCGCCGGCCACGCCGTGCAGGCCCATCCAGCCGGCGATGGTGTCGATCGCGTTGTGGCGACCCACGTCTTCGACAAACATCAGCAGTTCGGCACTGCAGAACAAGGCGCAGCCGTGGACCGAGCCGGCCTTGCGGTGGATGCTGTTGCGCTGTCGCATCTGCTCGAGCAGCGCATGCAAGGTGGTCTGGCGTATGCGTGCCTGGCTGGCGTCGGGCAGCTTCACCGAGCCCAGTTGCGACATCATGTCGCCAAACACGGTGCCCTGGCCACAGCCGGTGGTTACCACCCGGCGCGCGGTTTTCTGGGCGATGTCGGCGATGCCAGCGTGGGTCTTGACCGCTGCCGCGCCGACCTCCCAGTCGACCGTGATCGACTCGACCTCGGCCACCTCGGTGATCAGCCGCTGGTTCAGCAGGTATCCCAGCACCAGCAACTCGGGGCTGGCACCCAGCGTCATCAGCGTGACAAGTTCGCGTTTGTCGACGAAGACGGTCAGTGGTCGCTCGGCCGGGATGTGGATGCTGCGACGCTCACCGTACTCGTCGAGGATGCTGATCTCGCGCAGCAACTCGCCCTGGGCTGCCGTCAGCCGTGGCGCGCCCGGCACCGGCTGCGGACAGCTCGGTGCATCAAAGGCCAGTGGTGGCAGCGGGTCGGCCAGCATGCGCTTGCCGTGAAGCCTTACTTCTTGGCCACGGCTGTCTTGACCGCGGTCGATGCGGCAGGCGCCGGCGCGGATGCCGCACCTGCGGCCACATAGGGTCCTGGGTCGGCGCACGGCGGTGTGGCAACCGGTGCGGATGCCGGCTTGCCTGCTTTTTTGGCGCTGGCCTGGTAGCCGCCAGCCACCTTGTCCATCGATAGGCAGAGCTTGAAGGCGTCGACCTTGCCGGCGTGGGCAGTCTTGGCAGCGGTTTCAGCGGCTTTGGCCTTGGCCTCGTCGCCGGGCGCTGGCAGCTTGGCCAGTGCGGACCAGCCCATCAGCGTGCCGGCCAGGGCCAGCAGCGTGGTTGCAGCAATGCGCTTCATGGAGTCTCCAGCATCGGTTGGTCGGGGTCGGTCAGGCTTGGGGCGCGGCCAGCGGCGCCGGTTCTTGCGAGCGCTGGGCTGGTATCTTGCCAGCCTTGACGTCGTCGAACCACAGTTCGTGGTGCTCCTTGGCCCAGGCCTCATCGACATAGCCGGTACGCATGGCCTTGTATGCGCCTTTCATGCCTATCGTGCCCATGTAGATGTGGCCTGCGAACATCGCCAGCATCACCATTGCTGCCGCCGAATGCACCATCTGGGCGATCTGCATGTCAGGGCGCAGGTAGGCCATGCCGGGGATCAGCTTGTCGAGCACCAGACCCGAGGCCACCACCAAGCCGCCCAGCACCAGCATGCCTAGCCAGAAGACCACTTTCTCGCCGGCGTTGAAACGGTGTGAAGCGACCTCCTGGCCGCCGAACATGCCGCCGAGCCGCATCATCCAGGCCAGATCATCCTTGCTCGGCAAGTTGTCCTTGACGAAGGTGATCAGCATCAGCAACAGCGACACCGCAAACAAAGGGCCGGCAAAGTTGTGCGCGGTCTTGAGCGCATAGGTCAAGGCTCCGAACAGCGTGCCGCCGAGCACTGGCAGCAGCAAGAACTTGCCGAATGACATCACCAGACCTGACACCGCCAGCGTCACGAAGGCGATCGCGTTGGACCAATGGGTCGCACGCTCGAAGGGCGTGAAGCGCTCGATCACCCGGCCGGTGTCGACGCCATGGCCGCCGAGCGGGCCGCGGCGCCAATAAAATAGTGCCAGTGTTAACAGCGCGATCAGGATCAACGAGCCACCGTAGGGAATGATCCACTGGTTGCGCACCTGGCGCCAGGCTTCGCCTGCGTTGTTCAGGCGAACACCGGGGTACTGGACCATGGGCTGGATCAGCACCCCTTGTTCAGCCCCGGGCAGGTTCGAGATACCCGGCGTGCCGCCGGAGTCTCGCGCCGCACGCCACATCGGCGCGTTGTTGCCGGGCTGGCTCTTGGCGCGCTCGGCGTTGGTGTCGGCGGGCTTGGATTCTGGCGCTGCGACATAGCCTGCGGGCGGCGCTTTGGGCTCCGCGCCGGACTGGGCCAGCACCGGCCCCGCGACGGCGGTGATGGCGGTGGCCAGCACAAGCCTGGTCAGCCATTGATGCATCAGTTTTTGCATGTCCACTCCTGGGCCGTTGGCGCTGTCAAGGCGTGATCGGCGTGCGGGAATACTCGTTCTGGCCCTGCGAGCGCTTGCGCAGTTGCTGCTCCCAGCTGGTCTTGTCGCCGACCTGCCAGCCTTGGGCGACGAAGTCAGCGCGCGCCCCCGCCCAGGGCTTGTCGTCGGACTTCAGCGTGGCTGCGGTCTGAACTTTCTCGGCGCATGCGCCTAGCAGCAGCGCGGCGGCCGCCAGCGCGAGGGTGTAGGCGGTCTTCATGATTTGGTCGCAGGGCTTTGGACGCTGCCGCCCGGCTTGCCGTAGGCTGTGCCCCAGCCCCAGACTTCGCTGCCCTTGCCTCGCGTGAGCACCCGGTTGCGGAAGATGTCGGCGACCACGTCGCCGTCGCCGCCCAGCAAGGCCTTGGTCGAGCACATCTCGGCGCAGGCCGGCAGCTTGCCTTCGGCCAGTCGGTTGCGGCCGTACTTCTCGTACTCGGCGTCGCTGCCGTTGGCCTCGGGGCCGCCGGCGCAGAAGGTGCATTTGTCCATCTTGCCGCGCAGGCCGAATGCACCGTTGGTCGGGAACTGCGGTGCGCCGAACGGGCAGGCATAGCTGCAGTAGCCACAACCTATGCAGATGTCCTTGTCGTGCAGCACCACGCCTTCGTCGGTGCGGTAGAAGCAGTCGACCGGGCACACCGCCATGCAGGGTGCGTCGCTGCAGTGCATGCAGGCCACCGAGATGCTTTTCTCGCCGGGCACGCCGTCATTGAGGGTGACGACACGCCGGCGGTTCACACCCCAAGGGACGTCGTGTTCTGCCTTGCAGGCGGTGACGCAACCGTTGCACTCGATGCAGCGCTCGGAGTCGCAGATGAATTTCATGCGGGCCATGGAGGGTCTCCTTCTAGGCGAGTTCGATCTGGCAGACGGTGGTTTTCGTCTCTTGCATCATCGTCACGCTGTCATAACCGTAGGTGGTGGCGGTGTTGACGGCCTCGCCGCGGATCACCGGCATCGCCCCGTTGGGGTAGTAGGCCGCCAGATCCAGCCCGCCCCAGCGACCTGAGAAGTGGAAGGGCAGGAACACGGTCTCGGCATTGACCCGCTCGGTCACCTGGGCTTTGACCTTGATGCCTTTGAAACTGGGCAGGTCGCGCATCGTCGGGGTCTTGACCCAGACGTCGTCGCCGTTGCGGATGCCGCGGTCGTTGGCAGCCTTGGGGTTGATCTCGACGAACATCTCCTGCTGCAGTTCGGCCAGCCAGGGGTTGGATCGCGTTTCCTCGCCGCCACCTTCGTACTCGACCAGTCGACCACTGGTCATGATCAGCGGGAAGGTCTTGCCGATGTCCTTGTTCTTGTCCTGCACGCTCTTGAACAGCGTGGGCAGCCGCCAGAAGGCCTTCTTGTCGTCGTGCGTTGGGTACTTGGCGACCAGGTCAGGGCGGGTGCTGTAGAGCGGCTCGCGGTGTTGCGGGATCGGGTCGGGGAAGTTCCAGACCAATGCGCGGGCCTTGGCGTTGCCGAAGGGGTGGCAGCCGTGCAGCTTCATCACCACGCGGATGATGCCGCCTGACGAATCGGTCTTCCAGTTTTTGCCCTCGGCGGCTTTTTGCTCGGCCTCGGTCAGGTCGCCCCACCAGCCGAGCTTCTTGAGCAGCCGGTGGTCGAACTCAGGGTAGCCAGTGGTCAGGTCAGCGCCCAGTGAGTGCGAGCCATCGCCGGCCAGCAGCGACACGCCTTCGCGCTCGACACCGAAGTTGGCGCGGAAGTTACCGCCGCCGTCCATCACATGCTTGCTGGTGTCGTAGAGGTTGGGCGATCCGGGGTGTTTGAGCTCGGGCGTTCCCCAGCAAGGCCAGGGCAGGCCGAAGTAGTCACCATCCAGCGAGTAACCGGTCTCCTTGTCGATGCCGCCCTTGGCCTTGAGCGTCTTGACGTCGAAGACGTTCATGTTGCGCATGTGGGCCTTGAGCCGCTCCGGGCTCTGGCCGGTGTAGCCAATCGTCCAGACGCTGCGGTTGATCTCGCGCAGGATCGACTCGGGCTCGGGCTCGAGCATCCCGGCCTTGGCCGGCACCATCTTGTAGTTCTTGACCAGTTCCTTGTCGAAGCCCAGTTTCTGGGCCAGCTGGAACATGATCATGTGGTCGGTACGCGACTCCCACAGCGGCTCGATCACCTTCTCACGCCACTGGATCGACCGGTTCGATGCGGTGACCGACCCGCTGGTCTCAAACTGCGTGGCTGCGGGCAGCAGGTAGACGGCGCGGTTCGGATTCTGGTCTTCGGCTTTGCCGGTGACCGGGGGCATCGCCGCCATCGCTGCGGTAGCCGACGGGAAGGGGTCGATCACGACCAGCAGGTCGAGCTTGTCCATCGCCTTCTTCATCTCGAGGCCGCGGCTCTGCGAGTTCGGCGCATGGCCCCAGAAGAACAGCCCGCGCAGGTTGCTTTCCTGGTCGATCAACTCGTTTTTCTCGAGTACACCGTCGATCCAGCGCGACACCGTCATGCCCGGCTTGCCCATCATGCCGGGCGCGTACTGCTTCTTGATCCACTCGAAATCGACGCCCCAGGCTTTGGCGAAATGCTTCCACGAGCCTTCGAGCAGGCCGTAATAGCCGGGCAGGCTGTCGGGGTTCGGGCCGACGTCGGTCGCGCCCTGGACGTTGTCGTGGCCGCGGAAGATGTTGGTGCCGCCGCCGCTCTTGCCGACATTGCCCAGCGCGAGCTGCAGCAGGCAGGAAGCGCGCACGATCGCGTTGCCGATGCTGTGCTGGGTCTGGCCCATGCACCAGACGATGGTGCTGGGACGGTTCTCGGACATGGTCTTGGCGACCTTGTAGCAGGTCGCTTCATCGACGCCGCAGGCCTCTTCGACCTTGTCCGGCGTCCACTTGCTCAGGCACTCTTCGCGCACCTTGTCCATGCCGTAGACGCGGTCAGCGATGTACTTCTTGTCCTCCCAGCCGTTCTTGAAGATGTGGTGCATCACACCGAACAGGAACGGAATGTCGGACCCCGAGCGGATGCGAACGTAGTCGTCGGCTTTCGCTGCGGTGCGGGTAAAGCGCGGGTCGACCACGATCATCTTGCAGCCGTTTTCCTTGGCGTGCAGCATGTGCAGCATCGACACCGGATGCGCTTCGGCCGCATTGCTGCCGATGTACATCGCAGCTTTCGAGTTCTGCATGTCGTTGTAGGAGTTGGTCATCGCGCCATACCCCCAGGTGTTGGCCACGCCTGCCACCGTGGTGGAGTGGCAGATGCGTGCCTGGTGGTCGGTGTTGTTGCTGCCCCAGAAGCTCATCCACTTGCGCAGCAAGTAGGCCTGCTCGTTGTTGTGCTTGCTCGAACCCACGACGAAGACCGAATCCGGGCCGCTCTGCTTGCGCAGTTCGAGCATCTTGGCGCTGATTTCGTTCAAGGCCTGGTCCCAGGAGATGCGCTCGTACTTGCCGCCGACCAGCTTCATCGGGTATTTCAGCCGGTACTCGCCGTGGCCGTGCTCGCGCAGTGCCGCGCCCTTGGCGCAATGCGCGCCCAGGTTGATCGGCGAGTCGAACACCGGCTCCTGGCGCACCCAGACGCCGTTCTCGACCACCGCGTCGACCGCGCAACCCACCGAGCAGTGGCCGCAGACGGTGCGCCTGACTTCGACTTTCTTGGCCGCGCCATCGGCCGGTTTGGCGGCGTCAGCGGCTTGCACTTTCTTGACCAGCAGCAGCTGCGAGGCGGCGATGCCTGCGCCCACGCCCAGACCTGATCGGCGCAGGAAGACGCGTCTGTCCATGGTGGGTATCGCGCGCGACACACCGCGCGACAGGCTGGCGACCAAGCCGGATGGGTTAGGTCCAGCGGTGGATGCGGGGTTTGATCTGCGGGTCAGCAACATGGTGGGCCTCCGGCTTCAGACCTTGGCGGTCTGGTAGTAGCGCTGTACATGGGCGGTGAGCTGGTAACCCCCGCCGGCTTCTGGTGCGGGCTTGACTGCCGCCACAGGCGCGGCCTCACGCTGCAGTGGCAGCACCGCCGCAGCCGCAGCCAGCGCGCCTGCAGTACCGGCGCCGGCAAACAAGTGGCGCCGTGACAAGGGGGTGGAGGCTGTCTTGCTCATTGGGGAACTCCAGTTGTGCCAGCCCATGCACGAGCTTGCATATCAGTTTGATTAAATAACGTTTTTTACGGAATTGCAATCAAGAAATAGCCTAATTTGTGATGTCGGGGGCTGGTTTTTTCAAGGCGAGGCGACGGAATTCTTGACCGCGCCCGGTGTTTTTTCGGTTTTCGCTCAAAATCAGAGGGAAAACCCTTGTTGTGTGGTGCGCAGACCCTGAGGCGTCCATGGAGCCTGCGGTCGCGGCTAGACTCGCGCTGCGATGTCACAACGTCCTTCTATTCCCGTCGCCGTGGTGATCGAGCGCCACCGGCAGCCCAATGTCTGGCAGGACTGGACCTTCGACATCGTCGAAATCGTGCGCGACGAGGGGGTTTTCGGCGAACAAGCCCGCACCTTGCGCGACGACGGCAGCACTGCGCAACTGCTGCACCCGGGGCTGACCGTCACGCTGCACCGCGACGAGGCCGAGGGCTATTACCTCAACCTGAGTTCAGGCGCGCCGGTCTGGTTCGTGATGTGGCGGGTCGATGACGACGACACGTCGCGGGCCTGGCCCGAGCTCGTGACGCTGTCGTACAACGAGGCGGGCCGCTTGCTCGACGCGCAGGAGCGGGTCGACAACCTGCCGCTGCCCGTCGAGGTTTGCGCCTGGCTGCAGGCCTTTGTCGACGAGCACTACAAGCCCGAGGTCAAACAGCGCCGACGGCCGGCGTCGTTCAAGTCGCCTGAGCGTCGCTGATGGGCGGGCCGATGCCAAACCAGGACGACGAAGGCGGATTCCTCTCGCGCTGGTCGCGCCGCAAGCTGCGCCGAGGCGAGGCGGTGGCCGAGCCTGCTGTCGTGTCTGTCACCGAGTTGCCGCTTGAGCGCCCTCAGGCGCCGACGGCGCTCGCAGCTGGCGAGGTCGAGCCCGCCGCGCCACCCACCGCGCCATCCGCCGCACCACCCGCCGCACCAAGCCCGCCACCGCCGACCTTGGCCGATGTGGCAGCGCTGACGCGCGAGTCCGATTACGCCCGTTTTGTCGCCCCCGGTGTCGATGCCGGTGTCAAGAATGCGGCGCTGAAGAAGTTGTTCACCGACCCGCACTTCAACCTGATGGATGGTCTTGACACCTACATCGACGACTATGGCCGGCCCGACCCCTTGCCCGCGGGCATGTTGCGGCAAATGGCGCAGTCGAAGTCGCTGGGCTTGTTCAGCGACGACCCGGACCCAGAAGATCCCAGCGCCAACCCTTCGCCGTCCACCGGCCCCGATCCTCGTTTGACAACCCAGCCTCGACCCGATGAAGACCTTGATCTGCGATTGCAACCGCACGATGACGATCGACCGCCCGGCCCTGGCCAAGGCCTTGGCCCAGACGCCGGGCGCGAGCACTGAAGGACTTGAGACGCCGCTGAGCCTGCTGTGCCGGCGTGAGGCGCAGGCCTTCCAGCGCGCCGCGCAGGACAGCGCTGCGCTCGCTGAGCCGCTGCTGGTGGCTTGCACCCAGGAAAGCCGTTTGTTCCTCGAGCTCAACGACCAGACCGAGGGCGCGGCGAGCACCCAGGTCCGGCCGATCCACTTCGTCAACCTGCGCGAGACCGGCGGCTGGTCACGCGACGGTGCGGCCGCGACGCCTAAGCTGGCCGCGCTGATCGCAGCCGCCCAACTGCCCGACCCCGAGCCCGTGGGCACGGTGAGCTACCGCTCGGCCGGGCGCTGCCTGGTGATTGGCGGCGCTGACGCGGCCGAACGCGCCGCAGCCATGCTGGCCGACAAGCTCGACCTCAGCCTGCTGATCGACCGCCCCGGTGGCGCGCTGGCCCAGACCCATGGCCACCCGGTGCACAGCGGTCGATTGACCCGGCTGAGCGGCTGGCTGGGCGCTTTCGAGCTGCAATGGCAGTCGGGCAACCCGATAGACCTCGACCTGTGCACCCGCTGCAATGCCTGCATCGACGCCTGCCCCGAGGGCGCGATCGACTTCAGCTACCAGGTCGACCTGAGCGCATGCAAGAGCCACCGCGACTGCGTGCGGGCCTGCGAGTCCGCTGGTGCCATCGACTTCCAGCGCGAACCTCAGACCGTCGACGAGCGCTTCGACCTGGTGTTAGACCTGCGCGATCAGCCGGCTTTCAGCCAGCACCAGCTGCCGCAAGGTTACTTTCACGCCGGTGCCGATCAGGACCGGCTGGTCAAGGCCGTGTTGGCGCTGCGCGAGCTCAGCGGCGAGTTCGACAAGCCGCGCTTCTTCAGCTACAAGCAAAGCCTGTGCGCGCACAGCCGCAATCAGCAGATCGGCTGCACCGCCTGCATCGACGTGTGCTCGGCACGCGCGATCCGCAGCGACGCCTCTCTCAAAGGCAAGCTCACCGGCAAGAGTCGCGGCGCGATGCCTGGCGCACCGGGCTCAGCCGGTCCGCTGGCACAAGGCGGCGGCGTGGTTGTCGAGCCGCACTTGTGCGTGGGCTGTGGCGCTTGCAGCACGGTCTGCCCCAGCGGGGCGATGAGCTTTGCCTACCCCGGCACGGTCGACCAAGGCAAGCGTCTGCGCACGATGCTCACGGCCTACGCCAAGGCTGGTGGGCGCAGCGCTGCGCTGCTGTTGCACAGCCAGGTGGCGGGCAGCCGGCTGATCGACGATCTGGGCCGCGCGGCGCGCAGCGATCGGCGCAGCCAGGCGCTTGGCCTGCACGGTGTGCCGGCCCGGGTGCTGCCGGTGGCTGTCTGGCACACCGCGAGCGTCGGTCTGGACCTGTGGCTGGCGGCCATCGCCCAAGGCGCGAACCAGGTCTGGCTGTTGCTGACCGATGAGGAGGCGCCCGAGTACCGCCAGGCCTTGACCGAGCAGATGGCTGTGGCCGAGGCTTTGCTGCAAGGCCTGGGCTACGGCGGCGAGCATTTCAAGCTGATCGAGGCGCGCGACGCGCGCGACCTGCAAGCGCTTGACGCCGCGCTGCGCGCTCCCGCAGCCCAGGGGGTGGCCAGGGCCGCCAGCTTCGCTGCGCAGGCCGACAAGCGCGGCACGCTAGAGCTCGCGATCGACCACTTGCTCACCCAGGCGCCAAGCCAGGCCGAGGCTGCGGTCGAGGCGATCGCGTTGCCGGCGGTCGGTTCACCCTTTGGCAGCCTGCGGGTCGACACCGCCAAGTGCACGATGTGCCTGAGCTGCGTCGGCGCTTGTCCCGAGAGCGCATTGCTCGACAACCCCGAGCGGCCTCAGCTGCGCTTCATCGAGAAGAACTGTGTTCAATGCGGTCTGTGCGCCACCACCTGCCCCGAGTCGGCGATCAGCCTGCATCCCAGGCTGTGGCTGGCCGACGAAGGCAAGGCGCGCAAGGCGGCTCGGGTATTGCATGAGGTCGCGCCTTACGCTTGCATACGCTGCGCCAAACCCTTCGGTACCTTGATGGCGATCGAGGCGATGATAGGCAAGCTCGCAGGCCATTCGGCATTCCAGGGCGCGGCTGCCGAGCGGCTGAAGATGTGCGGCGACTGCCGGGTGATCGCGCTGCACACCGACCCGAACGAAACCCGGATCACCGACCTCTGAACGAGCGCGACATGAGCGACGACATGAGCGACAACATGAGCAACAACCCGCGCACGCTGAGTTTTGCGCCCGACCAGGACCGTGAGGAACTGGCCCGCGCCGAGCTCTACGGCCTGTTGGCCGGGTTGTGGCTGGCGCCGCCCGACGCCGCGCTGCTGCAGCAGTTCAAGGTGGCAGTGACCGAGGCGCCTCAGCCTGGCGGCCACCTCGAGGCGCCCTGGGGCGAACTGGTGGCGGCGATGCGCGCGACCGATTTGGCGGCTGCAGCAGCCGAGCACCAGGCCTTGTTCCACGCGGTGGGTCGGCCCGAGGTGCTGGCCTACGCGTCGTTCCACCTCAGCGGATTTCTCAACGAGCGCCCGCTGGCCTTGCTGCGCGACGACCTGGCGCGGCTGGGGTTGACCCGCGACGCCGATGGCCTGGAAACCGAGGACCACATCGCTTTTCTGTTCGAGGTGATGCGCTGGCTGATCGCCGGCGACGACGGTGCGCTGTGCAACCTTGAGCAGCAGCGACGGTTTTTCCGTGCCCATTTGCAGCCCTGGGTCGACAAGCTCTGCGAGGCGGTGTCGGCCCACCCGCGCGCCGACACCTGGCGCGCGGTGGCGGTGCTGACCCAGGCTTTCGTCCAGGTCGAAGCCCAGGGCTTTGACCTGCTGGAGAGCTGAATGATCGCGATCTCTTCCGACGACATCACCGGCCTGATCCTGGCCGGGGGCCGCGGCAGCCGCATGGGCGGCGTCGACAAAGGCCTGCAGAACCACCTCGGCCTGCCGCTGGCAATGCACGCGCTGCTGCGGCTGTCGCCCCAGGTGGGCCAGGTGATGATCAACGCCAACCGCAACCTCGGTGCTTACGACTCGATGGGCGTGCCGGTCTGGCCCGATGCGCAGGCCGGCGGTTCCGAGGCCTACCCGGGACCGTTGGCCGGGTTCCTGGCCGGGCTTGAGCACTGCGAGACGCCTTACCTGGTCACCGTGCCCTGCGACACGCCGAATTTCCCCATCGACCTGGTGGACCGGCTGGCCCAGGCCTTGGTGGCCGAAGACGCCGAGATCGCGATCGCCGCGACGCTGGAGGACGGCGTACTGCAGCCGCAGCCGGTGTTCTGCCTGATGGCGGCGACGCTGCTTGAGAGCCTGGTCGTCTTCACCCAGTCAGGTCAGCGCAAGATCGACCGTTGGACCGGGTCGCAGCGCTGTGCGACGGTGGTGTTCGACAACGCTGACGCATTCTTCAACGCCAACACCTTGGCAGAGTTGCAGCAGTTGCAGCCGAAATGAGGCGATCACTCCACCTTCGCGCCTGAGGCTTTGACCACCGGCCCGTACTTGGCCAACTCGGCCTTGACGAAGGCGGCGAACTGATCGGGGGTGGTGGGCGAGGGCTCGGCCAACAGCTGGGCCATTCGGGTCTTGGTCTCGGGCGCGTCGAGCGCGGCGACGAAAGCCTTGTTGAGCCTGGCCAGCATCTCCGCGGGTAGCCCGGCCGGGCCGAACAGGCCGAACCAGGTGCCGACATCGAATCCGCCCAGCCCCAGACTGCGGCCCGCTTCGGCGATGGTGGGCAGATCGGGCATCGCGCTGGCACGGACAGCGGTGGTTACCGCCAGCGCACGCAGCCTGCCCGACTTGATGTTGGCTGAGGCGCTGGCCAGGTTGTCGAAGCTCAGGTCGACCTGGCCTGCCAGCAAGCCCAGTTGCGCCGGGTTGCCGCCGGCGTAAGGGATGTGGACCATGAACAGGCCTGCCTGGGCCTTGAACATCTCGCCCGCCAAATGGCCGGCGCTGCCGTTACCGCCTGAGCCATAGTTCAGCCGGCCCGGGTTCTTCTTCGCGAACGCCACCAGATCGGCCAGGCTGGCGATGCCGAGCTTGTGTGCCGTCTCGGCGTTGAGCACCAGCACGTTGGGCACCTGGGCCACCCGGGTGATCGGCGTGAAGTCGCGGATCGGGTCATAAGGCAGTTTGGCGAACAGCCAGGGGTTGATCGCGTGGGTGGCCACCGCGCCCATCACCAGGGTGTGGCCGTCCGGCGCGGCCTTGGCCGCCAGGTCAGCGCCCAGGTTGCCGCCTGCGCCGGGCTTGTTGTCGACCAGCACGACGCCCAGGCTGTCTTTCACCGCCGCGGCCAGCACCCGCGCCACGGTGTCTAGCGGGCCACCGGGCGGGTAGGGCACGATCAAGCGTATCGGTTTGGCGGTCTGGGCCTGCGCGACCGGCAGGGCTATCGTCAGGCTGGCCAAACCGGCCAAGGTGAACAGACGTCGGGTCGGGGTCATGGATGGGGGCGCGATCTCATGGTTTGTGTTTGTCGGCTTCGGAGGTGAAGGCGTCGGCCAGGAACTCGTCTGCCGGCAATCCGCAGCGTTCACCGAAGTCCCGCTGGGCGGCTTCGACCATCAGCGGTGCACCGCAGGCGTAGACCTGGTGTCTCGACAGGTCGGGGTGATCGGCCATCACCGCTTGGTGAACGTTGCCGGTTCGGCCGTCCCAGCCGTCCTCGGGTCTTGGTTCGGACAGCACGGGGATGTAGTGCAGCCAGGGCAGTTCTGCCGCGGCCTGTAGCGCCCAATCGTGCAGGTAGAGGTCGACCCGGCTGCGGCAGCCCCAGTACAGCTGCGCCGGTCGGGTCAAGCCCTGGTCGCGCATCTGCTCGATGATCGCCTTGATCGGTGCCAGCCCGGTGCCTGAGGCCAACAGGATCATCGGTTTGGCGGGGTCGGCGGCCTTGTCGCGCAGGAAGAAGCTGCCGAACGGCCCCTCGATGCGCAGGATGTCTTTTTCTTTCATCGAGCCGAACACCGCATCGGTGAACAGCCCGCCGGGCAAGTGTCTGATGTGCAACTCGATCGCCGGTGGGCTACCGAGTTGACCCGGGGCGTTGGCCATCGAATAGCTGCGCCGTGCGCCGCCGGCGAGCATGAACTCGACGTATTGGCCGGCGTGGTAGCGAAACTGCTGGTTGGCTGGCAACTGCAGTC
Source organism: Bordetella parapertussis (assembly GCA_945878355.1). Classification (GTDB taxonomy): domain Bacteria; phylum Pseudomonadota; class Gammaproteobacteria; order Burkholderiales; family Burkholderiaceae_C; genus Pseudaquabacterium. The sequence continues at coordinate 21,828 of CAMCTC010000028.1, read as the reverse complement.
GAATCAGCGCCACGTCGGGCGATGGTCGCTGCAGGCTCAGCACCCGCGTGGGCATCTTCAGCACCGCGAACTCGCCCGCGCCGGGAACGCTCCGCGCCTCGACCACGCAGTCGGTTTGCGGCGTGGCGCAACAGGTCAAGATCGAACCAGCGGCCTCTTCCGCGCTGCTCAGGGCTTTCTGCTGGTGTGCGCCGTGCACCACCCGACCTTCGAGCAGTTTGCTCTTGCACGATCCGCAGGCGCCGTCCCGACAGCCATAGGGCAGACCGACACCCTCGCGTATCGCTGCGTTCAGCAAGGTCTCGCCGTCCAGCACATCGAGACTGCGGCCCGAAGGCAGGAGGGTGAGCTTGAAGGTCATGGTTCAGGGGTTGGGGCAGGCGATCGGGCGGCACGTAAACTGGTCTTAGATTGTGCCCGTCGCTGTCATTCGATCAGGCTACTGCCAAGCCTTCGCCTGTTCCTGCTCATTCCAAGGTCCTATGCCCCCCCTGCGCCAGCCTTCGAGTCCCACCTTGTTGGTCGTTGGTTGTGGCGACATCGGCATGCGGGTGCTGCGCTTGCTGCGCGGCCGCTGGCGCTTGCTGGCGCTGACATCGTCTGCCGGGCGCTGCCAGGCACTGCGCCAAGCCGGCGCAGTGCCTCTGCTGGGCAATCTGGACCGGCCGACGACGCTGGCGCGCTTGGGCGGCTTGGCCGACGCCGTGCTGCACCTGGCGCCACCGGCGCCGCAAGCTGCGACCGACCTGCGCACGGCCCACTTGCTGCAAGCACTGGCGCGTGGCGGGCGCGTCAAGCGTCTGGTCTACGGCAGCACCACCGGTGTTTACGGCGATGCTGGCGGCGCCTCTTTCGACGAGACCCGCGCTGTGGCGCCAGCCACCGACCGGGCGCGCCGACGCGTCGACGCAGAAGCCAGGCTGCGGGCTTTCGGGCGCGACTTCGGCGTCATGGTCAGCCTGCTGCGGATCCCGGGAATTTATGCCGGCGACCGACCCGGCGGCCATCCGCGCGATCGGTTAGCGCGCGGCTCGCCGGTGCTGCGGGTCGAAGACGATGTCTACACCAACCACATCCATGCCGACGATCTGGCAAGGGCCTGCGTCGCCGCGCTGTACCGCGGCATGCCGCAGCGCGTGGTGAATGTCTGCGACGACACCGACCTGCGGATGGGCGACTATTTCGACCTCGCCGCCGATCTCTGTGGTCTGCCGCGGCCGCCCCGGATCGCGCGTGATCAGGCAGCGTCCGTGCTGTCACCGATGCAGCTGAGTTTCATGGCGGAGTCGAGAAGGTTGCAGAACCGGCGGCTCAAGCTCGAGTTGGGACTGCGGCTGCGCTACCCCAATGTCGAGCAAGGCCTGATGGCTTGATGTCCTGAACCGGCTGCGCCGGTGCTGGCTCAGCGCCTGGAGCGCGGGCCACCGCTGAATGGCAGCTTGCCGCGCCACCAGCTGATCATCAGCCAGGCGCCGAGCATGCCGCCCAGGTGCGCGAAATGTGCCACACCACCGCCGCCGGTCAGTCCGAACAGCAGTTCGACGCCACCGAACACCATCACGAAGGTGCGCGCCTTCATCGGGATTGGCGGGAACAGCGGCATGATCACTCGGTTGGGGAACAGCATGCCGAAGGACAGCAGCAGACCGAACAGAGCGCCCGATGCGCCCACCGTCGGTGCGCGCGAGCCGGTGAACATCGTGAACAGCAGCTGAACCAAAGCCGCAGCCACCACGCTGGCCAGCAGCATCTGCAGGTAACGGTTGCGACCCCACAGCCGCTCCAGCTCGCTGCCGAACATCCACAAGCCCAGCATGTTGAAGAACAAGTGGCTCATGTCGCCGTGCAGGAAGCCATAGCTCACCAGCTGCCAGGGCCAGAAACGCCCACTGCCCGGCGGCCACAGCGCGAACAGCGCATCCACCGGCAGCATCGGCAGCAGCAGCTGGGCGCAGAACACCGCAGTGCAAATCAGCATCAAGGCCTTGGTGACCGGGGGCAGTGGCGGCATAGGGGTGCTGGGGATGTTGCCCGAGGCCAGACTGGAGTTGGCACAGCTGGCGGCAGTGGCTTTCGAAGCCACCCCGACATCGGGCGTTGGTTGATCGGGACCGCGGTGTGCCAAGTCGGGCACGTGCAATCGATGGTCGTCTCCAAGTGATTGTGCCCGATGAGAAATTCTCGATGCTTGGGCTTTTCGGGTTGACCCGTGAAGGCCATGACGGACCGGCGCAGGCGACGTGACTGGGGCAAACCCCTGTTCGCTTGGCGCTCAGGCTAGCGGGTCGACCGCGTCTGACCTTGTGCCGGGCTTGGCAGTGCTGATCGGCTGTGCGGGGCAAGTCGAGGGTTTGCACAGCCGAGCGGGGAATGCTGGCTGGCACGATGGTGCTTCGAACCTGATCGGCCGCGAGCATGAGGATGCGCTGCGCCTCAAGCCTTTGGCGGCGGGGCGGGGGTGGGGGCGGGAGCGGCTTACCGGATTCAGATCTTTTGTCTGCGCACGACGACGCCAGCGGCTTCCCGGTCCCAGGTGTCGGTGGTGACGCCTTGCTGGCGGATCAGGTGCTTTTGCACCTTCTGTGTCGGTGTTCTCGGCAACTCGGTGACGATGCGCACATAGCGCGGCACCATGAAATGCGCGGTCCGCGGGATCAGGTATTCGACCAAGGCCTTGGGGTCGACCGTCTTGCCAGGCTGCGGCACCACCACCACCAGCACCTCGTCCTCGCCCAGCGGGCTCGGCACTGCGACCGCCGCAGCCTCCTGCACATCGGGGTGGCTGCTGACCTCGGCCTCGACCTCGAACGACGAGATGTTCTCGCCGCGGCGGCGGATCGCATCCTTCATCCGGTCGACGAAGAAGTAGTTGCCTGCTGGGTCGGTGCGGAATGCGTCGCCGGTATGGAACCAGCCGTTGCGCCAGGCCCGCGCCGTCGCCTCGGCGTCGCCGTAATAACCGGTCGTCATCGACCAGGGTCTGTCGGCGCGAACGATCAGTTCACCGACGGTGCCGGGCGCGACCTCGCAGTCGTTGTCGTCGACGACCCTGGCTTCTATGCCCGGGCGGGTGGTGCCGCAGGTGCCCAGCGGGGTCGGGTTCAGGCCTGAGATGATCGGGCACGAGATCTCGGTCATGTTGAACAGCGTGTAGATCTCGATGCCGAAGCGCTTGGAGAAGCTCGGCGCGTCCTCGAGCAGCGGGATCATCAACGCGGTCTTGAGTGTGTGCTCGCGGTCCTTGGGCGACGGCGCGCGTTTGGCCAGCAAGGTCGCCATGCTGCCGAGCAGGATCACGAAGCTCGCCTGGTGTTCTGCCAGCAAGTCCCAGAACGCGTCGGTCTGGAAGGTGTCGACGATCGCCACCGATGCGCCGCGCGTCAGCATCGAATACACCGCGCCGGTGCCGCCGACATGGAACAGCGGCAGGATCACCAGTTGCCGGTCGTCGGCGCCGACGAAGGACCAGGAACTGCCGCTGGAAAACGCGTGCAGGTACGACGACATCACGCCCTTGGACGGTCCGGTCGTGCCCGAGGTGTAGATGATCGACTGCAGATCCCAGGGCGCGATCTCGCGCTCTAGCGCCTTGGGCTCGACGCCCACAGGTGACAGCGCTTGTTCAGGAAACTGCGCCAGCCCGCTGACGGCCGGGGCTTCGCCGCCGACGGCGACCAGCGCCACGAGTTGGGACAGGTCTATGCCCTGCAGTCGATCGACCAGCGCCGCGTGGGCCACGATCAGCTTGGCGCCCGAGACCCGGATCGCGTGCTCGAGGATGCGGCCTCGGTAGGCCAGGTTGATCGGCACATAGACCGCGCCGAGGTAGTTCAGTCCGAACCAGACCCGGATCGCGTCTGGTCCGTTGGGCAGCCAGGAATGCACCAGGTCGCCTTGCGCCACGCCCAACGCCTGCAGACCAGCGGCGGTACGCCTGGTGATCTCCAGCGTCTGCGAGTAAGTCCACTGGCTGCCGTCGGCGAAGCGTGCGAACACCTTGTCGGGCTGCGATGCGGCGAATTTCTCCAGCACTGCGCGCAGCACGCAGTCCTGCGCCGGCGGGATTCGTGGGTCGTACAAGCTCATGGTCGGCGTCCTGGGTTGCGGTCAGATCGGCGAGATCGCGTGGTGTCTGGCGGTGCGCCGCTGGTGCTGCTTGCGCACGCCGCAGCGCTCGAGTGTGGCGATGATCACGGGCCGGGTGTCGCGCGGATCAATCACGTCGTCGATGCCGAAGTGGCCGGCCGCGTGCATAGGCCCGAGGTGTTGGCGAAAATTCGCGATCAGCGCCGCGCGCGCGGCCGCCGGGTCGGCTGCGGCCGACACTTTCTTTTGGTAGGCCACGTCGACCGCGCCCTCGACCGACATGGCACAGATCTCGGCGGTCGGCCAAGCCACGCACAGGTCGGCGTCGAAGCTGCGGCCGCCGCACATCGCGATATAGCCCAGACCATAACCCTTGCGCAGAACGACCGAAATCCGCGTGACGCTGGCCTGGCCGAGTTCGAACAGCAACCTCGCGCTGCGTCGCGCCAGCCCGCTGCGCTCGGCGGCGCTGCCGAGCAAAAAACCGGGCAAGTCGATCAGGTAGATCAGCGGCAGGCCAAAGCTGTCGCAGATCGAGACGAAGTGCGCCCCTTTTTCGCAGGCCGCTGCGTCTAGCGTGCCAGCCAGATGCAGCGGCTGGTTGGCGACAATGCCCACCGGTCGGCCGCCGAAGCGCGCAAAGCAGGTGACCAGGTTGCGGGCATAGCCTGGCTTGATCTCGAAAACGCTGTGGGCATCGGCGATAGAGCCGATCACCTTGCGGATGTCGTAGGCCCGGCGACTGTTCTCCGGCACGACGCTCAGCAGCGACTCGTCACGGCGTTGCGCCGGGTCAGCGCAATCGAGCACCGGCGCGGGCTGCTGTGCATTCGACGGCAGAAAGCTCAGATAGCGCCGTATCAGCGCGAGTGCTTCGGTGTCGGAGTCGGCCGCGATGTCGGCTATGCCGTTGCGGTCGGTCTGCACCTGGGCGCCGCCCAGCGCCTCCATGTCGATGGTCTCACCGATCGCTGCCTTGACCAGCGCCGGACCGGCGATGCCCATCGTCGAGCTGCCGCGAACCATCACGACGAAGTCCGACAGCCCGGCAAAGTTGGACGGCCCGGCAAAGCCCGGCCCCATCATCGCCGAGACAACCGGCACCCAGCCCGACATCGTCGCCATCTGTTGGAAGAACTGTGAGCCTTCGGCGAAATGGCGGCTGTCCAACCCCTCCTGGATCCGGTGGCCGCCGCCGTCGAGCAGCATCACAAAAGGGTGGCCGTGCTCTATCGCCTGGTCGGCGAGCTTGGCGAGCTTGTGGCCGCCGATGCGTCCATTCGATCCACCGAGCACCGTGTAGTCAAAAGCCGCCAGGCAGATCGATCGGCCGTCGACCTTGGCGAAACCGGTGATCACGCCGTCTGCGGGTGCCTGCAGGTTCTCGGTGTCGAAGGTGTCGCGCTTGGGTTCGACGAAAGCGCCGATCTCATAGAAGCTGCCGGGGTCGACCAGTATGGCAATGCGCTCGCGCGCGCTGAGCTTGCCGGCGGCGTGCTGGCGCGCGATCGCACCGGCGCGGGCGTCGTCGAGCAGGCCAGCGCGTGCGGCGCGCAGCGTCTCGATCGGGGTGGCTGTGGCAATCGTCGAAGCAGCGCTCATCGGGTATCCGGTCATTTCGGTTGAGCCGCAGCGCCGGCTGCACGCGGTGCTTGGCCAGCCTGTCGGTCGTGAGTTGCCGCCGTCAGCCCGCGCGTTCGCAGCAACTGCTTTTGTATCTTTTCAGTCGGTGTCTTGGGCAACTGGTCGAAGAACTCGAGATAGCGCGGCACCATGAAGTAAGGCATGCGCGGGTCGAGAAAGTCCAGCAGCGCGGCCGCCGACAAGGCTTGGCCGGGCCGCAGCACGACGCAGGCCATGATCTCGTCTTCGCTGTGCTCGCTGGGCACCGCGATCACTGCGGATTCGAGCACCGCGGGGTGGGCGTTGATCTCGCTCTCGACCTCGAAGCTCGAGACGTTCTCGCCGCGTCGACGCACCGCGTCCTTGAGCCGGTCGATGAAGGTCCAGCGGCCGCTGGCGTCGCAGCGGAAAGCGTCGCCGGTGTGCAGCCATTGGTTGCGCCAAGCAGCGACCGTGGCCTCGGGCATCTGGTGGTAGCCGTCCATCACCGACCAGGGCTCGCGGCTGCGCACGACCAACTCGCCGACATCGCCTGTCGCGACTTCGATGTCGTGCTCATCGACCAGCCTTGCTTCGAAGTCCGGCCGCAGCCATCCGGCCGGTCCGGGCTCGGCATGGCCGACGGGTGCGCGGATGATCGTCGAGCCCTCGGTCAGCCCGTAGCCGGTGGCCACCGCCGTGATCCCGAATCTCGCCTTGAAGGCTTCGAGCTGCGCCATCACGGGCACCATCGTGATGCTGCGCAAGCTGTGCTCACGGTCGGTAGGCGTCGGCGGCTGGCGGTAGAGGAAATTGGCCATCGCCCCCAGCAGCAACGTGTGGGTGCAGCGGTGCTGGCGTACCTCATCCCAGAAGCTGGTGGCGCCAAAGCGCGGCAGCACGACCGCGCTCGCGCCTTCGATCAGGGCTTTGTAGATGCCCGCCCATTGGCCGCCGATGTGGAACAGCGGCAGCGTGCACAGCGTCACCCCGTCCGGGTCCCAGGCGCCGAACAGTGCCGGCGTCGCGTAGCCGTAAGCATGCGCCTGCGTCACGCGAACGCCTTTGGACAAGCCGGTGGTGCCCGAGGTGTAGAGGATGCCGATCAAGTCCCAGGGCTTGAGCGCTGCTGGCAGCGCACGCTCGCCGAAGACCTGTTCGAAGCGCAGGCACTTGATGCGCGCCGGGAACACCAGCGCGCCGGGATCGCCGCGAACAACGATGGTCTCAAGCGAGGGCACCTTGTCGATGACCTCGGCCAGCACCGCGCAGTGCGCGGCCTCGATGACGATCACGCGCGCGCCCGAGTTGTTCGCCACATGCGCGAGGATGCTGCCTTTGTAGGCCGTGTTGACTGGCACCTCGACGCGTCCGGTCAGTGCCAGGCCTAGCCAGGACACCACGTAGTCGAGATGGTTGTCCAGCATCAGCAGCACGAACTGCCCGGCGTCGACGCCCAGTGCGCGCATGCCGCCGCCAAACGACAGCGCCAGCTCGTACAGCGCGGCATAGCTCAGCTGCCGGTTTGGATCGCTGACGGCGATCTTGTCCGGCGCCCGGGCCAGCGCTTGCTCGAACACCGCAGCGATGTTTCGCTGCGCCAGCGGCGGCAGTTCGAGTTCGCCGAACGTGGAAGGCTGGTTCATCATGACCGCTCTCGTCAGAAGGGTTCGATCACCCGTTTGCGCCCGTTGCGCGGCGGCGCGGGTTCCAGCGTTTGCAAGGTGTTGAGCAGCAGCCTGCGGGTATCCGCTGGGTCGATCACGTCGTCGTAGACCAGCTTGCCGGCAGTCTCGATGGCGCGGTGCTCCTGCTTGAACAGCTCGGTCAGCTCACGGTGGCGCAGCGCGCGTTGTGCGAGGTCTTCGATGGCCTCGAGTTCACGCTTGTGCAGGATGGTCACCGCGCCCCCGACCCCCATGCCGCCGTATTCGGCGCTGGGCCAGGCCAGCAGCACCGCGGGGTCCAGCGGCTGCGAACCCATGATGTAGTAGCCCAGCCCGTAGGCCTTGCGAAGCACCACCGTCATCATCGGCGTGGTCGCGTTGGCGATCGCTGACAGCAGCCTGCCGCTGTGCCGGATCAGCCCGGTCTTCTCGGCCTCGGGTCCGACCATCAGGCCGGGCGTGTCGCACAGCAGCAGCAGCGGGATGTCGTAGGCGTCGCAGATCTGGACAAAGCGCGCAGCCTTGACCGACGCGGCGCTGTCGATCGCGCCGGCGCCGTGCAGCGGCTGGTTGGCCAGCACGCCGACGGTGCGGCCCTCGAAGCGGGTCAACGCGGTGACGATCGACTTGCCGAACGAGGGCTTGAGCTCGAGCACGCTGCCGACATCGGCCAGATGCTGGATCACCTTGCGCACGTCGTAGGCGCGGCGCGGGTTCTCGGGCACGATGGCGCGCAGCGCCAGCGCGTCCGGTGCCGGGCCGGGTGCCGTGGCCGGGCCGAAGTAAGCGAGGTAGGACTTGGCGAGCGCGATCGCGTGGCTGTCGTCGTCGGCGAGCAGGTCGACCACGCCGGTCTGCACATGCACCTCGACCGATCCTATCTCTTCGGGGGTTAGCTTGACCCCCAGCGCAGCCTCGACCAGCGGTGGGCCAGCCAGCCCCAGCGCCGAACCTCGCACCGCGATCAGCAGGTCGCACATGCCGGCGAGGTTGGCGTGGCCGGCGAACGCTCGGCTGGGAACGATGCCTATCGTCGGCACCAGGCCTGACAGCCTGGCAAAGGTGACGAAGGTCGAGGTCGGGCCGCGCGCTGGCAGGCTCATGTCCTGAACCCTGGCCCCACCGCCCTCGAGCCAGCAGATCACCGGCAGCCGATGGCGCAGCGCGTGCTCGAACATCCGGCTGATCTTGATGTGATTGATCGCGCTCTGGGTGCCGCCGTGGACGGTATAGTCGTAGAGCACAAGGTCGACCGGGCGCCCACCGACCCGCGCCGTGCCCATCACCAGGCCGTCGGCAGCGCCGTCCATGCCGGCCATCGCCGGCTTGGCCAGGCCGCCGTACTCGACCCAGCTGCCGCTGTCGATCAGCGTGTTCAGCGCCTCGCGAACCGTCAGCCGGCCTCGGCCATGCTGGCGCTCCACGGCGGCGGGCCGCGCCGGGTCTAGGATCGCCAACTGCGCATCCAGCAAGAGCTGCAGGTCCGGCCGGGCCGGATCCTCAGCCCGCGCCGCCGTCACTTGGTCCGCTCGCGGAAGACCCCCATCGCCTTGGGGTCACGCACCGAACTCAGGGTCGCCAGCGCGATCTCGTCGGCGCCGATGCCGGTGTGGTTGGTCGGCGTGAAGCTGATCGGCCCGAGCAGGCCGGGGTAGCCCTTGACGTTGTCCATCGCGCGCTTGATCTTGTCCGGATCAAAGGACTTCTCGCCCTCGATCACCACCTTGAGCAGGTGCAGGAAGTCGTAGTACGGGCTCATCGTCACCGCCGTCTCCATCCCTTTGACCTCGGGGTAGCTCTGCAGTTTTTTCGCAAAAGCCACCTGGCGCGGGCCGGGAGACTCCTTGTCGGTCCAGGTCAAGGCCTTGTAGTGCGTGCCGCTGGCGCCGACCAGCGCCTCGGGTGGCACCAGGTCGAGCAAACCCTCGAGGAACAGGCCGTTGTGGCCGGCCACCTTGGGGTACCACTTCTGACTGTGCATCGCGTTGAAAGCCATCGCCGCGTTTGGCGTGTTGGCGATCCAGGCCAGCACGCCCTCGACGCCGGCCTTGCGCAGGTTGCTGATGTAGGAGTTCAGGTCGGGCGCGGCGATCGGGTAGACCTCGACCGCCAGCGCGGTCAGCCCGCGGCGCTTGAGTGCCGCGCGGCAGGCGTTGGTGGCCTGCTCGCCGAAAGCGGTGTTCTCCTGCAGGATGCCGATCTTCTTGAGCTTGAGCGTGTCGGCGAGGTGACGCACTGCCGCTTCGCCCTGGTGATCGGTGTTGTACGAGCACTGGTAGTGGAACGGGTATTTGACCCCGTCGGCCAGGTCGGCGGCAAACGCATACGTTGACTGCAACAGCTTGGCCGGTGTCGTGAAGGCCAGCGAGGCCAGCGCCTGCGAACTGCCGGTCGGGCCGACCAGCGCCAGCGCGCCGGCGTCGATGACCTTTTTCATCACGGTCGGCTGCTTGGCCGGCGAGGCCTCGTCATCCTCTTCCTTGCGAACAATCGGCCGGCCCAGGATGCCGCCGGCGGCGTTGATCTCGTCGATCGCGATCAGCCCGCCGATGTAGAGCGGCGCAAAGCTCGACGCCAGCCGTCCGGTGCTCGGGCGCACCCAGCCGATGGTCATCGGCGCGTTCTGCGCCATCAGCATGGGCGAGACCCCCATGCCCAGCAGGCCCATGCCCAGGCTCGATGCGGCGCCCAGAAAGTCGCGCCGGTCCAGGCTGCCGTCGGCGGCGATGCCGAAGGGGAGGTTTTTGTGCTGAGTCATCGCGAGGGTCTCCAGTCAGGGGGGTGGTGGCGCGGCGCAGCGCCGGTCGGGGGTGCTTCAGACGCCGAGATAAGCATGCTTGATCAGGTCGCTGCCGTGGATTTCGGCCGGTGTGCCGCTGCCGATGATTCGGCCGTTCTGCAGCACATAGGCCTTGTCGGCCACTTCGAGCGCGCGTTCGACCAGTTGCTCGACCAGCACGATCGCGCAGCCCTGGGCGCGCAGCCGGGTGATCACGTCCATCACCTGGTCGACGATGATCGGGGCCAGACCGAGCGAGGGCTCGTCGAGCATCAGCAGCCGGGGCGTTCGCAGCAAAGCCTGTGCGATCGCCAGCATCTGCTGCTGCCCACCCGACAGCGCGCCGGCAGCGATGTTGGGCCGCTCGGCCAGCATCGGGAACATGCCCAGCACCTCTTCCAGCCGCCTGCGCTCTTCGGCCCAGCCCAGCTTGGCGCCGTACAGGCCGAGGTCCAGGTTGGCCATCACGCTCTGGGTGCGGAACAAGCGCCGGCCTTCGGCGACATGGAGCAAGCCGCGGTCGACGATGCGCGTGGCGCCCAGGTTGGCGATGTCTTGGCCGGCGAATTCGATCTGCCCGGCGGTGGCCGGCAGCAAGCCCGAGATCGCCTTGAGCAGCGTGCTTTTGCCAGCGCCGTTGCCGCCGAGAACGGTGACGATCTGGCGCTCGTGCACATCGATCGAGACCTGCTCGAGAACGCCGATCGGGCCATAGCCGCAGACCAGGTCGCGAACGCGCAGCAAGGGTGGGGCGCTGACGGGCGGTTGGCTGATGTCAGTCATGCGAGGTCGGCACCGATCGCTTGCCCATGTACGCGGCCATCACGGTCTCGTCGTTGAACACCGCCTCGGGCGTTCCCGAGGCCAGCACCCGGCCGCCTTCCAGCACCGTGACGCTGCGGCACAGGTTGGCCACCAGTTCGAGGTGGTGTTCGACGATCACCACTGTCGTGCCCAGCTTGGCGATCTCGCTGACGAGCTGGCTCAGCCCGTCGAGCTCGCTCAGCGACAAGCCCGCCGCTGGCTCGTCGAGCAGCAGCAGACCCGGCCTGCCGACCAGCGCGCGGGCGATCTCGACCAGCCGCTGTTGGCCGTGCGGTATGTCGCCTGCGGGGTCATTGGCGCGTTTCTGCAAGCCGACGAACTGCAGGTAATGCATGGCCTCGGCACGGCGCTCGCGGGCTTCACGACGCGCAGCGGGCAAGCCCAGCCCGATCGCGACCAGGCCTGCAGCCTCGTCTGAGAAAGCGCCCAGCATCACGTTTTGCAGCACGTCGAGTTCGGCAATCAGCTTGGGCGTTTGGAAGGTGCGCCGCACGCCCGATCGTGCGATCCGCACCGCGTCCAGCCCGGCGATGTCGGCGCCGCCGATCTGCACGCTGCCGCTGTCCAGCGGGTAATAGCCGCTGATCAGGTTTAGCAGCGTGGTCTTGCCCTAGCCATTGGGCCCGACGATCGCGTGCACCGCGCCGGGTTGGAGCGACAGCGAGACCTCGTTGAGCGCGATGACGCCGCCAAAGCGCTTGGACACCGCTGCGATCTCCAGCGCAGCCCCGCTGATGCGGTGCATCGGCGCGACCAGCACGTCAGCGTCATCGGGCGCGGGCGGTGTGAAAGAGCGCTTCCACACCGTCTCCATCCAGCCAGCCAGCCCCGCGGGCGCGAACAGGATCAGCAGCAGCAGTGCGCCGCCGTAGATCAGCAGACGCCAGTCGTGCAACTCGGCCAGCAGTTCTGGCACGATGAAGAACACCAGCGTGCCGACCAGCGCGCCATAGAGCCGCCCCATGCCGCCGAGCACGATCACGAGCAGGAAAAACGTCGACAAGTCGGCGGGAAAGTCATCGGGCGTGATCACGGTCTTGTGCACCGCCATGAACGCACCCGCCAGGCCGGCCAGTGCCGCGCTGATCACGAAAGCCTGCATCTTCAGGCGCACCAGCGACGCGCCGACGCCTTGCACCAGCACCGAGTTGTCGTGCAGGCCGAGCAGCGCGCGGCCGAAGCGCGAAAAGACCAGGTTGCGAACGAACAGGAATGCGCCCAGACAGGTCGACAGGATCAGCCAGTAGAGCTGGTTCTGCGTCAGCGCATGGCCGAACAACACCGGTTTGGGCACGCCGACCACGCCGGCAAAACCGTGCGTCAGGCCGCGCCACTCGGTCAGCAAGCCGCCGATGACATTGGCAAAACCCAGCGTCACCAGCGCGAAATACCAGGTCGACAGCCTGAACGCCGGCAAAGCCATCAGCGCACCAGCGCCAGCGGTCAGCGCCAGTGCCAGCGGCAGCGCGAGCCAGAACGACAGTTGGTAGTCGACGGTCGAGATCGCCACCGCGTAGGCGCCGATCGCCACCAGTGCGCCGTGCCCCAGCGAGATCTGGCCGCCATAGCCCGACAGCAGGTTCAGCCCGAGCGCGACCAGAAAGTAAATGCCGATCTGCGTGCCGAGAAAAAGCGCGAACTCGCCTTTGAACAGCGCCGGCAAGACCGCGAGCAGCAGCATGAATGCGACACAGCGAAGCATGAAGCCGTTGCGGTTGCTGAGTTCGCGCGTTGCGCTCATCGTCAGACCATTCGCGCGCTGGTGCTGCCGACCAGACCGCTGGGCTTGACCAGCAGGATCATCAGCACAACGACAAAGGTCGCAGCGTTCTGGTAGCCGGGGGTGAACAGCGAGCCACTCACCGCCTCGACGACGCCGAGCAGACAGCCCGCGATCAGTGCGCCGCGGATGCTGCCCACGCCACCGACCGCCACCGCTTCGAAACCCTTGATCAGCAGCACCGGCCCGAGCCCGGCCGATGCGTACATCATCGGTGCGGCGAGGATGCCGATCACGCCAGCGGCGATGCCGCCGACACCAAACGACAGCCAGGCCAGTCGGTTCGGATCGATGCCGCGCAGCAGTGCGGCTTCGCGGTCCTCAGCGATCGCGTTGACAGCTCTGCCGGTGCGGCTGGTGTAGAAGTAGCTGGTCGCCAGCACGATCAAGCCGGTCAACACCACCACCAGCACCTGGTAGGCGCTGATTTCGAGCGGGCCGAACTGATGCAGTTCAGTCGTGATCGGCGGCGGCGGTCGCACCATTCTGGGGTCCGGACCAAAGAGTTTGCCAACCAGGTCTTGCAGGATCAGCGACACCGACAAGGTGCTGATGATCCAGCCCACGCCGTGTCGGCGCTTGATCATCGGCGCGATCGCGACAAAGTACTCGACCATCGAGATCGCGGCGACGAGTGCGATCGCCAGCGCCGCGCTGAGGTACCAGGGCAGCTTGGCAACGCCGAGCAGCGCTGCGCAGACCATCGCCCCGATCATGATCAAGTCGCCTTGGGCGAAGTTGAACGTGTTGGTCGGCCGGTACAGCACGTTCAAGCTGATGCCTGCCAAGGCATACAGGCAGCCCGCAATCAGACCGTGGACGACGACGCTCAGGTCCATCTTGGGTTTGACGTGTTGATGGGGCAGCCAGTCATGGTTGCGAAGTGTTGCCGTAGCGTCTGCTGCAGTCTTGTGTCTTGACGCTACGCTGCCTGAAAAAGAACTTTGCGCCATACTGCGCGCAGCGGCCGACGCTGTTTTCAGAGCCGCGAGGAGACAGTGCATGGAGAACGTCAGCCGCAGCAGCGGGGTCCATAGACGGGTGCGGGTCGACTCGGACCGTGTCTTTTATTGCGGCGACCTGGGTCAGCCGGCGATGCGGCGCTCGGGCGCGTTCAACCTCTATGTGTCGCTGGTCGCACCGATTCGCTACCGACTCGAAGGGCAGCCCTGGCGCGAAGCCGAGTGCCTGGTGATGCCGCCACACACGGCGCACCAGATCGTTTGCGATTCGCGCATGGCCTGCGACTTGATGCTCGAGCCCGAGAGCGTCGATCTGGTGCAATTGCCCGATTTCTTGCGAGGCCCCGGTGGCGCTGTCGACGCCGCGCCTTTTGTCCAACGCATGAGAGCCGCTGCCCACGGCGCAACGCTGGCCGGCGCCAACATGGACCTGACCTTTTTCGGCCATTTGCTGCCGGGTCGGGTACTGGACCCACGAATCAAGGACGCGGTTCGCCGTCTGCAACTCTCGCCCAACACCCCGGTCGCTGCCGATGACTTCGCGGCGCAGGCCGGCCTGTCGAGCTCGCGCTTTCTGCACTTGTTCAAGCAGGAGACCGGATGCTCTTACCGCGCCTACCGGGCCTGGAAGCGGGCGCGGATGCTGCTGTCGGTGATCAACCGTCCGCAAAACCTCGCGACGTTGGCGCAAGACATCGGCTACCCCGATTCCACCCATTTCAGCCACTCGATACGCCGCTATTTCGGCATCTGCCCGAAAGACATCCTGCGCGGTTGCCGGCGGCTGCAGATCGTCCATTGATGCCCATGACCACCAGACTGATCATCGATTGCGACCCTGGCCACGACGATGCGATGGCGATTCTGTTGGCCGCGCGCGAGCTTGACCTGGTCGGCATCACCACCGTCTTCGGCAACAGCTCGCTCGAGAACACCACCCGCAACGCCCTGGCGATCTGCACGCTGGCCAAGCTCGACATCCCCGTCGCGATGGGCATGGGCGAAGCGCTGGTCGCCAAGCGGGCGTCGGCCGCCGACATCCACGGCAAGAGCGGTCTTGACGGTGCGACACTGCCCGAGCCGGATCGGGAACCAGTGGCAAAGCATGCGGTGCAATTCATCATCGACGCGGCCCGCGCCGCGCCTGGGCAGTTGGTGCTCGCGCCCATCGGCCCACTGACCAACATCGCCGTTGCCCTCAAGACCGAGCCCCGGCTGGCAGGCTGGCTGAAATGCATCACGCTGATGGGCGGGTCGACCACGATCGGCAACATCAGCTCGCATGCCGAATTCAACATCTATTGCGACCCCGAAGCCGCTGCCGTGGTGTTTGCCTCGGGCGTGCCGATCATGATGGCCGGGCTCAACGTCACACGCCAGGCCGGCATTGGCAATGCCCATATCGATCGGCTGCGTCAGTCCGGCGCTAGGGTGTCGACGATCTTCGCCGACCTGCTCGGGTTCTACTTGAAGCGCTCACAAGAGATCTTCAGGCTCCAGACCGCATCGATGCACGACCCCTGCGCGATCCTGCCGCTGCTGCGACCTGACTTGATCAGCTACCAGGCATGCCATGTCCATGTCGAACTCGCCAGCCGGCAACTGCGCGGCATGACGGCCTGCGATCTGCGCAACGTCGACATCGCCAAGCTGGTCTCGGTGCGTCAACCCGAGCCTGCGAATGCCCAGGTGGCGGTTGCGATCGACGGCTCTGCGGCGGTCGACCTGGTGATCGAGGCTATCCTGTCCTACGACGCCTGATCGCCTGATCGCTTGACAGGCCGTCGCTGCGGTCGGATTCATCGTGCCAGACCACAGCAGGCATCGGCCATTGCCCGTGCATGACTATCCGACTTGCCGGCTTGAACCATCCCACCGAATGCCTGAGGAGATGCCCATGACTTGGCGACTTGATGCGACCGCGCTGTCAGCGCTGCTCGATGCGCGGACCATCACGCCGCTGCAATTGCTCGATCAGTCTTTGGCGCGGCTCGATGCGTTGGAGCCCTTGCTCAATGCCTTCGCTCACGTCGATCGAGGCGGCGCTTTGGCTGCGGCGAAGGCCGCCACCGCGCGGCAGGCCGCAGGTCAGCGTTTGGGTCCGCTCGACGGTATCCCCGTTTCGGTGAAGGACAACCTCTACGTCGCTGGCTTGCCTGCCCGATGGGGCAGCTTGTTGTTTCGCGGCCATGTGGCCGATCGCGACGACATCTGCGTCGAACGACTGCGCGCCGCTGGCGCCGTCATCGTCGGCAAGACCACCACGCCTGAATTCGCGATGACGGGCCGTACCTACAGCCGCTTGTCGGGGGTCACCCGCAATCCCTGGGATCCGGCGCTGACGCCTGGCGGGTCCTCGGGTGGCGCCAGCGCTTCGGTGGCTGCAGGCGTCACGACGCTGGCTGTGGGCACCGACGCTGGCGGTAGCACCAGGCTGCCAGCTTCTTATACCGGCCTGGTCGGCATGAGGCCGTCAACCGGGCGACTCGCCCGCCGTTACGGATTCCCGCCGATGGCGATCGACTTCCAGGCCATAGGCCTGCTGTCCCGCAGCTTGCGCGACCTGCAGTTGCTGTACACGGTGCTGGCAGGACCAGACTCGCGCGATCCGTACTCCGGTCGCTTCCCCGTGATCCCCGAGGTCAACGCGTACCGGCGCCTTCGGGTCGGTTGGTTCACATCGATCGGCGCTGAGGGTGCGACGCCCGAGGTTGCCGCGAGCGTCTGTGCCGCCGTCGACAGTCTGGCCGAAGCCCATTGCGAGACGATCCCTGTGTCAGCACCCTACGATCTCGGGGCCATACGCGCTGTGATGGGCAAGCTGTTCGAGGCGGGGGCGGCTCGAGTCGTGACACGCTTCCCGGATCGCTGGCGCGAAGAGACGACCGACAGTGTCCGAGCCGCCGCCGAACGCGGCTTGGCAATGCCTGCGGCCGCTTATGTTGACACGCTCGACACGCTCGCTGCCTGGCGTGCTGACCTGACGGCAGCCTGGGGACATTACGACGCGCTGATATTGCCGGCGGCCGCCGCACCAGCCTGGCGAGCCGAGGATGAAGCGCCGCCTGGTCTGACGCCGGCGACCCAAGGCATGTTCGGCGCCTGGGTCAATGCAGCGGGTTTGTCTGGGATCAGCGTGCCCGGCAGGCCGCATCCCGACGGACGCCCCATCGGCATACAGGTCGTCGCGCCCTTCGGTCATGACGCCACCGTTCTCGAAATCGGACGACGCCTGGAGGCCTTGGCGCCTTGGGCTCAGCGGTGGCCTGCGATGGCATTGGACGTCTGAGCCTGTAGGAACCTGTCACGCCGCATCGGCGGTGTTGGCGCCGGGTGGCTGCGATGCTGCCGGTGCCGCGCGCGCTGGTTTGCCGGTGCATCATAAGAACCGACGGCGGGCAGGGCGCTCGATGGCGTGGCGCCAAGCCTGCCCTGGCATGAGCCGGGCTGCGGGTCAGGCGTTCAGGCTCATTGTGATCGGCACAGCCCAGTCTTCGTCTTCTCGCGGTCACCATCGTCGTAGGTGGTCGATCCCGGCTCGTAGGATCTTCATTCTTTGCGCTGTTTCATCAACATCTTGATGACAATAAATTTTGCCATCGAGGAATGAAATCTGAGCTTTCCCTTGGATTTCGTATGGTTTAGCCAGGCGAAAGCGGCGGTTCGCCCTTGATCGGCGGAGCGGCCGAGCGCGATGCGACTGCCGCCGGCACCACCACCACTGCGTCGGGCGTGACGCTCACGATTCGATCCCGGTCGGCGACAAGAAGCACTGTCTTGAACTGGCCTTCGCTGATACTGGCAGCGGTGCCAGGTTCTGAATCAACCGCCCGGCCGACCGCCCAGTTTCGGCACCAAGGCCCGCACTTCGCCCAACACCTGATGGCAAACTTCGGCTGCCACGCACTCCGCAAGCCTATTGTGACAACCAACGCGCCCATACCGCCCACCCGCAGACCACGCCTCGCAATCACGCTTTTCGCCCCTGTGCTGGCACTGGTCTGCCTGTCGCCAGCCGTCCTGGCCGAGACCCAGTCTGCCTCCAACCACGCCGGCCTGGATTGGCAGGCCATGGGCAATTTCAGCATCGCCCGCACCGAAACCACGATCGGGCAGTTCCGCCGCTTTGCCGATGCCACGCGCACTGTCACGCAAGCTGAACGGGCCGGCGGCGGCATGGTCTACGAGGCGGGATGGGTGCAAAAGCCGGGCTGGCACTGGCGCACGCCGTGGGGTGGCAGCGCGCCGACGTCCGACACCGAACCGGCGGTGCACCTCACGTTCGACGAGGCCCAGGCTTTCTGCCGCTGGGCGGGTGGGCAACTGCCCACCGACGCGCAGTGGCTGTCCGCGGCGTACACCGAACAGCGCGCCGCTCCGGCGCCACCCTTCTCGCGCGGCAGCACCTACCGATTTCCAACCGGCGACACGCCAGAAGGCGCGCAGTGCCTCGATGACTGCGGTGACGCCGCACGGACACGGGCCGTTCGCCATCGCGTCAAGCTGTGGCGCGGCCACGGCCATACGCTCGCCGGCAGCACGCCAGCCGGCGTCAACGGTCTGCACGAGATGGGCGGCAACGCCTGGGAATGGGTGGACGAGCCGCCTGGCGTCGCTGGCCAGGCCGAGCGCCTCACGCGCGGTGGCTCTTGGTGGTACGGCGCGGCACAGATGCGGGCCGATCATCTGCAGAGCAAACCGCCGGGAACGACTGCGGTCTACATCGGGTTTCGTTGCGTTCGCCGCAGGCCCGAGTGAAAGCGAACGCCGAGCGCGCCACGGTGCCGTTCTGATCGTATCGACGGAGGATGTTTGCGCGCTAGCGACACCACCCTCTCTTCGGCATTCGTCCCGTCTGTGGCCCGGTGTCACCCACACGCCAGGGTTGCCGTTCAGGCCCGTGATCTCGGCCCCGAGCTCCGCAGCCTGTGCCTGCAGTCGTTCGATCTTCAGAACGATGCCCGCCCCGTGGTCTTTGGCGAGTTCCTTCCTGAAGGACAACGCGATGCGGCTGTTGCGGCTGGGCGCCCACGCTGCTGCCTGACGACAGCAGCGTGTCGGATCAGAACTTGCCGTTCACCAGGTACATCGCGATCCACGGCTGCCAGGTGACCAAGGCCAGGCAGGCCAGCATCATGATGATGTAGGGAATCGCCGACCGGCACAGCAAGCCGAAGGGCTGCTTGAAGGCCGACATCGCGACGATCAGGTTCAGCCCCACCGGTGGCGTGAGGAAGCCGATCTCCAGGTTCAGGATCATGATGATGCCGAACACCACCTTGTCGTAGCCGTAGGACTCGGCCACCGGCATCAGCAGCGGCGCCAGGATCAGGATGGCCTCGCCGGTGGTCATCAGGCAGCCGACGATGAGCAGCAGCAGGTTGACCAGCAGCATGAACATCAGCGGACTGCTGATGTATCCCTGCACGAAGTCGACCATCATCGGCGGCACGCGGTGTTCGATGAGCACGATGTTCAGGCTCAAGGCCACGGCCAGCACCGGGAACAGCGAGCCGCCCAGCTTCGACTGGTCAAGCACCACCTGGTAGAAGCCGCGGACTTTCATTTCCTTGTGCACGAAGATCTCGATGATCAACGCATACAACAAGGCCACCGCGGCCGCTTCGGTGGCTGTGAAGTAGCCGGTGTAAATGCCGCCCAGCAGGATCACCGGCAGCATCGCCGCCCAGATGCCTTCGCGGCAAGCCGTCATGAGTTCGGCCTTGTCGAATTTTCGCGTCGGCATCTTGCGGTTGAACCACAGGCCGTAGACCGAAAACACGATCAACATCAGGATGCCCGGGCCTATGCCGGCGGTGAACATGTCGACCACCGAGGCCTCGGTCACCAGCCCGTAGATGATCATCGGGATCGACGGCGGGATGATGATGCCCAGGGTGCCACCGGACATGATGGTGCCCAGGGTGAACTTGTTGTCGTAGTTGGCGGCGCGCATCGCCGGGTACATCACCGTTCCCACCGCCAACATGGTGACGATGCTCGAGCCCGAAATGGCGGCGAAGATGCCGCAGCTCAAAACCGCTGCGATGCCCAGGCCGCCCGGCAAGGGCTGGGTCAGCGCGGCCATGATGCGGATCAGCCGCTTGGCGGTTGAGCCCAGTGTCATGACGTTGCCGCACAAGATGAACAGCGGTATCGACAGGATCAGTTCCTTGTCGAGCGCGACCCACATGTCCTCGAGGATGTAGTCGAGCTGACCCTTGCCCCAGGCAACCTGCACATAGGCCGCCACCGACAGCAGGATGACCACCAGTGGCTGGCGCAGCCACAGCAGCAGCAGGACCAGCGCGATCAGCAGAAGGACCGTCATTCCTGGAACTCCGGTCTCAAGGGGCGCAGCGCCGGCCATGCGGCGTAGAAGAAGTAGCGCACCGACGCCGACAGGAAGCCTAGAGGTATGGCCGACTGGATCGGCCAGATCGGCATGTCGAAGGCCTGCATGCGCAGGCCCGCTTGCATAGACGATTGCACATAGACCCAACCGAACCAGGCCACGCCAACGAAGAACAACCCGGTGAACAGATCAGCCAGCCGGTCCATCGTCGGCCCGAAGTCCTTGGGCACCCATCCGAATCCGAGGCGTGGCAGCAGGTGGCTGTTGGTGGCTGTGGCGATGCCCACACCGCAAAAGCTGCCCACGACCAGCGCGTAGACGCACATCTTCTGGGCGGCGAAGACGCCCGCCGCACCCTTGATGTCGAACATTCTGTAGATCGGCGCCAGCAGTTCGCGCCCAGCGACATCGAGAATGAGCACCACCGCGATGAAGCCGAAAGCCGTGACGGCGAGCAGACACTCGACCCGGTGCCAGATGTCGACGAACGATTTCGCGCCAGCCGGGGCCGGCGTGAAAGCAGTGTTCATTTCGTGCATGCCTTGCGCCCGGTTTCCATGGCGGTGAAGAACGCCGCCGACTCACCGCCGGTTTCCTTGACGATCTGCGGGTACACAGGCTCCATCGACTTGCGCCAGGCATCGCGCTGACCCTGCGTGGCGTTGATCACCTGCCCGCCGCCCTTTTCGAGCATGCCGAACAGCGTGCCCTCGAAGCCGCGGATCTCCTCGCGATACTTCGTCGCAGGGGTGCGGGCGCCGGCGCGCAGCATGGCTTCCTGGTGTGGTTTGGACAACTTGTCCCAGACTGCCTTGTTCATCAGCGTCAGCCCTGGCGAGTCGTAGGCGTTGACACGCGACACCACTGGCGCGACCTTGGTGAGGCCAGAGGGCAGTCCGTAAGTGATGGTGGTCAGCACCACGTCGGCCATGCCGGTCTGGAAAGCCGGGATCCATTCGGGCAGGCCCAGCGGGTTGACGTTGGCGCCCAAGGAACTAAAGAAAAGGCTCTGTGTCTTGTTGGCATAGATGGCGGCCTTGGCGCCGTTCAGATCCTTCGGTGCCATGAAGGCTTTCTTGCCGAACATGTCGATGCTGCCCACCGAGGACCAGCTGAGGAACTGCACCCCCTTCTTGCTGAAGGCGTCGGTGACGATCTTGGTCATGTGGTTGTCGATCACGCAATCGGCTTCGGCCGCGTTGCGGAAGTAGAAGGGCATCAGCAGCAGCGCCACTTCCGGCACCACCAGCGCGGCCGAGCCACCCGAGTAGCCGCCCATGTCGATCCGACCGCGTGCCACTTGTTGCACGGTGTCCTGCTCGCTGCCAAGCTGCGAGCCGTAGAACGGCTGGATCTTGATCTCACCCTTGCTCTCTTCGTCGACATCCTTGATGAAGCGCTCGATCTGCATGACCCAAGGATTGCCCTTTGGAGGAGCGCCGCTGCTGTAACGCAATTCGATCGGCTTGGGCTGGGCCAGCGCCACGCCCTGGGTGGCCAGCAGCGCGCCGCCGAGCATAAACGCCGAAAGGATTCGGTTGATTTTCATGAGGCGAATTTCCAGAAGTTGGTTTGGCTACGAGCGCGATTGGCGCACCACGAGGGTTGCAAATGATGGGGCCACTCGAGTTCGACAGTTGCTGGACGTAAGTCTATGATTTAATTAGAAACCGGTTCTAAAGTGCAGACTACAAAGCAGGTTTGGCGAGGTCTGAAGGGGTCGGCGGGGTCAACTCCAAGGCTGCGAACAGCGATTTCTGGACCGGGTTTAT
>CAMCTC010000027.1 GCA_945878355.1 Bordetella parapertussis | reverse complement strand
TCGCTGCTCAGCGCGACCGCCTCGACCTTGCGCGCAGCGGCGGTGCGCCGAGCCAGGTAATAGCGCCCGCCAGTGGCCCAGGCGATCAGCGGCGAGACCGCCAGCGCGGTGACCAGCGCGATCATCGCCGACCAGGCCTGGGCCAGCGCACCGAATGCGCCCAGGTGCGCCGCGATGCTGAGCACCGAGGCCACGCCCATCGCACCGACACCCACCGGGTTGATATCGTGCAAGTAGGCGCGGCGGAACTCGATGCCCTTGGGGCTCAATCCCAGCGGCTTGTTGATCACCAGGTCGGCCACCACCGCCATGATCCAAGCGATCGCGATGTTGCTGTACAGACCCAGCACATGCGACAGCGCCTGGAACACGTCGAGTTCCATCAGCACCAGCGCTATCGCGGTGTTGAACACCACCCAGACCACTCGACCAGGGTGGTGGTGGGTCAGGCGCGAAAAGAAGTTGCTCCACGCCAGCGACCCGGCATAGGCGTTGGTGACGTTGATCTTGAGCTGGGAGACGAAGACAAACAACGCGGTCGCGGCCACTGCCCAGCCGTATTGCCCAAACACGTACTCCCAAGCCACCAGGTACATCTGGTTGGGGTCGACCGCGCGCTCAGGCGGTACGCTGTGGGCCAAGGCGAGGTAGGCCAACAGCACGCCGGCCAGCATCTTGGCGACACCCATGACCACCCAGCCCGGCCCGCCCATCAGCACGGCAAGCCACCAGCGCAAGCCCTGGCCAGGCTTTTTCTCGGGCATGAAACGCAGGTAATCGGCCTGCTCGCCGATCTGGGTGATCAGCGCGATGCCAACGGTCAGCGCAGCGCCAAAGCCCATCCAGCCGAAGCCACCGGATTGGCCCGAAACACCGCCGTAAGCAGCGAGGTCGACCAGTTCGTCGGGGCTCTTGACCAGCACATAGGCCAGCGGCAGCACCAGCAGCGCCAGCCACAGCGGTTGGGTCCAGACCTGCAGACGGCTGATCGCCGTCACACCGTGGCTGACCAACGGAATCACCAACAGCGCGCACAGCCCATAACCCCAGGCCGGCGGGATGTCGAAGGCCAGTTCCAGCGCGTAGGCCATCACAGCGGCCTCGAGCGCAAAGAAGATGAAGGTGAAGCTGGCGTAGATCAGCGAGGTGATGGTCGAGCCTAGGTAGCCGAAACCGGCGCCTCGCGTGAGCAAATCCATGTCGAGGCCGTGGCGCGCGGCGTAGACGCTGATCGGCAGCCCGGCCAAGAAGATGATCAGCCCGGTGGCCAGTATCGCCAGCGTGGCGTTGACGAAACCGTGCTGCACCAGCAGCGTCGCGCCCACCGCCTCCAGGATCAGGAACGACGCCGCACCGAAAGCGGTATTGGCCACCCGCCATTCGCTCCACTTGCGGAAGTTGCGCGGCGTGAATCGCAGCGCGTAGTCCTCCATCGTCTCGCTGGCGACCCAGCTGTTGTAGTCACGGCGGAAGGTGACCACTTGCTGCGGCGGGGCGGGAGCGATGGACATGGTCTCCCATGCATCAAGAACCGCGCCCGGCCAGGATCGGCGAATCGCCGTTCGGCCGCACCACAAAAGCGCATCAAACACAGCTTATAGCGAGGCACGAGAAAAAATGCCTCTTGTTGATGCGTCATGACACCCAGTTGGTGCTGTCCCGGCTTGTCGCGCCGCCAGACCCGCCACTTGTTGGATAAAGATCAAGCCAAACCTCAGGACCGACGCCGATGATGTGCTGATTTATCGAACAAACAGCCCATGAAACCTGCCATCGCCTTCACCGCCACGCTGTTGCTGGTCGCCGCCTTCAGCACCCAGGCCTTGCCACCCGCTCCGCCGCTGACCGGCGAAGTCGTCGAGTCGCGCGATGTGCAGGGCTACACCTACCTGCGCATCAAGACCGCTTCGGGCGAGACCTGGGCCGCCGTGCCGACCAGCGTGGTCAAGGTCGGCAGTCAAGTCGGCATCGCCAACCCGGTGACGATGCAGAATTTCGAGAGCAAAACCCTCAACAAGCGCTTCGACAAGATCGTGTTCGGGCAGATCGTCGACCCGCTGGCCAAGCCTGCTGCGCCAGCAAGCGCAGCGCCGGCCAGCGCGTCGGCCATCACCAAAGTGACCAAGGCAGTCGGCCCGGACGCCAAAACCGTGGCCGAGGTGGTGACCGGCAAGGCCGGGCTCAAGGACAAGACGGTGCTGGTGCACGGTCAGGTGGTCAAGGCCAGCACCGGCATCCTGGGCAAGAACTGGCTGCACCTGCGCGATGGCTCGGGATCGGCCGCGGCCGGCACCCACGATGTGTTGGTGACCACGCTAGACAACGCTGTAGTCGGCGACATCGTGAACGCGCGCGGCAAGGTGCGCACCGACGTCGACCTGGGGTCGGGTTACGCCTATGCGGTACTGATCGAGGACGCCTCGCTGCGCAAATGAACAGCGGCTCGGGCAAGTCAGCGCTGGGTCGACAGGCTTGGCACAGCTCTTGCGGCGACAAGACCTGAGTCGCCGACGGCATCTCCGCCACCGAAAGCCTCAACAACAGGTCACCATGGAACTCACGCCCCGCGAAAAAGACAAGCTGCTGATCTTCACCGCCGCCTTGCTGGCCGAGCGACGTCGCGCCCGCGGCCTCAAGCTCAACTACCCCGAGGCTGTCGCTTTGATCAGCGCCGCGATCATGGAAGGTGCGCGCGACGGCAAGACCGTCGCAGCGCTGATGAGCGAAGGCAAGACCGTGCTCAGCCGCGAGGACGTGATGGACGGCATTGCCGAACTGATACCGGAAATTCAGATCGAGGCGACTTTTCCGGACGGCACCAAGCTGGTGACCGTGCACCAACCCATCGCCTAAACCAAAAGGAGCGCACCATGACAAAGCATCTCACCGGCCTCTTCCTGCTGGCCTGGACCGGGCTGACGCAAGCCCACGAAGGCCACGGCCTGCCCGGGCTGTCGCACTGGCATGCAGACGACGCGCTGGTCTGGCTGGCGGTAGCGGCAGTGGCTGGCGCCGGTCTGTGGCTGGCGCGCCGAAAGTGAGTCGGGCATGACTCCTGGCGAACTGCTCACCGACCCTGGCGATCATGCCCTCAACCCGGGCCGCCGCAGCATCACGCTGGTGGTGCAAAACGCCGGTGACCGGCCGATCCAGGTCGGCTCGCATTACCACTTCGCCGAGACCAACGCGGCGCTGCAGTTCGACCGCGCGGTCGCACATGGGATGCGGCTGAACATCGCTTCGGGCATGGCCGTCCGATTCGAGCCCGGCCAGCAGCGGACGATCGAGCTGGTGGACTACGGCGGCGCGCGAGAAGTCTGGGGTTTTCGCGGCCTCATCCAAGGAAAACTGTAGTGGCCGCGGCAGGTCGCGGCTTAATCCAAGGACATCTGTAGTGACTGCGGCAGGTCGCAGCCCAGTCCAACGAAAGCTGTAATGGCTGCAGCAGGTCGCAGCCTGGTGCAAGAAAAACTGTAATGGCCGGGGCGGGTCACGGCCTGGCGCAAGGAAAACTCTGACATGGCAACGATTGGCCGGCGTGCTTACGCCGAAACCTATGGCCCGACCTTGGGCGACCGGCTCAGACTGGCCGACACCGCGCTGATCATCGAGGTGGAGGACGACTTCACGCTGCGCGCAGGCGGCTACGGCGAAGAGGTGAAGTTCGGCGGCGGCAAGACCATCCGCGATGGCATGGGCCAGAGCCAGGTGCCCAACGGCCCTGGCGTGCACGAGGCCGCAGACTTGGTGATCACCAACGCGCTGATCGTCGACCATTGGGGCATCGTCAAGGCCGACATCGGCATCAAGCGGCACCGCATCGTCGCGATCGGCAAGGCCGGCAACCCCGACGTGCAGCCGGGCGTGGACATCGTGATCGGCCCGGGCACCGAGATCCTGTCGGCCGAAGGCATGATCGTCACCGCCGGCGGCATCGACACCCACATCCACTTCATCTGCCCGCAGCAGATCGAGGAATCGCTGATGTCGGGCATCACGACGATGATGGGTGGCGGCACCGGGCCGGCCACCGGCACCTTCGCCACCACCTGCACACCCGGGCCTGAAAACCTGAAGATGATGCTGCAGGCGGCCGAGGCCTTCCCGATGAACCTGGGCTTTCTGGGCAAGGGCAATGCCAGCCGGCCCGAGGCTTTGCGCCAGCAAGTCGAGGCCGGCGCGGTCGGGCTGAAATTGCACGAGGACTGGGGCACGACGCCGGCAGCGATCGACAACTGCCTGGCGGTGGCCGAAGAGCATGACGTGCAGGTCTCGATCCACAGCGACACGCTCAACGAATCGGGCTTCGTCGAAAACACCATCGCGGCGACGAAAGGCCGCACGCTGTGCGCTTTCCACACCGAAGGCGCGGGCGGTGGCCATGCGCCCGACATCATGCGGGTGGTGGGCGAACCCAACTTTCTGCCGTCGTCGACCAATCCGACCATGCCCTACACCGTCAACACGGTCGACGAGCACCTGGACATGCTGATGGTCTGCCATCACCTGGACCCCAGCGTCGCCGAGGACCTGGCTTTTGCCGAGAGCCGGATCCGACGAGAGACCATCGCCGCCGAGGACGTGCTGCACGACCTGGGCGCGATCAGCATGTTCTCGTCCGACAGCCAAGCCATGGGCCGGGTCGGCGAGGTGATCATCCGCTGCTGGCAGACGGCGCACAAGATGAAGGGCCAGCGCGGCGCGCTGCCTGGGGACACGGCGCGCCACGACAACGCCCGCGTCAAGCGCTACATCGCCAAACTGACGATCAACCCGGCGCTCAGCCATGGTATCGCCCACGAGGTGGGCAGCATCGAAATTGGCAAATGGGCCGACCTGGTGCTGTGGAAGCCGGCGTTCTTCGGCGTCAAGCCCAGCGTGGTGCTCAAGGGCGGCTTCATCGCCGCAGCGGCAATGGGCGACCCGAACGCCAGCATCCCGACGCCGCAACCGGTGCATTACCGGCCGATGTTTGGCAGCTACGGCAAGGCCGTGGGCAGCACCTCGATCAGCTTCGTCAGCGGCGCAGCACTGGCCAGCGGTGTGGCCGAGTCCTATGGTCTGGCCAAGCGCTTGGTGGCGGTCAAAGGCAACCGCTCGGTCAAGAAGGCTGACATGGTGCACAACGCCTACATGCCAACGATGGAGATCGACGCCCAGACCTACGAGGTGCGCGCCGACGGCCTGCTGCTGACCTGTGAGCCGGCCAGCGTGCTGCCGATGGCGCAGCGCTACTTCCTGTTCTGACAGCGGCCTCTGTGCCTGGGCGAATCGCCTGGGCGCCGGCCTGCAGCCTGGCAGCGATTGCGGCAAACTTGGCAGCTGTCTTCAGCAGGCGCCCAGCCATGAGAAAACTCGATCCGCAAGACCTCCCTGTCCAGTTGGCCGGGGTGCCGCATTGGCAGCACGATCCACTTCGAGGCGCCATTTCACGCAGCTTCAAGTTCGCCGATTTCGCCCAAGCCTTCGCCTTCATGACCGAGCTCGCGCTGGTGGCCGAACGCCTGGACCACCACCCCGAGTGGCGCAACGTCTACAACCGGGTCGAAATCGTGATGACGACCCACGATGCAGGCGGCCTGACCCGGCTCGACTTCGACTTCGCCAGCCGCGCCGACGCCGCGATGGCGCGCTACCAGGCCGACTGAGGCTTGAGCCGGCTTCCGGCCGCCAAATTCGGGGCGACAATCCAGCCATGCTGACGATCAACAAACTCATCCCCGGCGGCCGAGGTCTGGCCTCTGTGCTCATCAAGCGCGGTGCGCAGGTCGAACTCGACTGGGACGTGCGGCAAAAAAGCCGCTTTGACGCCGTCGACTCGCTGGGCCGCACGCTGGGCGTCTTTCTGCCGCGCGGCACGGCGGTGCGCGGCGGCGATGTGTTGGTGGCCGAGGACGGCTCACTGATTCGCGTGCAGGCTGCGCCGCAAGCGGTGCTGGTGGTGCGCGCCTGTGCCGAGCACGGCAGCGCCTTCGACCTGCTGCGAGCGGCCTACCACCTGGGCAACCGCCATGTCGCGCTTGAGCTCAAACCCGACCACCTCAAGCTCGAGCCCGACCATGTGCTGGCCGACATGCTGCGGGCCCAGCATCTGATCGTCTCCGAGGCCTTGGAAGCCTTCGAGCCCGAGGGCGGCGCCTATGCATCGCCTGACGCTGCGCACGGCCACGCTCATGGCCATGCGCACAGCCACGCGCATCAGCATGACGCGAAGCCGAGCGCGGTGGCCGCAAGCCATGTGCATGGGCCCGACTGCGCGCACGGCCATCACGACCACGATCACGGTCATGCCCATCAACCGGTCGCCGCCGCCCATGTGCACGGCCCCGATTGCGACCACGACCACGACCACGATCACGATCACGGTCATGTCAAGGGTCACGGCCATGGGCATGCCCCGGGCCACGACCACTGAAGATGCCTCGCGTCAGGCGAGCGGCGCAGCCGCTTCCCGCCACCGCGCTGCTGCAGCTGATGTGGCTGGCCTCGCCGGCACTGCCGGTCGGCGGTTTCAGCTACTCCGAGGGGCTGGAAGCGGCGATCGACGCTGGCCTGGTCAGCGACGAGGCCAGCGCGGGTCTGTGGCTGGGCGATCAACTGGGCTTGAGCCTGCAGCGCGCAGAACTGCCGCTGCTGGCCAGCGCCTTCAAAGCCTGGCAGCGATCCGATTCGCAGCGCATCACTGAGCTCAACGCCTGGACCTTGCAGACCCGCGAGACGCGCGAGATGCGCCAGCAGACCGAACAGATGGGCCGCTCGCTGACCGAATGGCTGCGCCAGCGCCGACCCGAAGACGGGCGCATCCCCATGCTGGCCGCGCTCAGGCCGGCGCCGGCCTGGCCGCTGGCCTTCGCGCTGGCGGCAGCCCTCAGCGGCGCGCCACTGCGCGAAGCGCTGCTGGCCTTTGGCTTCGGCTGGGCCGAGAACATGGTGCAGGCGGCGATCAAGTCGGTGCCGCTGGGCCAGAGTGCAGGCCAACGCCTGCTCGGCCATCTGGCCGAAGCGCTGCCCGCGGCGGTCGACGGCGCCATCACCACCGCAGCGGCTGGCGATGGCGCAAGGCAAAACCTGGCCCCGATGCTGGCGATCGTCTCGGCGCGCCACGAAGCCCAGTACTCCAGGCTTTTCCGCAGCTGAAACCCCGGCCGATGAGCCAGCAACCGCTGGCGCCGTCGACTGCGGCATGATCAGTGCTTGTTGGAAGACTTCGCCACCGAAAGCCCACCATGACACCGCTGCACCACATCGCCCGCCGAACCAAGAAGCTCCCACCCTTGCGCGTGGGCGTGGGCGGGCCGGTGGGGTCGGGCAAGACCACGCTGGTCGAAATGCTGTGCAAGACCATGCGCGAACGCTGGGACCTGGTGGTCGTGACCAACGACATCTACACCAAGGAAGACCAGCGCCTGCTCACGGTGGCTGGCGCGCTGGATGCCGACCGCATCATGGGCGTGGAGACCGGCGGCTGCCCGCACACCGCGATCCGCGAAGACGCGTCGATCAACCTCGAAGCCGTCGACCGGATGCTGGAGAAATTCCCCGACGCCGACATCGTGTTCATCGAGTCTGGCGGCGACAACCTGGCCGCAACCTTCAGCCCCGAACTCAGCGACCTGACGATCTATGTGATCGACGTCGCCGCCGGCGAGAAAATTCCGCGCAAGGGCGGCCCAGGCATCACCAAGAGCGACCTGTTCGTGATCAACAAGATCGACCTCGCGCCCTATGTTGGCGCCAGCCTCGAGGTGATGGAAGCCGATACCCGCCGCATGCGACCCGACCATGCCGGCAAACGTCCCTATGTGATGAGCAACCTGCGCACCCGCCAGGGCTTGGCCGAGGTGGTGGCTTTCATCGAGCGCAAAGGCCTGCTGGTGGCTGAGCCCGCGACGGTCTGAGAAAGATCCGACATGCTGATCAACTGCGTCGCATACCGCGACGGCGCCAAGCTCGCCGACATCCCGGTAGAGCGGATCAGCGACCACATGGGCCAGCCTGGCTGCTTTGTCTGGGTGGCGCTGCGCGACGCCAGCGACGAAGAGCTGGCGCAGATGCAGCACGAATTCGGCCTGCACGATCTGGCGGTCGAGGACGCTGCCCATGGCCATCAGCGGCCCAAGATCGAGGAATACGGCGACTCGGTGTTCGCGGTGCTGCATCTGCTCGAGCTCAGCCCGACCGACGAATGGCAGATCGGTGAGGTCAACATCTTTGCCGGCCCAAACTACGTGCTGTCGGTGCGCAACCGCAGCAGCCAGGGCTTTCTGGGCGTTCGCGAACGCTGCGAGCGCGAACCCGATCGGCTGCGCCAGGGCGCAGGCTTCGTTCTCTACGCTTTGATGGATGCGGTCGTCGACCGCTATTTTCCGCTCGTCGACGCGCTCGAGACCGAGCTAGAGACCATCGAAGACCAGATCTTCGACCGCGGCGCAGGCCGCGCCAACATCGAGCGGCTCTACCAACTCAAACACAAGGTCACGGTGCTGCGCCACGCGGTGGCACCGCTGATGGACGCCGTGGGCAAGCTCTACGGCGGCCGCGTGCCGCCGGTGTGCGCGGCCAGCAGCGACTACTTTCGCGACATCGCCGACCACCTGGCGCGCTTGCAGACCTCGATAGACACGATACGCGACACCATCGGCACGGCGATCCAGGTCAACCTGTCGATGGTCACGATCGAGGAGAGCGAGGTCACCAAACGGCTGGCCGCCTGGGCCGGCATCTTTGCGGTGGCGACCTTTTTTGTCGGCGTCTGGGGCATGAACTTCCAGCACATGCCCGAGCTGCAACAGCCCTGGGGCTACCCCGCCGCGCTGGGCTTGATCGGCACGACCTGCGGCCTGATGTACTGGCGCTTCAGGCGCGTGGGCTGGTTGTAGCGGCCCGGTTCGATCCGCCTTGACCCTGCCTCGGCAAGTTGTTGAGAATGATTCTTGTTATTATTCAAGCACTTTCCACCCACCGGATTGCCACCATGTCCCTCCCCCGTTTCAACTTGCCACGCCGTCCGGCCCTGACCGCGCTGGCCGCGCTGGCCCTGCTGGCGGGCTCACCCGCCCCGGCCTCGGCGCAGACCGGCGTGCTCAACATCTACTCGGCGCGGCACTACCAGACCGACGAAGCGCTCTACGCCAACTTCAGCCAGCGCACGGGCATCAAGATCAACCGGCTCGATGGCAAGGAAGAGGAACTGGTCGAGCGCATCCGCAATGAGGGCAAGGCCAGCCCGGCCGATCTGCTGATCACGGTGGACGCGGCCCGCCTCGAGGTGGCCGACAGCCTGGGGCTGTTCCAGCCCGTCAGCAGCAAGCTGCTGGACGAGCGCATTCCCGCCGCGCTGCGCACGCCAACCTGGTACTCGTTTTCGACCCGCGCTCGGGTGATTGTCTACAACCAGGCAGCGGTCAAACGCGAGCAGGTTCAGACCTATGCCGATCTGGCCATGCCGGCACTCAGGGGCCAGGTCTGCATGCGGTCGGGCAGTCATCCCTACAACCTGTCGCTGGGCGCGGCGGTGATCGCGCATGAGGGCGAGGCCAAGGCCGAAGCCTGGGCTCGCGGGCTGGTCGCGAACTTCGCGCGCGCGCCCAAGGGCGGCGACACCGACCAGATCAAGGCCGTCGCCGCAGGCGAATGCGGAGTGACCATCTCCAACACCTATTACCTGGTGCGGATGATGCGCAGCAGCCGACCCGAAGACCTGCGGGCGATGAAAGCCGTGTCGGTGGTGTGGCCCAACCAGTCGAGTTGGGGCGCGCACATCAATGTCTCGGGCGCGGGCCTGCTCAAGCACGCCCCCAACCGCGATGCCGCGATCCGCTTCCTGGAGTACCTGGCCAGCGACCAGGCCCAAGCCTATTTCGCCGAGGGCAACAACGAGTGGCCGGTGGTCAAGGGCAGTGCGCAGGCCAATCCGACACTCGCCGCGCTGGGCAGCTTCAAACCCGACCAGTTGCCGATCGGTGAACTCGCCAAGGCCACAGTGATGGCGCAGAAAGTGTTCGACCGCGCGGGCTGGAAATAGGCCTGGAGTAGGCCTGGCGCAACGGGTTCAGCCCCAGACTTCGCCCGCGACCTCGACCACGCGCTCGAGCTTGCGCCACTGGTCGTCCTGCGACAGCGCGTTGCCATGGTGGGTGCTGGAAAAGCCACACTGCGGCGACAGGCACAAGTCCTCGAGCGGCACGAAACGCGAGGCCTCGTCGATGCGGCGCTTCAAGTCGTCCTTGGATTCGAGCTCACCGAGCTTGGTCGTGACGAGACCGAGCACCACCTTCTTGCCCTTGGGCAATGCCTTGAGCGGCTCAAACCCGCCAGCACGCGCGCTGTCGAACTCCATGAAGTAGCCGTCGACATCGGTCGAGAACATCGCCTGGACCACCGGGTCGTAGCCACCCTCGGCGACCCAGGCGCTCTGGAAATTGCCACGGCAGGTGTGGATCGTCACCTTCATGTCGGCAGGCTTGCCAAGCAACGCAGCGTTGATGGTGTCGGCATAGATCTGCGGCAGCGCGGCAGGGTCATCGCCGTTGGCACGACAGTTGGCCTGGATCTTGGGGTCGCACAGGTAGGCGAAGGTGATGTCGTCGAGTTGCAGGTAGCGGCAACCGGCATCCGCCAGGTGGGCGATCGCGACCCGGTAGGCTGCTGCGACGTCGGCCCAGAAGTCAGACATCTCCGGGTAGGCCTGGCGCGAGATCGCCGCCCGCCCCCCGCGCAAGTGCAGCATCGACGGTGACGGGATCGTCATCTTGGCAGTGCGCTGGGTCACCGACTTCAGGAACGCGAAGTCGGCGGCCATGATCGGCGCACTGCAGCCGATCTTGCCGGTGACCGTGGCGATCGGCGGCTGCTCGGACTGGCCGGCGATCTTGAACTTGGGCCCCGCGTTGTCCTGCAGCGTGACGCCGTCGAGTTGCGACAGAAAGTCCAGATGCCACCAATCGCGTCTGAACTCGCCATCGGTGATGCTTTGCAGGCCAGCGGCCTCCTGACGCTGCACCGCCTCGCGCACCGCGCGGTCCTCGGTGGCGGCCAGGGTCGCGGCATCGACCTCGCCGCGCCGCCATTGGGAACGCGCCGCGGACAGCCAGTCCGGACGCAACAAGCTGCCGACCTGGTCGGCGTGAAACGGAGCGTTGATGATGGTGACCCTCGAAGATGGCTGGGATGGAACGCCTGACAACAGTCTATGCGCAGGCGCTGCAGCACACAGCGCGCTCAGCAAGGCCTGTCCGGCGTGCGCCCCAGCGCGATCTGGCGGCAGATGAAGACCATCGGCACCAACCCGACCGCGACGATCGCCAGCGCTGCCGTCGAGGCCTCGGCCAGGCGTTCGTCGGCCGCCAGCGTGTAGGCCTGGGTGGCCAGCGTGTCGAAGTTGAACGGCCTCATCACCAGCGTGGCTGGCAGTTCCTTCATCACGTCGATGAAAACCAGCAGGCCAGCGGTCAGCGCGCTAGCGCGCAGCAAGGGCAGGTGCACATGCCACAGCGTGCCCGCCGGGCTGTGGCCCAGACTGCGCGCGGCCTGGTCCATGCCGGGCGTGATCCGGGCCAGTCCGGCGTCGACCGCCTGCATCGCTGCAGTGAGGTAGCGAACCAGGCAGGCATAGACCAACGCGGCAATACCGCCGGTCAGCATCAGCCCCGGCTGCCAGCCGAACATCTGCTGCGCGGCGGCCGCCAGCGCATGGTCGAGTCGGGTGACCGGGATCAACACACCAACCGCGATCACCGAGCCTGGCAGCGCATAGCCCAGCCCGGCCAGCCGATGCGCCCAAAGCATCGCCGGTCCGCGGTGCAGGCGCGCGGCATAGCCGATCAGCAGCGCCAGCGCCAGCGCCAGCAAGGCCGTCAACCCGGCCAGCAGCACGCTGTTGCCAGCCAGCCGCACGAAGCGCTCGCCAAACTGGGCATCGCCTTGGGTGATCGCCATGCGCAGCAGCAGGCAGGCCGGTAGCAAGAACCCGGCGACCAGCGGCAGCGCGCAAGCAACCAGCGCCAGCGCCGCACGGCCACCGCGCAGCACTGTGCGGCCGCTGCCACCGCGACGCAGGCTGGCGTCGGCAAAGCGTCTGTCGCCACGGCTGACGCGCTCGATCAACAGCACCGCGCTGACAAAAGCCAGCAGCACCAGCGCGAGCTGCGCCGCAGCGACCCGGTCGCCGAGCGAGAACCAGGCGCGGTAGATGCCGGTGGTGAAGGTCTGCACCCCGAAGTAGCTGACGGTGCCGAAATCAGCCAACGTCTCCATCAGCGCCAGCGCGATGCCCCCGGCGATCGCCGGCCTGGCCAGCGGCAGCGACAGCCGCCAGAAACCCTGCCAGGGCGACAGGCCCAGCGAGCGGGCGACCTCGATCATCGCGCCGCCGCGCTCGAGGAATGCAGTCCGCGCCAGCAAGTACACATAGGGGTAGAGCACCAGCGAGAACATCAGCACCGCACCACCCGTCGACCGCACATCAGGAAACCAGTAGTCCGCGCGGCGCCAGCCAAAAGCATCCCGCAGCGCGGTCTGGACCGGGCCGACATACTGCAGCCAATCGGTGTAGGTGTAGGCCAGCACATAGGCGGGCATCGCCAGCGGCAGCAGCAAGGCCCATTCGAAGCTGGCGCGGCCGGCGAACTCGTACCGCGTCACCAGCCAGGCCGAGCCCACACCCAGCAAGCCCACGCCCGCGCCCACGCCAGCGCAAAGCCAGAGCGTGGTCGCGATGTAGTCGGGCAGCACGGTCTCAGCCAAGTGAGCCCAGGTGCCGCCGGTGCCGCCCGCAAACAGGTTGGTGCCCAGCGCCAAGATCGGCAGCCCGACAAGGCTCGCCGCCAGCAGCGCGAAAAACCGCAGCCAGACAGGCTGACCGGTGCGCAAGCGCTGCATCATCGGGAAAGGCTGGGGGCTGGCGGACAAAATCGCGGCATTCGACGGGTAGCAGACCTGCCGGCAGTGTACAGACCGCACTCGACGTGTCGGTCGCAGCGCCGGGCCGGCCCTATGATCATCGGCCATGATGCCCACCGACCCGCCCTGGCTCTCTATCCGCAAGCTCAGCTTGGCCTACGGACCGCGCGCCGTGGTCGAGGACTTCTCGCTGGACTTGCGGCAAGGCAGCGTCGGCTGCCTGCTCGGCCCCTCGGGCTGCGGCAAGACCACGGTGCTGCGGGCGATCGCTGGATTCGAACCACTGCGCGCCGGACAGATCTTGCTGGACGGCGAGCAAATCAGCAGCGCAAAGCGACAACTGCCACCCGAGCAGCGGCGCATCGGCATGGTGTTCCAGGACCATGCGCTGTTCCCGCACCTGACGGTGGCGGCCAACGTCGGTTTCGGCCTGCGCGGCAGACCCGCCGCAGCGGCGCGTGTGCAGCAGATGCTGACCACCGTCGGACTGGCGCATGCCGGACCGCGCTACCCGCACGAGCTGTCAGGTGGCCAGCAGCAGCGCGTCGCACTGGCGCGCGCGCTGGCGCCGTCACCGCGGTTGCTGCTGCTCGACGAGCCGTTTTCAAACCTCGACATCGATCTTCGCGAGCGCCTGGGCGCTGAACTGCGCGCGCTGCTCAAGGCCGCAGGAACCACCGCATTGCTGGTGACGCATGACCAGCACGAGGCCTTCGCGATCGCCGACGAGATCGGCATCATGAGTGAAGGCCGGATCCAGCAGTGGGACAGCGCTTACCAGCTCTACCACCAGCCGGCCAACCGCTTCGTCGCCGATTTCGTCGGCCAGGGTGTGTTCTTGCCCGGCACCGTGCACGAGGGTCACCAGATCAGGATGGAGCTGGGCATGCTGCGCAGCCCGCAACCGATACGCTGCACCGAGCACGGCGACCTGTGCGACACCGGATGCGCGGTCGATGTGCTGTTGCGCCCAGACGATGTGGTACATGACGACGCGAGCGCCGTGACGGCCAAAGTGCTGGCCAAAGCCTTTCGCGGTGCGGAATTCATCTACACCCTCCAGCTCGCCAGCGGCGCAACCCTGCTGTCATTGGTGCCGTCGCACCACAACCATGCCGTCGGCGAAAGCATCGGCATCCGGCTAGAGCTAGACCATGTGGTGGCTTACAAGCAAGGCTGAGACAAGGCGCCCGGACGGCGCCGCAGGGCCGCGTCAGCGCAGCCGCGCCAGCCCACCCAAGGTGCGCGCCGCACCTTCGCCTATCGATGCGCCAAAGCGCTTGGCCAATTTCTCGGCGACATTCTCGCGCGGCGTGTAGTCGATCACCTCCTCGGCCTTGATCACCTCACGCGCCACATAGTCGAGGCTGCCGAACTTGTCAGCCAGACCGAGCTTGACGGCCTCCTCGCCGTTCCAGAACAGGCCGGAGAAGGTGTCGGGTGACTCTTTCAGCCGCTTGCCCCGGCCCTCGCGGACGACCCGGATGAACTGCTGGTGCACCTGGTCGATCATGGCTTGGGCGTAAGCCCGCTGTTTCGGGTTCTGCGCCGTGAACGGGTCTAGCATGCCCTTGTTCTCGCCCGCGGTCAGCAAGCGGCGCTCGATGCCGAGCTTGTCCATCAGACCGTTGAAACCGAAACCGTCCATCAGCACACCGATCGAGCCGACGATGCTGGCCTTGTCGACATAGATCTCGTCAGCGGCCACCGCGACATAGTAAGCACCCGACGCACAGACCTCATCGACCACCGCGTAGACCTTTTTCTGGTGCAAGGCCTTCAGGCGCCGGATCTCGTCGTAGACGATCCCCGACTGCACCGGACTGCCACCCGGGCTGTTGATGCGCAACACCACAGCCTTGGCGCCCTTGTCCTCGAACGCGTTGCGCAGCCCCGATATCAGCTGCTCGGCACTGGCTTCGGAATCGACGGCAATCTCACCGCGCAACTCCACCAGCGCCGTGTGCGGGCCGCTCGGTGCGCTGTGGTGGGTTCGGTCGAACAGCAGCAACCACGCCGCGGCCAGCACCAGGCCCAGCCAAGACAGGCGAAAGAAGATGCGCCAGCGGCGGTCGGTGCGGCGCTCGCTCATCAACTCGCGCGCCAGCGCCTGCACCGCCTGCGTCAGTGCAGGCGTGCCGACAGCCTCCGGCTCGGCCACGCGCTGCGCGGCCGGCACATGCGGCGGTGGCACTGCGTCAGCAGTCGCGCCAACAGGCCTGGCGGTGGATGGGGTGTCGTCCTGCGGATTCATGGGGAGCTTTCAGAGGCGGCGGCCAACGGCACCGGCCGGATGTCGGCGCAAGGATACCAACAGGCCTGGCCATCGAATTCGGCTATCGTCAAGGCCATGAGCTTGCCACTGCGGCAGGGGCCAGCCACGCAGCGCCCGTCGGCAGGCTCATAGCTCGCGCCATGGATCGCGCAGACGATCCAGCGCTTGTCCTGGTCCAGGAACTCGCCAGGCTGCCAGTCCATCTCGACCGGCACATGGCCGCAACGGTTGATATAGCCCACCAACCGGCCATCGAAACGCAACACAAACGCGCGCGCTGGCCGGCCCCACAGCAACACATCAAAGACGAAGGCCCGGCCGCGCTCGACCAGGTCGGCCGACGCGCACAGCGGCTGGGCCAAGGCCTCGAACTCAGGCATTGAGCAGCAGCCAGTCCTGCAGGTCGGCAGTGGAATGCGCCACATGCAGCGGCGCAAACGCCGCGAAGGCTCCAGGCTCATGTGCGCCATAGCTCACGCCGATGCTGGCGGTGCCGGCGTTGGCGGCCAACTGCAGGTCGTGGGTGGTGTCACCGATCATCAGCGTGCGCAGCGGGTCAGCGCCGAATTCGCGCATCAACTGCTCCAGCATCATTGGATGGGGCTTGCCGGCGGTCTCGTCGGCGGTACGGGTGCCGTCGAACAAGCCCTTGAGCTGCACCGCTTGCAGCGACTCATCCAGGCCCAGCCGACTTTTTCCAGTCGCCACCGCCAGCAAGTGGTTGCGCGATTTCAGCGCCTGCAGCATCTCCAAGGTGCCCGGAAAGAGCACCAACTCGTGCTGGCGCGCGATGTAGTGGTGGCGGTAGCGTCGACCCAGCTCGGGGTATCTTGCCTCGGGCAGGCCAGGGACCGCGTGCTGGAGCGCATCACGCAGGCCAAGCCCGATGACATAAGCCGCACGCTCGGTGCTCGGAACCTCCACGCCGATGTCGGCGCAGGCCGACTGCATGCAGCGCACGATCAGCGCGGTGGAATCAAACAAGGTGCCGTCCCAATCGAAGGCGATCAGGTCAAAGCGGCGCGGGCGGGTGGTCGTGGTCATCGTCAATAAGCGATCATGGTGGAGCAGGCAAACGGTTCAGCAGTGTGGCGCATTCGGCTGGCAACGCAGCCGTCAAGGTGATGCGCTCGGCGCTGACCGGGTGGTCGAAAGCCAGTTGCCTGGCGTGCAAAAACATGCGCTCGAAGCGGGCGCCGCCTGGACCCTCGCCGCGAGCCCAGGCTTTGTTGAGGGCGAAGTCACCGTATTTGGGATCGCCAACGATGGCGTGGCCTGCCTGCGCCAGGTGGACCCGGATCTGGTGGGTGCGGCCGGTCTTGATCGTCACATCGAGCAGCGTGCAACCCTGGAACGCCCGCACCACCTGCACCAGACTGATCGCTCGCCTGCCGTCAGGGTGGTCGGCAGCCACAGGCAACACGTGGCGCTCACCGCGCGCGTCCAAGGTCTTGTGCAACGCAACGTCGATCACTTTCATCTTCGCCGGCCAACCGCCAGCCACCAGCGCGCTGTAGGTCTTGCCCGTGTCGCGGCTGCGGAACTGGTCTTGCAACGCGACCAGCGCGCTGCGCTTCTTGGCCAGCAGCAAGATACCCGAGGTCTCGCGGTCGAGTCGGTGCACCAACTCTAGGAATCGCGCTTGAGGTCTGGCCTGGCGCAATTGCTCGATCACGCCAAAGCTCACCCCGCTGCCACCGTGCACCGCCACGCCGGCGGGCTTGTCGATCGCCAGCAGGCATTCATCCTCGAAAAGTACCGGAAATTCACGCGCTGGTGCAGGCGCCATGCCTGCCGGTTTTTCGGCCGTTCGCACCGGCGGTACCCGCACCTCGTCACCCAGCGCCAGCCGGGTATCGGCCCCGGCACGGCCTTTGTTGACCCGCACCTCACCCGAGCGGATCACCCTGTAGACATGGGTCTTGGGCACGCCCTTGAGCAAGCGCATTAGGAAGTTGTCGAGCCGCTGACCTTCACCGGCCTCATCGACCACCAGCCGACGCACCTCCGGCGCCGGCGCGTCGGGGCTGATGGCGGGTCGGCGGGCGGGCGGATTGCTGCTTATAATGGACTGAGCCACGTTTGGGCCCTAAGTGCTTGATTTATCAGAGTTTACCTGGGCAAACCCGGAGTTATCGTGGTCTGACGCCTTTAACGGCGTTAAAAAAGCGTTGATGCAACACCTGCGTCAGGCGCGGCAGGCCGCAATCCCACCCGTGATGCGGCGGCCACGCATGCCAGGCGGAAGAGATACGTCGTCACAGCCGTCCCGTCACAGGGAAAGAACAAAAGGTCATGAACCCCAGACCGTCGATTTCAGGCGACCTGGGGTTCGCGTCAGAGCCAGCCATCCGGGTCCGCATGCCGTCGCTCCACCCACCCCAACACCTGCACGCGCCAAAAGCCGCTGTGTGGGTCGCGCCTTGCGGCGCGAGGACACAGCCCCGGCCTCTGGTCGGTGCGGCAGTGCCCGATGATGAGGTAACGCCTTCGCGCTTGGCGCGAGGTCTGGAGTCAGCAGCAAGCCCACCCCCGACGGCCCTGACGCACGCGGCCCCGCTGCATTCTTGATCGCTTGGCGATCACTGCAGTCCAGGGCGATTCCTTCTACGGCTGTTTCACGCAACTCGTGCATCTGAACAGATCGCCGGTCCCGACCTGAGGGTTGGACCAGTGATCGGACAGTGTGTGCCTCGGCAACGGGGCGCACGGTATGGGAGTGCACATGAAACGCATGCTGATCAATGCCACGCAGCCGGAAGAACGCCGCCTGGCCATCGTCGACGGGCAAAAATTGCTCGATTTCGAAACCGAGATTGAGGGGCGCGAACAGCGCAAGGGCAACATCTACATGGCGGTGGTGACCCGGGTCGAGCCTTCGCTCGAGGCCTGTTTCATCGACTACGGCGAAGATCGCCACGGGTTTCTGCCGT
Source organism: Bordetella parapertussis (assembly GCA_945878355.1). GTDB lineage: Bacteria > Pseudomonadota > Gammaproteobacteria > Burkholderiales > Burkholderiaceae_C > Pseudaquabacterium. The sequence continues at coordinate 32,261 of CAMCTC010000027.1, read as the reverse complement.
TCAAGGAAATCTCGCGCCAATATTTCCGCGAAGGTGTCGACCTCAAGAACGTCAGCATCAAGGAAGCGATCCGCGAAGGCCAGGAGATGCTGGTCCAGGTCGAGAAGGAAGAGCGCGGCAACAAGGGCGCGGCGCTGACCACCTTTGTCTCGCTGGCTGGGCGCTACCTGGTGCTGATGCCCAACAACCCGCGCGGCGGCGGCGTCAGCCGCCGGATCGAGGGCGAGGACCGCGAGGAACTGAAAGAGAACCTCGAGCAGCTCGACTATCCGAAGGGCATGTCGCTGATCGCCCGCACCGCAGGCATCGGGCGCTCGGCGCCCGAGCTGCAGTGGGACCTGAACTACATGCTCAAGCTGTGGTCGGCGATCGACGGCGCAAGCAAGGCGGGCAAGGGCGCGTTCCTGATCTACCAGGAATCGAGCCTGGTCATCCGCGCGATCCGTGACTACTTCACCGCCGACATCGGCGAGATCCTGATCGACACGGACGACATCTTCGAGCAGGCCCAGCAGTTCATGAACCACGTGATGCCTGAGACGGCCAATCGCGTGAAGCGCTACCGTGACGACGCGGCGCTGTTCTCGCGCTTCCAGATCGAGCACCAGATCGAGACCGCGTTCTCGCGCACCGTCAACCTGCCAGCTGGCGGCGCGATCGTGATCGACCACACCGAGGCGCTGGTCTCGGTCGACGTCAACTCGGCGCGCGCCACCCGCGGCAGCGACATCGAAGAAACCGCCACCCGCACCAACCTGGAAGCGGCCGACGAGATCGCGCGCCAGATGCGGCTGCGTGACCTCGGCGGCCTGATCGTCGTCGACTTCATCGACATGGAGGAGAGCAAGAACCGCCGCGAGGTCGAGCAGCGACTGCGCGACGCGATGCGCCAGGACCGCGCGAGGGTGCAGTTCTCGACCATCAGCAAGTTCGGCCTGCTCGAGCTCAGCCGCCAGCGCCTGCGCCCAGCGCTGAGCGAAGGCAACCACATCACCTGCCCGCGCTGCAACGGCACCGGCCACATCCGCGACACCGAATCGAGCGCGCTGCAGATCCTGCGCATCATCCAGGAAGAGTCGATGAAGGACAACACCGCCGCCGTGCATGTGCAGGTGCCGGTGGAAGTGGTCTCGTTCCTGCTCAACGAGAAGCGCACCGAGATCACCAAGATCGAACTCAAGCAGCGCTGCACCGTGCTGCTGGTGCCCAACAAGCACCTTGAGACGCCGAACTACAAGCTCGAGCGTCTGCGCCACGACGACCCCAGGCTGGAAAATCTGCAAGCCAGCTACACGATGATCGAGGAGCCCGAGGACGAGGTCGCGATCAGCCGGCGCGAGAAATCGGTCAAGCCCAAGCAAGAGCCCGTGATCAAGGGCGTGCTGCCCGACCAACCCGCTCCGGCACCCAAAGTTGTCGAAGCACCCAAACCAGCAACCCCGGCCGCAGCGCCCATCGCCAGCACCGCACCGGTCGCTCCGAGCTGGGTGTCCGAAGCGCCAGCGCCGACGGCTAGCAACGGCTTCTTTGGCTGGGTCAAGAAGCTCTTTGGCGCCAATCCACCGGCGCCGGTGGCCGCGCCTGCGGCGCTGCTGGCAACGCCAGTGCCGAGCGAAGCGCCTGAGAAACGCGAAGCCAAGCCAGGCGATGCCCGGCGCGGCGAGCGCTCGGGCCGAGGCGACCGCGGCGGCCGTGGCCGCGACGGCAAGCCAAGTGAGGGACGGGGCGAGCGCGGACCTCGCGCTGAAGGTCGAGGCGAAGGCCGCCCTGAGGGCCGAGCTGAAGGCCGCCCCGAAGCGCGTGCCGACAGCCGCAGCGATGGCCGCAGCGACAGCCGGCGAGACGGCCGCCGCGGCGAACGTGGTGCCGAGGGCGAAGCCCGTCCGCTCGGCGAAACCCTTGAGAGCCCGCGCCGCAGGCCCGAGCGTGAAGCCAGGCCGCAGGACTTGGCCGACACCACCATCCCGACCGGCGCACCCGCCGAGGCGCTGGCAGGCACCGAAGACAGCGCCAGCGAAGAGCAGCGCCGGCGTCGGCGTCGGCGTGGCGGCCGAGGCAGCCGTGATGAGGCCGGCAGCGATGCAGCGTCGGATGCCACCAGCGAGCCCAGCGCGCCGCGCGCAGAAGTCGGAGACGTCGAAGCCGGCGCTGCCGATGCCAGCGCCGAAAGCACCGATCGTGACGGCAATCGCCGCCGCGGTCGTGGTCGGGAACGCGGCCGCCGCGATGAACTCGCAGCGCCAGGCGCGGAAGGACTGAACGCCCCTGACGCCAGCTCGGATGCCGCGAGCGCCATGCCGGCAGAGCCGGCCGCAGAACAGCCGATCGCCGCGCCGGTCGCCGAAGCGCCTCCAGCCCAAGCTGCGGTGACGCCGGCAGCAGCGCCTGCCGCTGAGCCTGTTCCCGCACCGGCTGCCGCAGCGGTCGCCACGGCAGCGCCGATTGTCGCCCCCGCGCCCTTCGTGCTGCCGATGGACGACTTGCATCGCATCGCCGAAGCCTCAGGCCTGCAGTGGGTCAACTCGGACCGCGAGAAGATCGCTGCTGCGCAAGCGGCGATGGCCGCTGAGCCAGCACCGATTCATGTGCCGCGAGAGCGCGCGCCTGCACTGCAGATCGATGAAGGCCCGCTGGTGCTGGTCGAAACCCGCAAGGACTTGTCGCAGTTCAAGCTGCCGTTCGAGACCGCCGCAGCGCCGACACCCTGAAGCTGCGTAAGCACCCTGCCGCCTGAACGCGGCCTGCGCCGCCCCTGGCCTAGCCGCCAGGGGCGGCGTTTTTCATTCGCTGGACGACGGGCTCAGGGCAGTTTTTCGAGCGCGTGCTGGTAGGCCGGCTCGTGCATCAACTCGTCCCAGGGCAAGGGCGGCGTCAAGGGCAGCAAGGACAGCCGGCGCGCCTCGCTGTCGCCATCGGGTCGCCACCGGCCTTGGTCGGCGGCACCGGCCAGGCCTTCGAGCAGTGCATCCACCGCTGCGCCACCCTCGACCACCGACTGGTTGCACAGCAACACCAGGTCGCAACCCGCGCCCAGCGCAGCCAGCGCGCCGGCCAACGTGCCGCCGGCCACTTGGGCGCCGGCCATGCTGAGGTCGTCGCTGAAGATTGCGCCTTGGAATCCCAACTCGCCGCGCAGGATCTGCTGCAGCCAGCGTGCTGAAAAACCGGCCGGCGCAGCATCGACCTTGGGATAGATCACATGCGCCGGCATGACGCTGGCCAAGCTGGTCGACAGCCAATCGTAGGGCTTGGCATCGTCGGCCAGAATGGTCTTGAGCGAGCGCTGATCCACCGGCACAGCGACATGGCTGTCGGCAGCGACGAAACCGTGGCCCGGGAAGTGCTTGCCGCAATTGGCCATGCCGGCCTGCAACAAGCCGTGCATCAGACTCTTGGCGAGCAGGCTGACGACGCGGGCGTCGCGGTGGAAAGCCCGGTTGCCGATCACCGTGCTGCCGCCGTGGGCCAGGTCTAGCACCGGCGTGAAGCTCAGATCGACGCCGCAGGCCCGCAACTCAGCGCCCAGCACATAGCCGGCAGCGGTCGCGGCATTGGTCGCAGCCATCGCATCGGCCATCCACAAGTCGCCCAACACCGCCATCGCAGGCAAGTGGGTGAAGCCATCGCTGCGAAAGCGTTGCACCCGGCCGCCCTCATGGTCGACGCAGATCAGCAGGTCAGGCCGGATCGCCTTGACCTCGGTCGTCAGCGCAGTGAGTTGGGCCCGGTCAATCCAGTTTCGGGCGAACAGCACCAAGCCACCAGTCAGCGGATGCTGCAGCCGGCGCCGGTCGTTGGCGTCTAAATGGGTGCCGGCGATGTCGAGCAGCAGCGGCGATTGGCCGAGATCTTGCGGCATCAGTTCAGTCCTTTTCCACCACCACGAACGAGGCGGCATAGTCGGTTTCATCGGTCACGGTGACATGGGCGCGCAAACCTTGCTGCGCAAACCATTCGGCCAGCGCGCCGCTCAGGCGGATCACTGGCGCACCGCTGGGCAGGTTGAGGATCTCGCAGGCACGCCATGTCATCGGCATGCGCATGCCGCGACCGATCGCCTTGGAAAAGGCCTCCTTGGCCGAGAACCGGGTCGCCAGATAAGCCACACCGCGCGCCTCGACCCGGGTCCGTCGGGCCTGGAACACCCGCAATTCTTCAGGGCCCAGCACCTTCTCGGCAAAGCGGTCACCGCGCCGCGCCAGCGTTGCGCGCAGGCGCCGAATGTCGCAGATGTCGGTGCCGATGCCGTGGATCATCGCAGTGTTGTCATCGCGGCAAGGGGCTGGTGCCGCCACCGGGCCGCGCCAAAGGCGTCTTGGAGGCTGAGAACGCGTTCTGGATGCAGCGCTGGTAGTCGCGCACGGTCTCGGCGATCCCGAGTTCGAGCGCATCGGCGATCAGCGCATGACCTATCGACACCTCGACGACGCCGGGCACGGCGCGCAGAAATTCGGTCAGGTTGTCGCGGCTGAGGTCGTGGCCGGCGTTGACCTCCAGGCCCACCGCCAACGCGGCATTGGCGGCTGCGGTGTAGCGCGCCAGCACCTCGGCCTGCTGCGCCGTGCCGAAGGCGCTGGCATAGGCCTCGGTATAGAGCTCGACCCGGTCTGCGCCGCTGGCGCGGGCAGCGGCCATCATCTCAGGCAACGGGTCCATGAACAGGCTGACGCGAACGCCCAGCGCCTGTGACTCGGCGATCAAGGGTTTCAAACGCTCCAGATCCTCGGGCAGTTGCCAGCCATGGTCGCTGGTGAACTGGTCCTGACCATCGGGGACGAAAGTGGCCTGGTGCGGGCGAACCTGGCGCACAAAGTCCATCAGGTTGTGGAAGGGGTTGCCCTCGATGTTGTATTCGGCAGCCGGCCAATCGCGCATCAGCGCGGCCAGGTCGTGCACATCCTGGGTCCTGATGTGGCGGGCGTCCGGCCTGGGGTGCACGGTGAGGCCTTGAGCACCGGCCTGCAGCGCCTGGCGCGACAGTCCGACCACATCGGGTATCGCCAAGTGGCGGGTGTTGCGCAGCAGCGCGATCTTGTTGACGTTGACCGACAGCGCAGTGCGAAACGCTCTGGGCTGTGCTTCTGGGGCGACGAGCGGGTTCATGGTGAGCCTGTGGCGGTTCGTGCGGAAGACGGAGCGGTCTCGATCAGCCGGCGCACTTCGAGCATCATCTGCCTGGTGCGCAAGGGCGGCGACCCGAGATGATAGACAAGCAGCGAGCGCAGCTGTGACTTGAGCGGTGGCAAGTCGGATTGGCAGGCGCCGCGCAAGGCCGCCAAGTCATGCTGGTCGAGCGCGGCCTGCATCGCCTGGCAGGCACTGGCGCTGATCCCTGACCCACCCGCTGCCACCAGCCCGACCTCGGCCTGAAGTTGGTAGCGTCGGCCGGGCTGCACCCGCTCCTGGGTCGTGGTGTTGCGGTCGAGCTCGGGCAGCAGGCCGGTCTCGCGCAGCAGCATCAGCTCGAATGCGCGCAGCGGTGACTCGTCCTCGGCCGCGGCCAGGGCCAGCAAGGTGTCGGCATAAGCGTCGAACAGTCGCTCATGCGGATCGCCACGAACCAACAGCTTGAGCAGCAACTCGTTGAGGTAAAAACCTGTGAACAGCTTGGCTGGCGGCAAGGCCGCGCCGGCGCCCGCGTACTCCGCAGACCGCAGCGTCAGGACATTGGCGGCTTCGGCGGCCTTGGGCACGCCGGTGAGCACCAGCAGCCGCTGAAACGGCATCAGCACCGGCCGCAGCTGCGAATAAGGCCTCTTGGCACCTTTGGCCACCACCGCCAGCCGCCCCTGTCCTCGCGTGAACAAGTCGATGATCAGACTGGTCTCGCTCCAGGCCCATTGGTGCAGCACGAAAGCGTGCTGCGGTGCGGCGCGACTCACAGCGCTCGGTGCAGCGCGTTGCTCATTCGTAGCCGTAGGACCGGAGATGCTCTTCGCTGTCGGCCCAGCCCGACCGCACCTTGACCCAGAGTTCGAGGAACACCTTGGACTCGGTCAGCTTTTCCAATTCGACCCGGGTCTCGCTGCCGATGCGTTTGAGCAACTCACCGCCCTCGCCGATCACCATGCCCTTGTGGGCATCGCGCTCGACCACGATGGTTGCCGCAATGCGGCGCAAGTTGCCCTCCTCCTCGTACTTGTCGATCACCACGGTCGCACTGTAAGGCAGCTCGTCGCCGGTCAGGCGAAAGAGTTTTTCACGGATCAACTCGGCCGCCATGAACTTGTCGCTGCGGTCGGTGAGCTCGTCTTCGCCATAGATCCAGGGCTGCTCGGGCAGGTAGGGCTCGACGATTTTGAACAGGCGCTCAACGTCGGTCGGCCGGGTCGACGACATCGGCACGTATTCGACGAACGGGTGGCGCTTTTGCATCTCCTGCAGCCAGGGCATCACGTCGGTGCGGCGCGTCACGGTGTCGAGCTTGTTGGCGACCAGAAACACCGGCTTGTCGGGTGGCATCAACGCCAACACCTTGGCGTCGTCAGGCCCGAAGCGCCCTGCCTCGACCATGAACCACACCACATCGACATCGCCCAGCGTGGCGGTGACGGTGCGGTTGAGGTTGCGGTTGAGCGCGGTGCGGCCGCGGATCAGCTTGGTCTGGAAACCCGGTGTGTCGACAAAGACATACTGCGTTGTGCCCAGCGTGCGGATGCCGGTGATGCGGTGGCGGGTGGTCTGCGCCTTGCGCGAGGTGATGCTGATCTTCTGCCCCACCAGCGCGTTGAGCAGCGTGGACTTGCCGACATTGGGACGGCCGACGATGGCGATCGTGCCACAGCGCTGGCCGTCGACCTCGGCGCCGCCCGCCGGTCCCGTCAGTCCCGCCAGGAGCTCGTCGACCGATGGACCAGCGGGCTGAATGTCTTGTTCGTTCATGGTGATGCTCGGGTTGGCGACCGGTTGGTTTGGAAATGCCGGTCAGGTGGCTTCACCTGCGGTGATGCAGTGTCAGGCCCGCAGCGGGCCGCCGGGCCGGTCGCTGGCCTTGAGCTTGTCCAGCATGCAGCGCGCAGCTTCCTGCTCGGCGATCCGGCGCGAGCGTCCTTCGCCCAGTTCGGCCAAGCCTAACGCCGGCACCGCACATTCGACATCAAAAGTCTGGGCATGGGCCTGGCCGCGGGTGGCGACGATGCGGTAGGTCGGCACCGGCAGCTTGCGCGCCTGCAGCCACTCCTGCAACTCCGTCTTCGCATCCTTGCGCCAACTCTCGGCTTCGCTGCTGTCGATCAGTTCGCCGAACAGCTGGCGCACCAGCTTTGTCGCAGGCTCGAAGCCGCCGTCGACATAGGTCGCGCCGATCAGCGCCTCGACCGTGTCGGCCAGGATCGAAGGCCGCTGCGCGCCGCCGCCGCGCGCCTCGCCTTCGGACAATCGCAAGACCTCGGGCAGTCCCAGACCCAGCGCGGCCCGGTGCAAGCTGTCCTCGCGAACCAGATGGGCTCGCACCCGCGTCAGGTCGCCTTCGTCTGATCCCGAGAAGCGCTCGTACAGCAGCGTCGAGACCGCGAGATTCAGCACGGCGTCGCCCAGGAACTCGAGTCGCTCGTTGTGGTCGGCACCACAGCTGCGATGCGTGAGCGCGCGCTGCAGCAGCCGGGCGTCGGCAAAACGGTGTCCGAGCCGGGTTTCAAGCGTCTGCAGTCGGGAATCTTGACGCGGTTCGGGTTTGTGGTCCATGGTGGCAACAGGCTGAAGGCGGGACGCCGGCAGGGCCGGACGAACTCCAAGCGCCATCACTTGGAGCGCCCAGCGTACTTGATCAATAGGCGGATTGGGCCAAAAAGTTCGATTTCCTTGTCGTAGGCATAGCGGATCACGACGTGATCGTCCTCTTTGGTGATGTCGAGGTCGGCGCCCTTGACCGAAACAATGCCGAGGTCGATCTGACGCTGGCGATCGAAGGCGCTGCGGATTTCGGGCACCGTCGCCGCCGGCGCTGCCGCCAAGCGGTCGACAACCCCCTGAATGGTCCGGGCCTCGAACACGGTGGGCAGGATCTGCACCAGCAGATAGCCCAAAATGCCGACCAGCAGGGCTCGGCTCAGCAAGCCGATCAGCGCAAGTCCACGCTGCGAAGCCAGCGCGCCTTTCATGAGGCCCAGCCAGGCCGCATCAATCGAACAAGCCTACGCGGCGCAGGTTGCTGAAGTTCATCCACACCATGAACGCCCGGCCGACGATGTTCTCGTCGGGCACGAAACCCCAGAAGCGCGAATCCTGCGAGTTGTCACGGTTGTCACCCATCATGAAGTAATGGCCGGCCGGCACTTTGCACGACACGCCTTCGATGGTGTATTGGCAGTTCTCGCGAAAATTCACGAAGCTGTCCATCGGCCGATAGATCGATGCGCGCCGGGGTTCGACCAAGATGCCGTGCTTGATATTGCCCAGGGTTTCGGCGAACTTGGGCTCAAACCGCAGGCTGTCCTCGTCGTAGAAGTCACCCTGCGCCTGCACCGGCACAGGTTTGCCGTTGATGCTCAGCGACTTGTTGTTGTAGACCACCTCGTCGCCGGGCAAACCCACGACGCGCTTGATGTAGTCGATGCGCGGATCCACGGGGTAGCGAAACACCATCACGTCACCGCGCTGTGGCTCCTTGTTCGACACCAGCTTGGTGCCGAGCACCGGCAGGCGGATACCGTAGTGGAACTTGTTCACCAGGATCAGGTCGCCGACCAACAGCGTCGGGATCATCGAGCCCGAGGGAATCTTGAAAGGCTCGAACAGGAAGGATCGCAACACGAACACCACCGCGATGACCGGGAACAGCCCAGCCGTCCAGTCCAACCACCAGGGCTGCATCAACAGCGATTCGCGGGCAGACTCTACGCCGTTGCTGTCAGCCTGGGCGAGGCCCAGTTTCTTGAGTTCGGCGCGGCGATTTGTATCCTGCGTCGCCAGCGCGTCGGCCGCCGCCGCACGTGCTGGCGCGAACCTGAAACGCTCGGCCAGCCAATAAGCCAGCGTGACGAGCGTCAGCACGAACAACAGCAGCGAAAAGTTGCCAACCCAGTAGCCCAGCCACCAGCCGGCGCCATAGAACAGCAATACGCCATACAACGCGGCGGTCAGAACACTCATCATGGCTTTGGGGACTCTCAATCGTCAACTCGGAGGATGGCCAGGAAGGCCTCCTGTGGCACCTCCACCGTGCCGATCTGCTTCATGCGCTTCTTGCCGGCCTTCTGCTTTTCGAGCAGCTTTTTCTTCCGGCTGATGTCGCCGCCATAGCATTTTGCCAGCACGTTCTTGCGCAAGGCCTTGATGCTTTCGCGCGAGATGATGTTGGCGCCGATCGCCGCCTGGATCGCCACGTCGTACATCTGGCGCGGGATCTGCTCGCGCATCTTGGCCGCCACCGCCCGGCCTCGGTACACGCTCTGCGCCCGGTGCACGATGATCGACAGCGCGTCAACCCGGTCGCCATTGATGAGCAGGTCGACCTTGACGACATCGGATGCGCGGTATTCCTTGAACTCGTAGTCCATGCTGGCGTAGCCGCGCGAGACGCTCTTGAGCTTGTCGAAGAAGTCCAGCACGATCTCGGCCAGCGGCATCTCGTAGGTCAGCATCACCTGGCGGCCGTGGTAAGCCATGTTGAGCTGCATGCCGCGCTTGAGGTTGGCCAGCGTCATCACCGGCCCGACATAGTCCTGCGGCATGTACAGATGCACCGTGACGATGGGCTCGCGGATCTCGTGGATGCGGCCCAGGTCGGGCATCTTGGACGGGTTCTCGACCTTGATCACCGTCGCGTCGTTCAACTCGACCTCGTAGACCACGCTGGGCGCGGTAGTGATCAAGTCCTGGTCGAACTCGCGCTCCAAGCGCTCCTGCACGATCTCCATGTGCAGCAGGCCCAGGAAGCCGCAGCGAAAGCCGAAGCCCAGCGCCTGGCTGACCTCGGGCTCGTAGCGCAGAGAGCTGTCGTTGAGCTTCAGCTTCTCCAGCGCGTCGCGCAGCGAGTCGTATTCACTGGCCTCGGTCGGGTACAGGCCAGCAAAGACCTGGGGCTGGATCTCCTTGAAGCCCGGCAAGGCCTCGGTGGCCGGGCCGGCGTTGTTCGGCAGCTTTTTCTCAAGCGTGACGGTGTCGCCTACCTTGGCCGCCTGCAACTCCTTGATGCCGGCGATCAGGAAACCCACCTCGCCGGCCTTCAGCTCGCCGCGCGACTCGGACTTGGGCGTGAACACACCGAGCTGCTCGAGCGGGTAGACAGCGTTGCTGGCCATCATGCGGACGCGGTCGCCCTTGCGCAGCACGCCGTCGACCACACGCACCAGCATCACCACGCCGACATAGCTGTCGAACCAGCTGTCGACGATCATCGCCCGGGGCGGGCCGTCCGGGTCACCTTTGGGCGGCGGCATGCGCTCGATCACCGCCTCCAGGATCTCGTCTATTCCCAAGCCTGTCTTGGCCGAGCAGGGGATGGCGTCATCGGCATCGATGCCGATCACGTCCTCGATCTCGGCCTTGGCGTTCTCGGGATCGGCGTTGGGCAGATCCATCTTGTTGAGCACCGGCACCACCGTGACGCCGAGGTCGAGCGCGGTGTAGCAGTTGGCCACCGTCTGCGCCTCGACCCCCTGGCTGGCGTCAACCACCAGCAGCGCGCCTTCACAGGCCGACAGCGATCGACTGACCTCATAGCTGAAGTCGACATGGCCGGGTGTGTCGATCAGGTTGAGCTGGTAGACCTGGCCATTGCGGGCGGTGTAGTGCAGCGACGCGGTCTGCGCCTTGATCGTGATGCCACGCTCACGCTCGATGTCCATCGAATCGAGCACCTGGGACTCCATCTCGCGGTCACTCAAGCCGCCACAGCGGTGGATCAAGCGGTCTGCCAGCGTCGACTTGCCATGGTCGATGTGGGCGATGATCGAGAAGTTTCTGATGTGGTCCATGGAATTCATCGTGCGCCAGCTCAGCGAACAGCCCTCAGGGCTGAGGCGAGTTGGCTCAAGCGGTCTGGCCGTCTTGCGCCAGGTCAGGGGCTTGCAAACCCGCCGCCTCAAGCGAGGCAGGCCATAAAAAAAAGGCACGTCCAAGTGGAAACGCGCCTTCCAACAAATGTTTGGCAACTGCTTGCTGGGACCGTATTGTAGTCAAGTCCAATGCGCCCGGCTGGCTGCGTCTGCGCAGGACAACGCGCCAGCCGGCCGAGCCGCCGTCAGCGACCGTCAGTGACCGTCAGCGACCGGGCTTGATCACCACATAGTTGACCCAATCGCCGCGCCGCACCATCACACTCACCGCTCGCGCTTTCTCAACCTTGGCCGCCGCAGCCAGGAACTGCTTGACGTCGTTGACCTCGGTATTGTCGAGCGCCAGGATCACATCGCCTTCGCGCAGGCCGGCGCGCGCCGCAGCACCTTCGACTGCGTCGACCTTGACGCCACCGCGCAGCTTGAGGTCGCGCTTGGCGGCATCGCCAAGTTCGCTGACCGTCAGCCCGAGCGCCGACTTGCCACCTGAGGAGGCGCCAGACTCGGCCTGCGCAGCACGGGTCGGCGCGTCAGGCTCGAACTCGGCCACCGTGACCGCGATGTCGCGGTAGCCACCCCGCCGAAACACCTGCAGCACGGTCTTGCTGCCCGGCTTGGTCGCGCCGATCAGACGCGGCAGATCGCCTGACTTGTCGATCAGCTTGCCATCGACCTTGGTGATGATGTCGCCGGCCTCGATGCCTGCTTTGTCGGCCGGCCCGCCGCTCTCGGCGCCACGCACCATCGCGCCGGTGGGCTTGCCCAGCCCGATCGCCTCGGCCACGTCCTTGGTCACCGGCGCGATGGTCACGCCGATGCGGCCTCGAATCACCCGGCCCCCGGCACGCAGTTGGTCAGCCACACGGCTGGCCTCGTCGATCGGGATCGCGAACGAGATGCCCATGAACCCGCCCGAACGGCTGTAGATCTGCGAGTTGATGCCCACCACCTCACCGCGCATGTTGATCAGCGGCCCACCTGAATTGCCGGGGTTGATCGCCACATCGGTCTGGATGAAAGGCAGGTAGTCACCGGTGTCGCGTGCCTTGGCGCTGACGATGCCGGCGGTCACGCTGTTCTCCAAACCGAAAGGCGAGCCGATCGCCATCACCCACTCGCCGACCTTGAGCCTGGCCACATCGCCGAGCTTGACCGCTGGCAGGCCGGTGGCCTCGATCTTGACCACGGCCACGTCGGTGCGCTTGTCCAGGCCGATGACCTTGGCCTTGAACTCTCGCTTGTCGGTCAAGGTGACGAGCAACTCGTCAGCGCCGTCCACCACATGGGCATTGGTCATCACATAGCCATCGGCGCTCAGGATGAAGCCCGAGCCCACGCCGCGCTGCTGGGGTTCTTCTTCGCCACCGCCGCGCGGCGCACCCTTGCCGCCAGGCAGCGGAATGCCGAAGCGCTTGAAGAACTCCTCCATGTTGGGGTCGATACCGCTGCCAGCAGCGGCGTTGTTGCGGCCGCTGCGCTCGAGCGTGCGGATGTTGACCACTGAAGGACCGACTTTTTCGACCAGTTCGGTGAAATCGGGCAGTTCGCCACGGCCTTGCGCCGCGCCTGCCTGTGGCGCCAAGCTACAGACCAGCGCCATGGCCATCGCCGCGCGCAGCAGCACCCGACGACCCGCATGCCGCGGGGAAGTCAACACAACATTGCTTTCGGACATCAAATCACCTCATCTTGAAACAAAAACAAGCGCCTCCCAAGCCAAGCCCCCGGGAACGGCCCACGTTGGGAGTTTTCACCGAATTTCAACGCCTGCGTTCGAACATGGCTTCGAACAGCTGCACCGTGGCCATCGGTACTTCACCCACCACGGTGAACCACCAGTCACCATGGCGGTTCATCAGCGTGTGGGTGGCGCCAAGGCCGGTGGCCAGGGGCTGTTTGTGGCGTTGCGCATCGTAGCGCTCGATGAACACCGAGACATGCGTCAGGCCATCGGAAAACACCGACTGCAACACCGGCACGCCGGCGTCGGCCAGCGGCCGTTTGGTGCAACTCACCAGACCGAAGCCCGGTACCGGCCGAACCAGCTGCCAGCCTTCGGTTTCGACCTGCGCCCGCTCGGTCCGCGGCCTCAGCACCCGGTAGCCTGCTAGCCGCTTCATCGGCCCCAGCACGGCCTCGGTCGAGGGCTTGCCGCCGATCTGCAGGTCGGTGAAAGCGGAGGACTCCAGCACCTCGCCGCCCGGCGCCAGCACATCGTTGCGCAGCAGCAGGCCGGTTTGGTGATCGGCCCACAAACGCTGGGCATAGCGGTGGCCATCCCGGGGCTTGAGCATCAACACATCGGCTGTGTGACCGGCCACCCGGTCTGACTCGAGCGCTTGCAGTTCGTAGTTCTCGAGCGCCCGCGGCTCGGCCGATGCCGGCAGGGCCGGAAACTCGGCCACCGGTTCGCGCTGCTCCCATCGTGCCAGTCGGCTGTCAGGCCACAGCGTGAGCATCTCCTCGTTGTGGCGGTATTGCACGCGGGGCTGTCCGTCCAGCGTTTCAATGCGGTCGTAGTGATCGCGGCCGTCACCAATGTGCAGCAGCTTGGTGCTGGACAACACACCGCCGGCGCTGAACATCAGCGTGCCCTGGTAGTTGCGCGTGACCGCAGCCTGCTGAATTCGGCCCAACACATTGGCAGGTGTTTGGGCCAAAACCAGCGGCGAAGCGCACAGCAGCGCCAACCCTGCCCCCAGCCGGCGCCGGGATAGAAAGCTCAGCTCGATCACCGGATGTCGGACACGGTGTGCACGCGGTATTGCGAACCGCCCATGGCCACCACACCGTTGGCGAGCGTGCGGTGGGCTTCCAGGTAGCGGTCCAGGCCCGCATTGCGCACCAAGTCACCGGCAGCAGGTGCTCTCTGAACGAGCTGCGGTCGATCGGCCTGGCGGCCCGGATCGATGGCACGGTAAACCGCCCAGCAACCAGCCCCCGCGACCAAGCATGCTGCCATGGCGCCCGGCATCAGCCACCGGCCTGCCGATCGACCGGCCGATCGATCTGCAACCGGCTGACTCGGCTTGATAGGAACAGGTTCCTGGGTCAGACGGCCGCGCAGTGCTTGCAGGAACACCTCGTCATGGGCGGGCGCCGCCGCCAAGTCCTCGGACCGAAGCACATCGCCAATCAGGTGGTAGGCATGCCAAGCCGCACGCGCCCCGGCATCCTGGCGCCAGATCGCCAGCATCTGGTCGGCGTCGTCCAGCCCGAGTTCATCGTCCATCGACGACGACAACAAATCCAGTCGACTCGAATCGTTCGGAAATTCAGACGGGTTCAACTCGCTGCTCATAAAACCCCCACTCTCTTGTCTGCGACAGCCCAGCCCGACAGACAGCGCCGACTTGAATTGCCTGAACTGGAAACCTGCACCATCACCACCGCTCGCCATCGCGGGTGTCGAGCAGCGGCCGAAGCCGCAGCGCAATGAACTCACGCGCTCGGAAGATGCGCGACCGCACCGTACCGATCGGACTATCCATCATCTCGGCGATCTCTTCATAGCTCAGGCCCTCGATCTCGCGCAGCATGATCGCCCGGCGCAGATCAGGCGACAGGGCATCGATCGCGGCGTTGACAGCCTGGGCAACTTGCTTGCTCGCGAGCAGTGATTCCGGCGTGGCATCCATGCTTGGTTCGCGATCGACGCGAGAAGTTTCATCGTCTTCGTCATGGCTGCCAGCCAATGTCGCCTCAGACACCAGCAGATCGCGCTTGAGTTCGACCAAGGCCTTCTTCGCCGTGTTGACCACGATGCGGTACAGCCAGGTGTAGAAAGCACTGTCGCCGCGAAACTTCGGCAAGGCGCGGTAAGCACGGATGAAGCTTTCCTGCGCGATGTCTTGCACCAGGTCGACATCGCGCACCATCCGGCCGATCAGTCGCTCGACGCGGCGCTGATACTTGATCACCAGCATCTCGAAAGCCCGCTGATCGCCGCCCTGGGCCCGCTCGACCAGCGCAATGTCGATGTCATCGATGCTCATGGGCAGATCATCACGGCTGGAGGCGGTCGTCCGGGCTTGACGGGGCACTGCCAGCGTGGGCCTTTAAGGCCACGCGTAAACCGTGCCAAGCGGCCCCCACGCAAGACGCGCGAGCGACCTGCCAGCGCGATCCACCCGCAACGGCATAGGCTCGCAACAGCAGCCAAGGACCCAGGTCGATCACGACCACCAAGCGTTCAACAGCCATCTCTGCGCCCACACCGCCCCCTGGCGCGCGCAAGACCAGCGACCAGACTTGGCCATCCCAGCGCAAACACTGGGCGTTGGCCGGCAGCGCGAGTCGCGCCAACCCAGCGCCGAGCCAAGCTGCAGCGACCCCAGCGACGATGGCCACGATCAAGCCCTGCACCGAGGACGAGAGGTCAAAGTGACCCTGAGCCCAGGCAGCGATGGCCGCACCTGTCAGGGCATGCAAGAGCGAGATCAGCACGCGTTCTGGTCGACCATCATCCAGATCCGCCGACACGGCCGGAGCGGCCTGCATCCCGGCGCAGGCTCACACCCGGCGCAAGACCAGCGTGCCGTTGGTACCGCCGAAGCCGAAATTGTTCTTCACCGCAACGTCGATCTTCATCTCACGCGCCGTGTTGGCGCAGTAGTCCAGGTCGCAGGCAGGGTCCTGGTTGAAGATATTGATCGTCGGTGGCGACACCTGGTGGTACAGCGCCAGCGCCGTGAACACCGACTCGATCCCGCCCGCGCCACCCAGCAAATGGCCAGTCATCGACTTGGTCGAGTTGACCACCAGCTTGGATGCATGGTCGCCAAATGCCAGTTTGATGGCGTTGGTCTCGTTCAGATCGCCCAAGGGCGTCGATGTGCCATGGGCGTTGAGGTACTGCACATCGGCAGCGTTGATGCCAGCGTTGTTCAGCGCCGCCCACATCGAACGCTTGGGGCCATCGACATTGGGCGCCGTCATGTGGTAAGCATCGGCACCCATGCCGAAACCAGCCAGTTCGGCGTAAATACGAGCGCCGCGCTTCTTGGCATGTTCGTACTCTTCGAGCACCACCACGCCCGAGCCCTCGCCGAGCACAAAACCATCGCGGTCGCGGTCCCAGGGCCGCGAAGCGGTCTGTGGATCATCGTTGCGCGAAGACAGCGCACGGGCAGCGGCAAAACCGCCGATGCCCAGTGGCGAGACAGTGCTCTCGGCACCGCCGGCGACCATCACATCGACGTCGCCATACTCGATCAAGCGGCCGGCCATGCCGATCGCATGCAGACCGGTGCTGCATGCGGTGGCGAGCGCCAGATTGGGTCCGGTGAAGCCGTATTTGATCGACAGATGACCCGAGATCATGTTGATGATCGAGGCCGGCACGAAGAAAGGCGAGATTCGCCTGGCACCACGTGCGGCGTACTCGATCTGGGTCTCTTCGATCAAAGGCAGGCCACCGATGCCCGACCCCACCATGCAGCCGATGCGCTCGGCCTGCTCAGCGCTGAGCGCTTCACCCGTGGGCAAGCCCGAGTCCAGCACGGCCTGGATGGACGCCGCCAGACCGTAATGGATGAAGGTGTCCATGTGTCGGGCTTCCTTGATCGGGATGTAATCCTCGATCTTGAAGTCCTTGACCTCACCGGCAAACCGACAAGACAGCCCCGACGCATCGAAACGGCTGACGTTGGCGATGCCTGATCGGCCCGCAAGAATATTGGCCCAGCCCTCGGCCACGGAATTGCCTACCGGGCTGATCAGCCCGAGGCCGGTGATGACAACGCGACGACGGGTCATGACAGAAAAAACTCAGGCCTTCTGGTGGGTCTGCGCGTAGGTGATCGCCAACTGCACCGTGGTGATCTTCTCCGCCTCTTCGTCGGGAATCTCAATGCCGAACTCATCCTCGAGCGCCATCACCAGTTCCACCGTGTCCAACGAGTCAGCACCCAGATCGGCCACGAAGGCTTTCTCATTGGTGACGTCGGCTTCAGGCACGCCAAGTTGCTCGGCAATGATTTTTTTGACGCGTGCTTCTATATCGCTCATGACTCCTCCAGGAGTAAAAATGCTCAAACAGCCCAGGATTCTACCGGCGGTGGCGCTTGCTTCTTGGCATTGCCCCCTCGCCGCGCCGGTCGGGCCCTTGACCAGCGGGATGGAACGGGCCAACGCACCGGACGGCGCCCTGGCCCGCAGACTTTCAATTCATGTACATGCCGCCGTTGACATGCAGCTCGGCACCCGTGACGTAGCCCGCCAGCGGCGACGCGAGAAACACCACTGCATGGGCAATTTCCTCGGGCGTGCCGAGCCTGCCGAGCGGGATCTGGCCCAGCAACGCAGTCTTCTGCGCCTCGGGCAGATCGGCCGTCATGTCGGTGGCGATGAACCCAGGCGCGATGCAGTTGACGGTGATGTTGCGGCTGCCGAGCTCACGTGCCAGCGACCTGGTCATGCCCGCAACGCCGGCCTTGGCTGCGGCATAGTTGGCTTGGCCGGCGTTGCCTGCCGCGCCCACCACCGAGGTGATGCTGATGATGCGGCCGTGGCGCTGCTTCATCATCGTTCGCATCACCGCGCGGCTGCAGCGAAACACCGCCTTCAGGTTGGTGTCGAGCACAGCATCCCAGTCGTCGTCCTTCATGCGCATCGCCAGCGTGTCGCGGGTGATGCCTGCGTTGTTGACCAGCACGTGCAAGCCACCATGGGTCTTGACGATGCCGTCGATCGCCGCCTCAACGCCAGCAGCGTCGTTGACATTGAGGCACAGCCCATGGCCGCCGTGAGGCGCCAGCGACTCGGTGATGGTCGCCGCACCTTCGGGGCTGGTGGCGGTGCCGATCACGACAAAGCCCTGGGCCGCCAGCGCCTGGGCGATGGCGCGGCCGATGCCGCGCGTCGCGCCGGTCACGAGCGCCACTTGGCGGTTTTCGCCGGTGACCCGTGCGACTTGGCGGTTTTCGCCCGTGTTCACGCCAGCATCCTCTTGGCCTCTTGCAGCGAAGCCGGGTCAAACACCGCAGCGCTCAGCGCCTCGGCGTCGATCCGCTTGACCATGCCCGCCAACACCTTGCCGGGACCGCATTCAACGACCGTGCTCAGGCCGAGCGCGCGCAGCGCGCGCACCACCTCGACCCAGCGCACCGGTCCGAAAGCCTGGCGGTACAGCGCATCGCGGATCGCCGCAGCGTCCACAGGCGAGGCGACGTCGATGTTGTTGATCACCGGGATCCGCGGTGCGGCCAGCGCCACCGAAGCCAGGCGCTCACGCAAAGCTTCGGCCGCCGGTTTCATCATCGAGCAATGAAATGGCGCCGACACCGCCAGCGCCAACGCTCGCTTGGCGCCCATAGACTTGAGCAGCTCGCAGGCCTTGGCCACACCGGCTTGGCTGCCGGATATCACGGTCTGCTTGGGATCGTTGAAATTGGCTGCCGACACGACTTCACCGCTGGCCGCAGCAGCCTGGGCGCAGCCCTCAACCACCTGGTCCGCATCGAGCCCGAGGATCGCCGCCATCGCCCCGGCGCCCACCGGCACCGCCTGCTGCATCGCCTGGGCTCGCAATCGCACCAGCGGCAGCGCATCGGCCAGGCTCAGCACACCGGCAGCCACCAGCGCGCTGTACTCGCCCAGCGAATGCCCTGCCACTGCCGCCGGCAAGCCACCGCCCTCAGCCAGCCAGGCGCGCCAGCAGGCGATCGCTGCGGTCAGCATCACGGGCTGGGTGTTGGTCGTGAGGTCTAGCTGTTCCTTCGGCCCTGAAGCGATCAGCAAGGCCATGTCCTCGCCAAGCGCCTGGGAGGCTTCATCCAGCGTGCTGCGTACCGCCGGATGGTCGCCCCAGGCGTCCAGCATGCCGACGGATTGCGAACCCTGGCCCGGAAAGACAAAGGCAAACTTGGTCATGAGAGGCTACGCGGAAGTCAAAGTTGATGAGCCGAGCGACGGGGCAATGGCTCAGAAATCAAGCAGCACCGCGCCCCAGGTGAAACCGCCGCCCACGCCTTCGAGCAGCAGCGTGTCACCGCGTTTGACGCGGCCATCACGAACGCCTTGGTCCAGCGCCAGCGGGATTGACGCGGCCGAGGTGTTGCCGTGCTCGCCGACGGTGACGATCACCTTGTCCATGCTCAGCTTGAGCTTGCGCGCGGTGGCTTGCATGATGCGGATGTTGGCCTGGTGCGGGATCAGCCAGTCGATGTCGGCCTCGGTGCGCCCTGCCTTGGCCAGCACTGCGCGGGCAGACTGCTCGAGCACGCCGACTGCCAGCTTGAACACGGCCTGGCCATCCATCTTGATGAACGGGTCACCCAGCACCTGCCCGCCAGCGACCGTTCCCGGCACGCACAGCAGGCCGACATGGCGGCCATCGGCATGCAGATCGGTGGCAAGCAAGCCGGGGTTGTCGCTGGCCTCGAGCACCACCGCGCCAGCGCCGTCGCCGAACAGCACGCAGGTGCCACGGTCCTTGAAATCGAGGATGCGCGAAAAAACTTCGGCACCGATCACCAGCGCCCGGCGCGCGGTGCCGCTGCGGATCATCGAATCGGCCACCGTCAGCGCGTAAATGAAACCCGAGCACACGGCTTGCAAGTCAAAAGCCGGACAACCGACGATGCCCAACTTCTGCTGCACGATGCACGCAGTGGACGGGAACACCATGTCAGGCGTCGACGTGGCCAGGATGATCAGGTCGATGTCTTCGGGCCGGCAGCCAGCCGCTTCGATGGCCTGGCGCGCGGCACCGACGGCCAGATCGCTGGCCACGGTGCCGGCATCGACGAAATGACGGGCTCGGATGCCGGTGCGCTCGACGATCCAATCGTCGGAGGTCTCGACACCGCCAGACGCCAGTTCGGCCACCAGATCAGCGTTGCTCAAGCGCCGCGGCGGCAGCATGCTGCCGGTGCCGGCGATGCGCGTGGTTCGGGGCCAGCTCGGTGAAAGACTTGCAGGGCTAGGGTTCATGCGGCTTTGACGGAGGCATCGGAATCGGATTCGGCAGCATCGACTTCGCTGGCAAGGCCTTCGGGCAATACCGCCAGGGTGTTGCGGATGCGGTCGTGCACCCGGTCCAGCAGGCGATTGCGCGCGGCATCATACCCCCGGGCCAAGGCGTTCTCGAAGGCGAACGCGTCCGACGAACCGTGGGCCTTGAACACCAGACCGCGTAAGCCCAGCAGCGCACCGCCGCTGTAGCGCCGATGGTCGACCCGGTCTTTGAAGCGCTTGAGCACGGGCATCGCCACCAGCGCGGCGAGCTTGGACAGCGGCGTGCGGTTGAACTCCTGCTTGATGAACTGGCCCATCATGCCGGCCAGCCCTTCAGCCGTCTTGAGCAGCACATTGCCGACGAAACCGTCGCACACCACCAGGTCGGTCGTGCCCTTGAAGATGTCGTTGCCCTCGACATTGCCGTAGAAGTTGATCTGACCAGCAGCGGCCGCAGCGCGCAGCAGATCGCCGGCGCGCTTGATCGTCTCACCGCCCTTGATGGCTTCTTCGCCGATGTTGAGCAGGCCGACGCTGGGCTGGTCTTTGCCTTCGAGCGCGTTGACCAACGCGCTGCCCATCACCGCGAACTGCAGCAAGTGCTCGGCGCTGCAGTCGACGTTGGCGCCGAGGTCGAGCACCTGCGTGAAGCCACCGCGCATATTGGGCAGCGGCGCAGCGATCGCAGGTCGGTCGATGCCGTCGAAGGTCTTGAGCACATAGCGCGCCAGCGCCATCAACGCACCGGTATTGCCAGCAGAGACGCAGACATCGGCGGCGGGCTCGTCGGTACCCGGCACCGGCTTGAGTTGGACAATCGCCACCCGCATCGACGAGTCGCGTTTGCGGCGCAGCGCCACTTCCACCCCATCGTCCATCGCCACCACCTCGGTGGCGACGACCAGCGTGCAACGCGGCCAGTCGCGAGCGGACTCGATCGCCGCCGCCGTACCCACCAGCAGCAAATCGACCTGCGGATGCTGGTCGAGAAAGCGGCGGCAGGCCGGCAGCGTGACCGACGGCCCATGGTCGCCGCCCATGCAGTCGACGGCGATGCGAACGCGCGACAAAGCTGGCAGCACAGGGAATTGGGACGGCAGTGGGGGCACGGGGAGGGGACGCAGGCGACCGATCAGGCCGGGAGAAAGAACGTCGTCGCGCTTCCGGTCAGGGCGCGCGTCTGGCAAGACTCAACCGTAGGCGATGCGGACCGGCGGCGCAAGCGGGGCTACCCCGCCCAAAACGACGAACCAAGCCGAGGTCGGCCCCAACAAAAATGCCCAGCCGCGCAAAAACGGGGCTGGGCTTGAAAACCTCAATAGACTTGCAGCGCAAGCGCCGGCCTGAACGTACGGCGAAACAAGCCGCAACCAGCCGTGCCAGCCAACGCGGGCTGACAGCAGACTCAGGCGTCAGCCTTGGTCTTGAGCACCTTGCGGCCGCGGTAAAAGCCGGTCGGGCTGATGTGGTGGCGCAAATGCACTTCACCGGTGGTGGGCTCGATCGCGATGCCCGGGGTCACCAGGGCATTGTGCGAGCGGTGCATGCCGCGCTTGGAAGGCGACTTCTTGTTCTGTTGAACGGCCATGGGGAACTCCTGATCGGGCCAGGCGCCGCATGACAAGGGCGCCTTGCAAAAATGGCGGTGACGTCAGCCTGCGACAAAGCAGACCAAGATGACCACCAGGGAAAGCCCACGAGTGTAGCACCGCCGGTCCGTCGCACATGCTGAAGCGATTACTCGGACCCGCCAGTCTTGAGCGCTCTCAGCGCCGCGAATGGGTTGGGCTTGCTCTGCGCCTCGTCGGGCAGGGCTGCGATGTCGGCCGCGACATTCAGCGGCTGAGGACAGTCCTCGTGGCGCGGCACCAGCGGCAGCGCCAGCAGCAGCTCATCCTCGACCAACTCGCGCAGGTCCAGCGAACGGCTGAGCGCGAGCACGTCGTCCTCGAGCTCGGCGTCCATCGCCTCGGCTTGCGACTCGCCGTGCACAAAGCGAATCCGCCGCGCCAGCGCCAGCGGCTCGGTCATCGGTTGCAAGCAGCGCTGGCAAGTCAGCCACACAGGCGCGTTCACAGCCAATGCCAGCCAGATCTCGGCCTCGCTGCCCGGCACCACTCGGCGCTCGCCCTGCGCCTGCCAGGCCACATCGGCCAGCGCGCCGTCATTCGGTGGCGACTGCAACTCGGCCAACCGGGTCAGCGATGCGCCAGGCCAATGCCCGGACTGCTGCTCACCGTCGGCGGCAAACGCGGCCATGTCCAGCCGCAACGGGTCGTGTCGGGAAGCTCTCATCAGCGCCAGTGTACGGTGGCCCGATGGGACAATCCCCACATGCCCAAGCCAGCGCTCCCCATTAACTCAATACCCGCTTCGGCGCCTCGATTGATCCTCGGGTCAACCTCGCCTTACCGTCGCGAACTGCTGCAACGCCTTCGTCTGCTGTTTGACTGCGTGGCGCCGCAAGTCGACGAGACAAGCCAGCCCGGCGAGTTGCCGGCCGACCTGGCTCCCAGGCTGGCGCTGGAGAAAGCGCATGAGGTGGCCAGGCGCAACCCGGGCGCGGTGGTGATAGGCGCCGACCAGATCGCCGAACTCGACGGCTTGGCCATCGGCAAACCCGGCAACCATGCGCGCGCGGTGGCCCAGTTGCAAGCGATGAGCGGGCGCAGCGTGGTGTTCCACAGTGCGGTGGCGGTGGTCAGGCCTGATCAAGCTTATGCCAGGGTGTTGACTGCGCCGGTGACGGTGCGATTCCGGTCGCTGAGCACCGCCGAAATCGACCATTACCTTCGGCTCGAGCAGCCCTATGACTGCGCCGGCAGCGCCAAATGCGAAACCCTGGGCATCGCGCTGCTGGCCTCGATCGAATCAGACGACCCGACGGCGCTGGTGGGTCTGCCACTGATACGAACCTGCGAGCTGCTGCGCGCCGCCGGCATCGATCCGATGGCGGTGCCGGCATGAACGGCAAGCTGGTGCTGGTGCCCAACACGCTGGACCTGGGTACCGACTGCGAAGTCGACCTGCGCGAGGTGCTGCCGCAAGCGGTGATAGAGCGCGCCGCCAAGCTGGCTTACTGGGTGACAGAGAACGCCAAGACGACGCGCGCGCTGCTCAAACGGGTCGACCGCTTGGTGCCTCTTGCGCTGCCGCTGCAGCAGATCCAGATCGCCGAGTTGCCGCGGCCCGCCAAAGGCGGCGCCGCGGCGCGCAGCGCATCGCCCGACCTCAAGCCCTTGCTGGCGCCAGCGCTGGCGGGTCACGACCTGGGGCTGCTGTCCGAGGCCGGATTGCCTGCGGTGGCAGACCCGGGTGCGGCGCTGGTCCAGGTGGCGCATGCGATGGGCATCGTTGTCGAACCGCTGGCTGGCCCCAGCTCCTTGCTGCTGGCACTGGCGGCCAGCGGACTGAACGGCCAGAGCTTTGCTTTTGTCGGTTACCTGCCGGTCGATGCCGCGTCGCGTGCCGCACGGATTCGCGAGCTCGATGCGCTGTCGCGTCGGCTGGGCCAGACCCAGATCGCGATCGAAACGCCTTACCGCAACGACGCGCTGCTGAGCGCGCTGGCCGAGCACTTGCAACCCGGCACGAGACTGGCGGTCGCCAGCGGGCTCACGCTACCGGCTTGCCGCTGCGAAACCCGCACCGCGCAGCAGTGGCGCAGCGCGCCGGGGCCTGCGCTGGGCGGCCGACTACCGGCGGTGTTTCTGTGGCTGGCGGGTTGAAGCGTCAGGACGGCCAACGCACAATCACAACGCCGAGATAGGCACAGCCAATCCCAGGCGATCAGGCCTTGCCGCCACCCAGCAAAGAACCCACCTTGTGCTTGCTGCGGATGTTGGGTGACAGCCCACGCGCAGGCGCCGGGACCGCGGCTTTCTGATCCCAGGCCGGCCGGTCTTGCGACACCGCATCGGGCTCATAAGGCTTGTCAAAGAACGGATCGGCCGGCGGCGCAGCGTAGCTGCGGCGCGGCCGGTCAGCGTCGCGCGAGAAACGCTCGGGCTCGCGCGCAAAGCGCTCCAGGTCGCGCGGCGGGCGGTCGAACTCGCGCGGCGCGCGCTCGGCGTCTCGCGCTGGACGCTCGTCGCCCTCACGGGCGCGATAAGGCGGGCGGCGCGGCCGGTCATCAACCAGTTCGAAAGCCTCGAGATCGATCTTCTTCTTGATCAGCCGCTCGATGTCGCCGACCAATCGAACATCGCCCGGGTCGACCAAGGTGACCGCCAGGCCTGAAGCGCCTGCGCGACCGGTGCGGCCGATGCGGTGGACATAGTCCTCGGCGTTGAACGGCACGTCGAAATTGAACACCGCCGGCAAGTCAGCGATGTCCAGGCCGCGCGCTGCCACGTCGGTGGCCACCAGCACGTCGACCTCGCCGCGCTTGAACGCGTCGAGCGACTTCAGCCGCTCGTCCTGCGACTTGTCGCCGTGCAGCGCTGCGGTCTTGAGACCTTCGCGCTCGAACGATCGCGCCAGCCGCGCAGCGCCGAGCTTGGAGTTGACGAACACCAGCGCCTGGGTCAACGAGCGGGTCTTGATCAGCTGATGGATCACCGCACGTTTGTCGTCCTCGGACACGCTGTAGAAGCGCTGCTCGACATTGGTCGCGGTGGCATTGGGCCGCGCCACCTCGACGGTGATCGGGTCTTGCAGATAGCTCTGCGCCAGCTTGCGGATCTCAGGCGAGAAAGTGGCCGAGAACAGCAGCGTCTGCCGGGTCTTGGGCAGAAAGCTCAGGATGCGCTGCAGGTCGGGCAAGAACCCAATGTCGAGCATGCGGTCAGCTTCGTCGAGCACCACGTACTCGACCTGGTTGAGCACGCAGTTCTTGGCCTCGATGTGGTCGAGCAAGCGGCCCGGCGTGGCGATCAACACCTCCACGCCTTTTTTCAACTCGGCGGTCTGCGGCTTCATGTCGATGCCGCCGAAAACCACCATCGAGCGCAGCTGGGTGTGCTTGGCGTAGGTCTTGACGTTGTTGGCCACCTGGTCGGCCAGCTCGCGGGTCGGCGTGAGCACCAGCGCACGCACCGGGTGCCGCGCCGGCGACATCGAGGCCGTCTCGTGCTTCATCATCTTCTGCAGCAGCGGCAGCGAGAAAGCCGCCGTCTTGCCGGTGCCGGTCTGCGCCGCACCCATCACGTCGCGGCCTTCGAGCACCAGCGGGATCGCCTTGGCCTGGATCGGCGTCATCGCCGTGTAGCCCGAATCGGTCACCGCACGCAGCAGTTTGGCGTCCAGCGCCAAGGTCTCGAATCGCTGCGGGACGGGTTCAATCACCGGCTCTTGGGCTGCGGTGGCCGGATCGGCAAGGGTGTTGATGTTGGTCATTAACCGCTTATTATCGCCGACACGTGAATTTCTCTGCATCGCGAATCGTCCCTGCGAATTCCCAGGCTCGCGTATCCCTAAAATGAGAAAGACTGAGCCGCAAGAACCGGCCCAGCTGCAAAGACCGCTCAGCAGCGCCAAGCCGGCGCTCGCGCCACCGAAAGTTGCCACAAACGCCTCGCATGAAAATCGTACTGTTGGGGCCAGACGGTCAGGTGGGTTGGGAACTCAGACGCTCGCTGGCCCCGCTGGGTGAGGTGCTCGCCTTGCCTCGCAGTCTTGCGTCAGACCCCTCGCTGTGTGGCGATCTGACCCAAGCTGAGCGACTGGCCGACACCTTGCGCGCGCTGCGGCCCGATGTCGTCGTCAATGCCGCTGCCTACACCGCGGTGGACAAGGCCGAGAGCGAGCCCGAACTAACTCGGCGCATCAACGCGCTGGCGCCCGGCGCGATCGCCCAGGTGATGGCCGAGCTCGGCGGCTGGCTGCTGCACTACAGCACTGACTACGTCTTCGACGGCAGCGGCGGCCAGCCTCGCGATGAAGCCGCCCCCACCGGCCCGCTCAGCGTCTACGGCCAGAGCAAGCTCGCCGGCGAAGACCTGATCCGCGCCAGCGGCTGCCACCACCTGATCCTGCGCACCAGCTGGGTCCACGCCGCGCGCGGCGGCAACTTCGCCCGCACAATGCTCAAGCTCGCCGCCGAGCGCGACAGCCTGCGCGTGATCGCCGACCAAGTCGGCGCGCCCACCGGCGCCGACCTGCTGGCCGACATCGGCGCCCATGTGCTGCGCCGTGCCAGTGCCGACGCGAGTGTCAGTGGCACCTACCACGCGACAGCCAGCGGCGAGGTCAGCTGGTTCGACTACGCCCGCCATGTGATCGGCTGGGCGCAACAGCGCGGCGTCGCGCTGAAATGCGCGCCGCAAGCTGTCCAAGCCATCGCCACCAGCGACTACCCGACGCCGGCTCAGCGGCCTTTGAACTCGAGGCTGGCCACTGACAAACTGCGCCAGACCTTCGACCTGACGCTGCCCGACTGGCGCTGCGGCGTCGACCGCATGCTCAGCGAAGCACTGAACCTCGCCTGAGAAACGCATCAACCCGACCGCCCACCCGATGAAATTCACTGCCACCCGCCTGCCCGAAGTCGTGCTGATAGAGCCCAAGGTGTTTTCAGACGACCGCGGCTGGTTCATGGAGAGCTTCAGCCAGCAGCGCTTCAACGACGGACTGACCGCGCTCGGCCTGACGCCACCGCGGCCCTTCGTGCAGGACAACGAATCCGCATCGGCCCAAGGCGTGCTGCGCGGCCTGCACTACCAGCTGCCGCCGCACCCGCAGGGCAAGCTGGTGCGCGTGGTGCAGGGTGCGGCGCTGGACGTCGCGGTGGACATCCGACGCGGCTCGCCCAGCTTCGGCCAATGGGTCTCAGCGACCTTGAGCGCGGCCAACCGCCAGCAGATGTGGATCCCCGAGGGCTTTGCCCATGGCTTCGTCGCGCTCGACGATGACACCCGTTTCCTCTACAAGACCACCAGTTACTACGCCATGGCCTGCGAGCGCGCGATCCGCTGGGACGACCCCGCGATCGGCATCGAATGGCCCGCCGACTTGTTGCCGCGCTTGGCACCCAAGGATGCCGTGGCCCCTTTGCTGATCGAGGCCGAACTGTTTTGACTGAACACAGCGCCACCCCTCACACCGATTCCGCAAGCCCTGGCCTCGCCAGCCCGCGACCGAGCTCAGACGCGGCATCGCCGTATGCGATGCTGCAGCAGCAACTGCGCGAGCAACCGCGCCGCTGGCTCGTCACCGGCGTGGCCGGCTTCATCGGCAGCCACTTGCTCGAGACCTTGCTCAGGCTGGGCCAGCGTGTCAACGGACTCGACAACTTCGCCACCGGCCATCGCCGCAACCTCGACGAGGTGCGCGCCAATGTTGGCGAAGCCGCCTGGGCCGGCTTCAACTTCATCGAAGGCGACATCCGCGATCTCGCCGATGGCCAACGCGCCTGCGCCGGCGTCGAACTGGTGCTGCACCAAGCCGCACTGGGATCGGTGCCGCGATCGCTTGCCGACCCGATCACCAGCAACGCCGTCAACGTCGGCGGCTTTCTCAACCTGCTGGTGGCCGCGCGAGACAACGGCGTCAAGCGCTTCGTCTACGCCGCCAGCAGCTCGACCTATGGCGACCATCCGGGCCTGCCCAAGGTCGAAGACCGCATCGGCAAGCCGCTCTCGCCTTATGCGGTGACCAAATACGTCAACGAACTCTACGCCGAGGTGTTTGCCCGCAGCTACGGCTTGGCGTCCACGGGCCTGCGCTACTTCAACGTGTTCGGCCCGCGCCAAGACCGCGACGGCGCCTATGCGGCGGTCATCCCGCGCTGGGCCGCCGCACTGCTCAAGGGCGAGACGGTCTACATCAACGGCGACGGCCAGACCAGCCGCGACTTCTGCTACGTGGCCAACGCGGTGCAAGCCAACCTGCTGGCGGCCACCGTGACCGACGAGGCGGCGGTCAACCAGGTCTACAACGTGGCCGTCGGCGACCAGACCAGCCTGACCGGCCTGCACCAGATGCTGGTGCAAGCGCTGTCGGCGATGCGGCCCGGCCTGCACGCCGCAGCGCCCGAACACCGGCCGTTCCGCGCCGGCGACGTGCGCCACTCGCGCGCCGACATCAGCAAAGCGCAATCGCTGCTAGGCTACCAACCCAGCCACGACATCTCGCAGGGCCTGGTCGAGGCAGCGGCCTGGTTTGCTGCCAGCCTGGGGGCCAAGCAAGCGATCGATCAGCATCGCTTCGCGGCGACTTGACGCAAGCTAGATCAAGCGCGAAAGGCCCTTCAAACTTAAGACCCGGTCCCGATGGGCTGTAAGACCCGGTCCCGATAGGCTGCTCGCCCGAGTTGAGGCAATGTCGGGCCTGCTGCGCACAAACGCATCAAGATGCTAAATTGCAGTGATGAGAACCACAATAGATCTGCCTGAGGCACTGTTGAGGCAACTGAAGGCCCAAGCAGCCCTTGAAGGAACCAGCCTCAAGCAGTTGGTTTTGGCGCTTGTGGAGCGCGGGCTGCAGTCACCCGCCGTAAGCCCGGCGTCGCTGCGCTCGCGCAGTCCGCTTCCCAAACTTGTGCTGGATCAACCGCTCTCGGTCAAGCAGTTTTCCAACGCTGCCCTGTTCGAACTGTTGGAAACTGGTGACCTTCGACAGAGACTTCGACCATTTTAAAAGGCTTGACTGTCTGCGGCTGAACGCGGCGTCGCACTGAGTTTGTGGCCGTCGCGCCAGCAACTGCTCCTCAGCGCTTGGTGATCATCCAGCGCGGCACCTTGAAACGCACGATGCGCCAGTACAGCGTGATGTACGTCAGGCTGAATACTCCAATACAGGCCAGCAGCATCGGCGTGTTGTCCCAAAACAGCATGGCGGGCAACACCGCCATCATGCACAGCAGCCACAGGTAAGGCGAGGTCATCGAGTTGCGCCGGGTCTGCGAGCGCCTGGATTGCCGGCCCACCGCCCAGCGCATGATGCGGCGGTAAATCAGTGAATGCAGATGAATGCCATCGGGCATGCCCGCCGGCAGCTTGCGCAGCATCACGCGGCGGTAGATCGAAAACGCCGTCTCGAACAAGGGGTAGATGCACGCCAAAACCGGAAACATCGGCGACACCGATGGGTTGCGGTGCAGCAGCAAGATCGCCAGTTCGGCAACGTAAAAACCCAGGAAATAAGCCCCACCATCCCCCAGAAAAATCAGACCGGCAGGAAAGTTCCAGACAAAGAAACCCAGCACCGCGCCAGCGCCGGCCACCGACAAGGCCAGCACCAGCGTATCGCCGACATGAAATGCGACATAGCCGATGCTGATAAGCATCAGCACGCAACACATTGACGCCAAGCCGTTGAAACCATCGATGATGTTGACCGAATTGGCCAATCCGGCAACCATGAAAATGGTCAGCGCCGCAGCACAAATCGGGAACGACACCACCCAGTCCAAGCCCGGAACATCGGTGCGCGCGATCACACCGTCAACAGCCACCACGGCCAGCCCGGCAGATAAAGCGGTGAAAAACAAACGCCGCTGGGGGCTCTGCGTCTTGGTCAGGTCTTCGGTCAAGCCCGAACCAAAGGCCGGCACTGCACACAGCAGCAGCAGCACAGCCTTGCCGGCGATGTCGGGGTGGCGTAGCAGCATCACCAACAACGCTGCCAGCACGCCGATCAGGATGCCCAAGCCACCGACCCGCGGCACCGGCGCCGAGTGAAACTTCTGCGGCCCCGACAGGTCGTGATCCTTCAGACGATGCCCGCCATTCCTGGCACGGCGAACGAGCAGCAATGTCGCGATGATCGAAGTGATAAACGCGGTCAGGAAGATGTCCATCGCGCGGGATTCTATCGGCCGCACCAAATGACGGCGCAAGCAGCGGAGTGCTCGAACTGCTCCAGTAGAATCGCGCCCTCAATCCGACACCGCCAGCACAAAGAACGTGCCATAGGCGCAGCGATTTGCATCAGAACTCAAGGCGGCGGCGCCACCGAAAGCCTAGACCCATGAACCTGACTTTCAAGCAGACCTCGGCCCGCAGCTTGCCCCGACTTCTGGGCACTCTGGCGGCGGCGTCGCTGACCCTGGCACTGCTCGTGAGCGGCCATCCCGCGCAGGCACAAGCGGCCGCACAAGCCGATGCCACAGCCGCACCAGGCGGACCGGTCAGGCTGCGGCAACCGACCCAGGCAGGCGTACCCGGGGCGCAGGAGGGCCAAGCTGGCCAAGCCCAGCGACTTTATCGGCCCGGCGAGCTCGAGCGAGAAGCACCACCCGCCGCACCGTACCGACCAGGCGAATTCGAGATCTATATCCAAGGCCAAGCCGCTTTGCAGGCCACACCGCAGCCAGACGGGAGACCCCTGGAAATCCGGCGTTTCGGCACTGAATTGTTGACTGGGCCCTTCGCCTCGCTGTCGGCCCCCGATTACAGCCCGAACGTACCTCCCGACTACTTGTTGCAAGCCGGCGATGAGTTGGTGCTGACGCTCTGGGGATCGATCGACGCCGACCTGCGGCTGGTGGTCGACCGGTCCGGGCGCGTCAACGTGCCGAGGGTCGGGCCGATCATGGTCTCGGGTGTGAAGTACGCAGAACTGTCCGACGTCATCAGCCGCCGCGTCGCGCTGGTGTTCAAGAACTTCCAGCTCAGCGTGTCGCTGGGCCAGTTGCGCGGGCTGCGGGTCTATGTCACCGGCTTCGTCCAACGCCCGGGTGTGCAAGTGGTCAGCAGCCTGTCGACACTGGCCCAGACCCTGATGCGTGCCGGTGGCCCGTCTGCGGCGGGCAGCTTTCGCTCGGTGCAGCTGCGCCGAGGCAAAGACTTGGTCGCCACCTTCGACCTCTACGATCTGCTGCTCAAGGGCGACCGCGAGGCCGACCGAGTGGTGCAGGCCGAGGACGTGATCCATGTCGGCGCGATCGGCCCGCAAGTGGCGGTGATTGGCAGCGTCAACCGCCCGGCGATCTTCGAACTCAAGCCGGGCGAGACCGTCGACGACGCGCTGCGCATGGCAGGCGGCTTCGCGGCAGTGGCCGACACCAGCCGGCTGGCCATCGAGCGACTGGACGAGCGCAACAGCACCCGGGTGACCCAGATCGACCTGCCCGCTGCCCGCGGCCAGACGCTGCGCAGTGGCGATATGCTGCGCGCCTTCAACGCCTTCACCGTGGCTTTGCCAGTGCAGCGCCAGAACAAACGCGTTCGCATCGAAGGCGAAGTGGCCAAACCGGGCGAATACGTGATGCCAGCCCACAGCTCGCTGCTGGACTTGTTGATCCAGGCCGGTGGATTGACGCCAGGGGCTTTTTTGTTCGGTGCCGAATTCAACCGCGAAAGCGTTCGGCTGGCCCAGCAACAAAATTACGACCGGGCATTGCGCGACATGGAAACCGACATGGCCCGCGCCAGTTCCTCCAAGCGCGTCACCAGCAGCGACGATGCGCTGGCGCAATCTGCAAACGCCCAAACGACAAACCGCTTGGTGGAAAGGCTGCGCGCTGTCAAACCGAGCGGCCGCGTGGTGCTTCAAATAACGGTAGAGGGTGGCCAATTGCCCGAGATGGCGCTTGAGGACGGCGACAAACTCTACATACCGCCCAAACCCACGGTGGTCGGCGTGTTCGGCAGCGTGTTCAACTCAGGCAGCTATTTGTACACTGGCGGCAAGGTCCTGACCGACTACCTGCGCCAATCCGGGGGACCAACCCGCGGCGCCGACGAATCCAGCATCTTTGTGATCCGCGCCAATGGCGGCGTGGTCAGCAGTCTGGGCAGCGCCGGCTGGTTCATCAAACGCGGCTCGGTCGGCTCGCTGCCCGCCGAACCCGGCGACACCATCTTCGTGCCCGAAGAGATCGACAAATCCACGTTCATCCAGAGCGCCAAAGACTGGACCCAGATTCTTTACCAACTGGGTATTGGGATTGCCGGCATCAAGAGCGCGGTCAGGTGAGGCAGACAGGGCTAAATTCATGATGACGGCCCTGCAATGTCGGCGCATGCACCTACTTGGCAACGACACGGTTGAGCATCGCCTTGCCTGAGCCTGCAACGCAGCCAAACCATGATGAATGAGAAAATCAGATCCCGGCTGCTCGTGCTGGGTGCTAACGGGATGTTGGGCAATACCGTGCTGCGATGGTTTGACCAGAGCGCTCACTACGAGGTGTTCGGCTCAGTACGGACACTGTCAGGTGTATCGGGTTTACAGGCGCAGCTGAATCGGGCTCAATTTGTCAGTGGCCACGAACTGCAAGACACCTCCGGCCTGAAGATTCTGTTGGAGCAGGTGCGGCCTGACGTCGTGATCAACTGTGTCGGTGTGGTCAAGCAACTGGCTGGTGCCGACGACCCACGCGCAGCGATCCCTATCAACGCGCTGCTCCCTCATCGATTGGCG